>JAEDMC010000112.1 GCA_016303225.1 Kiritimatiellia bacterium
GTCTGCGGTGCGGCGATCCCGTTGCGCGGCTCACGGAAGCACTTGATGCCTATGCACTCGACAAGACGTTCAAGATCGAGGATTTACTGACGAGAAAGGCCCAGATGCTCGATTGCCCAGATGCCCAAATGCTGTAGTCGGGCGCTCAATGCCGCGAAGCGGTGTTGAGTGACCGACTACAGAGAAACTTCCCGAAAGCCGTGCGGTAGGCCGACTCGACCATCTTCACGACTCTTTGTGAATGACTATAGCGAAAAACGGGCCGCGGCAAAACTGCCGCGGCCCGTTTCCAAGAGTGATCCGTAACTTTTTACTTTTTCACTCTTCCTTTTGCTCTTAGAAGAGGCCCTGAGCCATCATCGCATCTGCGACCTTGATGAAGCCGGCGATGTTGCCGCCGGCGA
The DNA here is from genome assembly GCA_016303225.1 of Kiritimatiellia bacterium. Classification (GTDB taxonomy): domain Bacteria; phylum Verrucomicrobiota; class Kiritimatiellia; order RFP12; family UBA1067; genus UBA1067. Next base: position 405 of record JAEDMC010000112.1, read on the forward strand.
CGAGGTCGTAGCCGAGACCGTAGTCCTTCGCGGCCTTGGCGGACTCGTCGTGGATGTTCTTCATCATCTTCTTGAGCTGCGCGTCGACCTCGTCGGCCGTCCACACGAGACGCTCGGAGTTCTGCGCCATCTCAAGCGCGGAGACGCCGACGCCGCCGGCGTTCACCGCCTTCGACGGAGCGACGATCATCTTCTTCTGCTGACGCAGGAAGTTGAGCGCGTCGTTCGTGGTCGGCATGTTGGCGACCTCGATATAGTACTTCACGCCCGACGCGGCGATCTTCTTCGCCCACTCGATGGTGACGTCGTTCTGCGTCGCCGCCGGCATGTAGATGTCGACGTCCTTGACGCCCCAGCACTTCGTGCCCTTGACGAACTTCGCCTTCGGGAACTTCTTCGCGTACGGAGCGCAGTGCATCGGGTCGGCCGCGCGCATCTCAAGGATGTAGTTGAGCTTCTCCTCGGTGTTGACGCCGTCCGGATCGTGGATGTAGCCGTCAGGACCCGCGAAGTACGTGACCTTCGCGCCGAGCTGCATGGCCTTCTTCATGATGCCCCAACCGACGTTGCCGTAGCCGGAGATGGCGATGCGCTTGCCCTCGATCGTGTCCTTCTCGTGGGCGAGGACTTCCTGCAGATAGTAGACCGCGCCGTAGCCGGTCGCCTCCGGACGGATCAGCGAGCCGCCGTAGCTGAGGCCCTTGCCCGTCAAGACGCCGTTCTCCCAGACGCCCTTCAGGCGACGATACTGGCCGAACAGGTAGCCGATCTCGCGGCCGCCGACGCCCATGTCACCGGCCGGGACGTCGATGTCCGGACCAATGTAGCGATAGAGGGCCGTCATGAACGCCTGGCAGAAGCGCATGACCTCGGCCGCACTCTTGCCCGCGGGATCGAAGTCGGAACCGCCCTTGCCGCCGCCGATCGGAAGACCGGTGAGCGAGTTCTTGAAAGTCTGCTCGAAGCCGAGGAACTTGATGATGCCCGGATAGACGTTCTTCTGGAAGCGCAGTCCGCCCTTGTACGGCCCGATCGCGCCGTTGAACTGGCAGCGGTAGCCGATGTTGGTGTGAGTCTCGCCCTTGTCGTCAGTCCAGACGACGCGGAACGTGAACATACGCTCCGGCTCGACCATGCGCTTGAGGAGGTCGGCCTGCTTGTACTCGGGATGCTTGTCGATGACCGGGCTGAGCGAGCTCAGGACTTCCTCGACAGTCTGAACGAACTCCGGTTCGCTCGCGTGTTTCTCGCGCACATACGCGATCGTATCTTCGACGTACTTGTTGAGTTTCTTCGCCATTTTCGTTTTTCTTTCTGTCCACCCCGTAGAGATCATCTTTGGGAGCGGAAGGGTTGGAGCATCCCTGGGTTCAGATGGTTATCGTGGGATGAAATTAGCTGTAGGTTGAAGGTGTAGGTGCAGATTACTCAGCGGCCTTCTCGATCTTCTTCACTTCGTTCGTCACGGCCGGCTTGACCTCGGCAGACTTGACCTCGACCGGCTTTGCGACCGGCGCGGGAGAGGCCTTTTTGCCATAGCGCTTCACGAGCGCCTCGATCGCCTCGACGCGGGCCTCCGCCATCTCGTCGTCCTTGTTCGCGACCTTGAGCGCATCCAGACGGGCCAGGGCCTTCTCCTTGTCACCCTGCTGCGCGTAGCAGCGAACCGCGCCGAGCTGGGCGGTGAGCGTCAGGTAATTGGTCGGATTCGCCTCTGCAAAGGCATCGAACGCCTTCGCCGCCTCGTCGAACTTGCCGAGCGCCTCCAGGCACTGCGCCTTGCCGACGACCGGGACATCCGCAAAGCCTTCCGGCGCCTTGGCGAGAAGGTCCTCGTACTGGGCGAGGGCCTCGTCGTAACGGCCCGCGTCATAGTAGCTCTTCGCCAGGCGAATCTTCAGCGCGCCAGCAGCAGCAGAGCCGGAGAACTTCGAAACCGCGTCCTCGATCTCCTCGGTCGTGTAGGCGTTCACCAGCGCATTCGACGCGGCTTCCTTCACGGCCGCCTTGTGGTGCTTCCACCCATACCAGCCGCCGACCGCAATCGCCGCGACCAGAAGATAGATCACCGTTTCCTTGCCATCCTTCTCCCACCACTCGATCAGGGGAAGAAGTTCCGGATTAGTCCTGAGGTTCATTTTCTGTTTCCTTTCTTTTCGACTCGTAAAGGTCTGCCCATTCGTTCAGCGTCTTTTCGCTGCGCTTTTCCGCCTTGAGCACGATGCGATTGTAATCGAGCGCGTCAAGGAAATCACGGTTATAGATGAATCGCTGCTTGCCCTTCTTCGGGGAAATCCCGAGTCTGTTCGTCGACTCCATCAGCGTCACCGCAGTGAAATAGGTCGCCTTCGGCATCTTCAGCGCATCCATCATGTACTGCATGATCTTCCGCCCCGCGCCGTCCTTCTTCTCCGCCCGGAACATCGCCGTCATCAGCACCGCCGCCCGAAGTCCGTTCGAGACCTCGAAGCCCTTCTTGGACATCATCTGCTCGTACGTGTCCAGCACCTTCAGATACTTGAACGTCAGCGACTTGCGCCCGCCGTCCCTGTCCAGGAACTTGCCGAGTGCGGGGATGAGGTCGCCGAGCATGCCGCACTCGTACATCTGCAGGAACGCTTCCGCGCCGTGGCCGTAGGTGAAGAGGCGGAAGACCTCCTCGCAGACGCGCGGCACCGCAGCCGTCAGGATGCACTTGTGGTACTTCTTCATCGCCGCCAGCGTCTTCTTCTCGATCTTGAAGCCGAGACGCGCGGAGAACTTGATCGCCCGCATCATGCGGACCGGATCCTCCTGGAAGCGGATCTCGGGATCGCCGATCGCCCGTACGATCTTCTTCTCGATGTCCTTCATCCCGCCGACCCAGTCGATGACGGAGAAGTCCTTGATGTTATAGAAAAGCCCGTTGATCGTGAAGTCACGGCGGAACGCGTCGGTTTGCGGCGTCCCGAAGGTATTGTCCTCCAAGGGCCCCTCCGCCGCATGTTCGATGATCTCGCCGACCGTCTGAGAATTCTGACGGAAAGTCGCCGTCTCGATCACCTTCTCGCCAAAGCGGACATGCGCCAGCCGGAACCGGCGCCCGATCAGGAAGCAATTGCGGAATGCGTGCTTCACCTCGTTGGGCTTGGCGCTCGTCCCGATGTCGAAATCCTTCGGCTCGCGCCCCATCAGCAAGTCGCGCACGCCCCCGCCGACGAGATACGCCGTGTAACCGAGCCGGGAGAGTCGATAGAGGACTTTCAGGGCGTCCGGGTCAATGTTCTTGCGGGAAATGCAGTGATCCGGTCGTTTGTAGACGACCGGTCCTTTTCCCTTCTTTTTCAGAAACCCAAACATTTGAAGATATATTATATCAATTTTGGGCCCCATCCCGCAAGGGGACTCAGTTAGCGCTCAGGAAAACGGCGGGCATCGTCCGAACGCAGCCGTTTAAAAAGCGATCCCGTCTCAATCGAGCAACAAGCCGATGCTGGTGACCTTCGCGGACGAATTCGGGACACCGTCAAAGGCAATTTCGGCTACGCCGCCTTTCAGGGCCGTCAGCGGAAACGCGGCGCGGATGCGGACGACCTTCTTGTCGACCACGAGTTCGCCCTTCGCCGTCTGTCCGTTCAGGCGGACCGTGACGGGAGCGTCCTCCTTCTTCGTGAGCGTCAGCTCAACGACGGCCGACGATTCGGCGCGGACATCCTTCGGGAGCGCCAGCGGAAACGCGCCGGACTTCGCCAGCGCATACGGGAACCGCGGCAGATAGGGCCTTACCGCCTCGCCGGACTTGACGCGCGCCTCGTAGTCGCGCTGCGCCGCGAGGTCGACGCCGTCCTTGTACGCCGCAGGATCCAGCGCCTTCATCTCGCCGAAGCAGTTTTCGCCGGCGACGATCTCGACGACGACCACGTTCGCGCCCTTCTTGACCGGAACCGCAACCGTCCAGTCGCTTGCGCGCCCCAGGACACCGCGGTCACGGGCGTCGACCATCGCCGTCCGTCCAAAGACGTTCTGTCCGTTCACGAAGAGTTCCCAGCGCCAGTCGAAGCCCATGCCGAGCAGCGCCTCGCCATCCTTCTCGCTCTCAAGGACGCCCGTCAGGCGGAGCTTGGTGAGCGGCGGATAGTCCTTGCCGTCCGGAGCCTGTCCCTTACGCAGGTTGAGGCGCTTCGAAAAGTCGATTGCACGCGGCGCAGCACCGTTCGCGGCATACGTCCACGCACCCGGCCTGAACGCCGCCTTCGCAAATTCGCCCTTGACGACGACCGGCGGCAGCTGCGGCATCGGCGGCGTGCGCGTGTCGACGTAAAATGCGCGCGCGCCCTTCGTGCAGACGTCGGCCGCAAACGCCGCGCCAGGATGCACGGCCTTTTTGAGCGCCTCGTTCGCCCACTGCAGGTTAAAGACATAGAAGTCCTCCGCGCCCTTGTCGCGCATCATCGCCGTCCACCCCTTCAGCGACGCGGGATTGTGCGACCACGCCGTCGTGCCGGCGACGAGACGGATCTTCGGATTCACCGCGCCGACCTTCGCCTTCCACGCCCCGAACGGAATCTCCCAGTCGGTGTAGTCCCGGCTCTCGTTGCAGACGATGATGACGTCGCACAGGCCCTGACGCGCGATCTCCACGGCGTCGAAGCCGGCCTTGAGCGCTCCGTCAAGGGTGATCGGCAGGCGGATCGCGAGCTGATACGGACGGCCGCGCTTCGCGCCGACGGCATTTGCCGCGGCGCGGCAGCGGGCGATGAACGCCGTCATGACCGGCGCGTTCGTGACGGCCTCCTCGTCCTTGAAGTAATTGGACGAACGAAGGAAGTCCATCTCGATGCCGTCCGCATCCGCATAGCGGTTCACGATCTCCTCGAAGAGCGCGAACGTGTAGTCGCGGACCTCCGGATGCGCGAAGTCAAGCGAGTACGGCCCCCACTGTACGCCCTTGTAGCCGGGGAGAATGCGGAACTGGGGATGGTCCTTGTACCACTGGCAGACGCGTGCGCCGTGCGCGAGCCAGCCGTCGTGGTTGTCGTTCATGCGCATCGACACCCACGGAGACGCACCCTTCGCCCGCGTGCGGTCGATCCACACGCGATAGGGGTCAATCCCCTCGTCGAAGAGCGTCTTCGCGCACGTCGGCCATGCCTTGCTGCAATATCCCCACTGGACTTCCTTGTCCTCCAGAGCCTTCCAGATCGGGTCCCACACCTTTGAATCGTAGTTCGGACGCTGTCCGTTCACGCACCAGAAGAGGTGGGTGACGTGGCCGCCCTCGAGCAGTGAATCGGCGTAGGCCTCGAGCGCTTCCTTGGTCGCGCCCTCCTTGCCGCTGTAGAAATAGTGGTCGTTGTCTTCGTTCTCGATTACCCATCCGCCGGCCGAGGCCAGCGCGGGCACCGTCAGGACGAACAGGATCGCGGCAGTCAGCTTCATTTCCGGGCCTCCTCGATCTTCGCCTTCAGGATCTTGCGGTACTGGGCGTTCGTGTCTTTGAAGCTCCAGAAGTTCGGGCACTGGTCAATGGCCTCGAGACACTCCTCGTAGCGGCCAGTCGCATAGAGCGCGCCGGCGAAGCGCTGGTGGGAATTCGGGATCTTGACGACCGTCGGAGCGTCCGGGAACTTCTCGAAGGTCTTGTACCACGCGACCGCCTTCTCGTAGTCGCCGCGGTAATAGGCGATGTCACCGTAGACCGCCGTCATCCAGGCGTCCGGCTTCTGGTCCTTCATGACCGTCGTCAGCGCGTCCAGCTTCGCCTCGGCGAGCTTCCAGTCGTCGATGAGCATCGCGCGTTCGATGATCTTGCGGAAGAATCCTCCGTTCTTGGGATCAAGCTTGAGGCCCTCTTCCCAGAACCCGATCGCCTTGCGCGTCAGCGCCTCGTCAGGCTTCTGGTAGTAACGCGCGGACCGCGTGACATACATCTCGGCCAGCTGCCCGTAGATCTGAACGCGACGGCGGTCAGTCACGTTGGTGATCGCCGCGAGACGGCCCTGAAGAGCCTTCTCGACTTCATCCCAGCGGGACATCTCCTTCAGCAACTCGAGCTTGCGGTTCTCAAACCAGTCGCGGTACTTCGGCTCCAGCTTCGCAATCGCCTCCTCGCATGTCCTGAACATGCCGTCTGCACAGTAGTTCGGATCGAGCGGATCGCGCACCTTGCGGTCGTCCCAGCTCGGCCCCTTCGCCTCGCGCTGGTAGTACGTGTTGAGGATCTTCTGATCCTTTGACGCCTCGGCGACCTTGCGGCCCTCGACACGATAGTCAAGACCCGGCACGCCGTCCTTGAGCAGGGCGAGCTTGGTCGCGGGATTGAGGCCCGGCGTGTTGTAGGCAGCGACCATCGCCTTCTCGCACGCCTCGACCGGATCCTGTCCGGCGAGGAAGCGGTACTTCGCCGCCGCGAACGCGACCTTCGCCTTGCGGTCGACGTCCTCCTGCGCCTTGACCGCCTCCTCGTACGCGGCCTTCGCCTCGGCATAGAGGCGCAGGTCGAGCGGCTCGGCGTAGGCCTTCGCCTTCAGCGCCAGGACGTCGCCTCGCGTCATGCAGTCCGCCGCGCCTTCCTTCAACGAGATGAGGCGGAGGATCTCCGTGACATTCGAGCTAACCATCCCGAAGTCCTTCGCCTTCTTCGCGTTATGCCAGTTCCACGTCGCCTCAACCGAACGCCTTAGCGTCGCGACGGCCTGGTTGTTCTTCTTCACGAGCTGCGCAATCGCCTGCGCACGCTTCTTCGCCTCCTGGTCGGCGGCCGACGGCGCCGCTACGGTCGTCGACGCAAGCGTCGCGACCAATACCAGATTTAAAATCTCAAATTTCATATTCTGTTATCCTTTCATTAAACTGTCAAACCTCAAACATCAAACCCCAAACGCTTACCTCTCGAAGAGCCTGTTCTTCTGATACTCGCCGTAGGCCTCCTGCAGCGCCCACGGGAAGTTGAAGAGCATCTCGGACGCCTTCGCGTAAAACGCGTCCTGCTCCTCGCGCGTCATCTTGTCCATGCGCGCAATCTCCGGCGCGAGCGCCTGGCACTCGAGGATCATCCGCTCGAGGGTCGGACGGAAGTCGGGGTCCTCGTTCATGTTCACGAACGAGCGCGGATCGAGCTTACGGCGGAGTTCCGTGCACGGCAGCCAGTTCGCGGTGACGAGTCCGATCGAAATCGGATTGGTGTGCGTGTACTTGCGGAACTCCCTCCACCCCTTCTCCAGCGTCGTCTTCAGGATGGCCGTGCGCTCGGCGGGCGTGAACGTCGGCCAGCGGATGTAGCCCGCCTGAGAGTTCTGGTGGACGGTGCCGCCCCAGGTGAGGCCGCCCTCGACCCAGCGGATGAGCGACAGGCGCCAGAAGTTGTCCGTGCGGTCCGTGAAGAGCGGCAGTCGGTTCCAAAAGTTCGCCCAATCGTAGCTGATCTTCACGATGACCGAATTCTCGAGCGCCGTCTCCGACACGACCGGCTTCGCCAAGCGGAACTGGCGGTCGGGCTCGCGGTTCTCGTACTCCCGATTCTCCCCGTTGCCGTAAAAGCACATGAAGCGCTGCTGCACGCCGGGCTCGTCCGCATCGCCGGGCGCGACGAAATACTCGATCGACTGGTACGGATAGTCATTCGTCTTCGAGAGATACTCGGAGAGGGACGGCTCGCAGCCGTACATCAGCACGTTGAAGCCCTGCTCGTCGCACGACACGCGGATCGCCGTGATGCGGCGGTCGGAAAGCTTGCCGTCGGCAGCCGCGTCGCGGCGGACGTTCGAGTCTGACCACAGCCACTCGCTCGAGGCGCCGTAGGGACGGAAATTGAAGTTCCACTCGTCCGGCGCGTTCTTGAGCATCATCGCGTAGTTGCCGGGCAGCGGCGCGTACTTGACGTCGTAGACATTCTTGCCCGCCGGCCCCTGCACTCCGTTCGTCGCGGTCGCGCAGCCGGCCATCGCCAGAGCGGCCGCAACCATTCCGCATCTCAAAATCTCAAATTTCATATTTCAAATCCTCTTGTTCTCTTGAAGTCTTAAGGTCTTAAAGCAATATCTTCCTCTCACTTTTGCTTTTCACCCCGCACTCTTTCACTTTCACTTTTTACTTTTCGCTTCTGCCGGAGGCAGCGTCCCGCCATGCTTCTTGATCTGGTCCTGCAGCAGGATGATGCGCTCGGCCGTACCCGCGCGGAGCGCGTCGAGGTCGGTGGCGAGACCGTCGGTCTTCTCGATCCAGAGCATCGCGCGCTTCGCCTCGCGGAGGAGGTCCGGATCCTTCGAGCCGAGGTTCGCCTGCGCGAGCTGCGTGAGGCGCGTCAAGTACCGGATGTCGTCATAACCCTCGCGCGTGCCCTCCCAGCAGAGCTTCATCAGCGCGCCGCCCTGCATCGGATAGCAGTTGCAGAAGTTGCGGTAGTTGCCGTCGCCGCCCCAGTCCTCGCCCCATTCGTTCCACGGGGTGCGGCCCTGACGGTAACCGTGCATCATATGTCCATCCAGGCCCGTGCGGTACATGAGCACGCCCTGCTTGCGGCGGTACCAGTACGGACTCTCCGCGCTCGGGAACGGATCGGCGTAGTTGATCATCTCGCCACCCGCGGCGTGCCAGCGGCTCGCCTCCTCGGCGGAGATGAGCGTCGAGGAGTTCATGTCCTGGATGTCGCCCGCCCACTGGCTGTTCCAGTGGCCCATGCCGTGCGCGAACGTCTTCTTGCCGATCGCGTGCGCCGCGTCGGCGACCTCGCCCTGGCTGCGCGAGAGCGAATTGAAGTCCGTCGCCTCCGAGAACGAGATGACATAGTGCTTCGACCACTCGGGGAACGTCTTCTTCAGGAACTCCTGCGTGCTCCACACCTTGCGCTCGCACGCCTTGAGCGCCATCTCGCGGTCCTTCGCCGTGAGGTCCTTGCGGGCGACGCCCGGATAGAAGTCCCACCAGAAGCCCGGATTCCCGTTCCGGCCCATGAAGAGACGGTCCGGCACGAACCCCTCCTCAAACGCGAGCTTCGCATACGACGGCCAGTCCCAGACGCCCGTCGTATGATTCATGTTGTGCGCATGGATGTCGCGCATGAAGAACTTCACGTACTCGAGACGCTCGGCATAGGTCGCGCCCTCGACGGCCGGGAAGCTGTTCATGTGCGAGATGTAGCTGCGCGTCGTGTCGCGGTACGGGGACGGCTGGACCGGCAGCTCGATCGGCAGCACCTTCACGGCGAGCTTCACGGAGACCGTGCCCCTGTCCGTCAAGAAGTTGAGCGCGCCCTCGTAAAGCCCCGCCTTCGCGTCCTTCGGCACGTGCACCGTCGCCATCACCTGCTGGTTGCGGCCGGCCTCGCGGACGGCGAACGGCTGGATCACCTTCGCGTCCTTGAACGGGATATTGGAGTTCCAGCCGAAGTGGTTCTTGCCGACGTCCGAGACGTCGGAGTAGATCGAGCCCTCCGGATAGTCGAGCCTGAGGTAGTTGCGCGTCTGCTGCTCGTCGACGTAGATGAGCGAATCGTCGTTCACCAAGAGGTCGGGACAGAGCACGCGCAGACGGCGGTCGTTGTGGTAGGCGATCCACGCGCTGCCCGAACGGTACCAGCGCTTCACCAGCTTGAGGTCAACCGCAAACGGCGGAATGACGCCCGCCTTGCCCTTGAGCGGCGTAACCTCGATGCGCTTCACGTTCAGCGGCTCCAG
>JAEDMC010000113.1 GCA_016303225.1 Kiritimatiellia bacterium
CGGGGCAACTATCAACAACCAGCCGCGCCGAACCCCACCACTACAACCCCACTACCGGGGTCTGTCCCTTGGCTGTCCCTGCCCTGCATAAACGATTCATCCTGTTCTCGTGTTACGCCGCGGCGATTTCCTTCGCACGCTCGAACATGCGGTCGAGGAGCCAGGCGCGGAAGGCGTCGTTCTCCTTGAACTGCTTGTAGAACTCCGTCGAGTCCTTGAGCGAATCGACGACGAGCTTCTTCATCGCGGCCTCGCACTCGAGCTTGGCGTTCTGATCGTCTGACTCCTTGATCGCGTTCGCGAAGGACTCCACCTTGGCGATTGCCTCAGGCGCCTGCTTGATGAGTTTGAGGATGTTGTCCGCGTTCGTCCACTTGATACCGCCCCAGAGCGTGTTGAATTCGTCGACGATGACCGACAGAAGCTCGACCTTCGGGTCCCTCTTGCCGTGCGGCAGTCCGGGATTATTCGGATCGACCGTGCCCTCGCCGCGGTCTTCCAGCGGATGGATGTTGCCCTTCACCTCGATGCGGTAGCTTTCGAGGTCGATACGGTCGAGGACGCCCTTCGCGAGATCCGGATCGTCCGGGCTCGGCAGTTTCGGCACCAGAAGCCGGAAGAAATGCGACAGCTTCTCCCACATCGGCTCGCCCATCGGCAGAATCGCCGCCAAAAAGCCGTAGGTTCGGCAGAAGCCCTTCGCACCGCCCTTGAAGGCGATCTTCTTCTCGTCGTCCAGCGCCTGGTAGTTCGCCACGCACGCATCGATGATCGCATCGATCCTGGGACGCGGCTCGCCGGACATCAGAAGCCGCACGACCTCGCACGCCTCCTCGTTTGTATAGACCTCGGCCGCCTCCAGCCGCGCCTGCAGGTCGTAGAGATTGTTGGGGTCGGTGTCGCCGACCTGCTTCGTCGAATGGTAGTACTTGGCGAACGCCTCGCGGACGGCGTCCTCGTTGTCGTGGAAGTCGATGACGCAGGTGTCCTTCTTCGCCGGATTCGTCCGCCGGTTGAGCCGGGAGAGCGTCTGCACGGCCTTGATGTCCGAGAGCTCCTTGTCCACGTACATCGTGTGCAGGAGCGGCTCGTCATAGCCCGTCTGGAACTTGTCCGCGACGACAATGATGCGCCAGTCGCCCGTGCGGAACGTCTCCTCGATTTCCGCCGAGGGGAAACCGTTGATCGTCTCCTCCGTCACGACCTTGCCGCCGTACTCCTTCTCGCCCGAAAAGGCGATCATCGGCCTGTACTTCGAGCCGACCTCCTCCAGCAGCTCCTTGATGGCGTAGTAGTATTCGATCGCCGAGACGATGCCGCGCGTCACGACCATCGCCCGCGCCTCCTTGTTGACGCGCCACGAGACCTGCGAGATGAAGTGCGTCACCATCTCGGCCGCCTTGCGCCGAATCGGCGTCTTCTGTCCCTCGACGAACGCGCGGATGCGCTTCAGCGCCTTCTTCTCGTCGAACTTCTCGTCCGCCTCGACGGTCTTCACGACCCGGTAGTAGCTCTTCGCCGGAATGTAGTTCTCGAGGACGTCGAAGATGAACTTTTCCTCGATGGCCTGCTTCATCGAGTAGTAGTCGTAAGGACGGAAGACCGGCTTCCCGCCCTCGACCCTCCTTTCGCCGAACATCTCGAGCGTCTTGTTCTTCGGCGTCGCGGTAAAGGCGAAGTAGCTCGCGTTCTTCATCATCTGCCGCGATTCCATAAGCCGGTTGATGACGTCCTCGACGACCTCCCCCTCCTTGCGCTCATCGCCCGACAGCGTGATGTTCATTTCCGCCGCGAGGTCCCCGCTCTGGCTCGAGTGCGCCTCGTCGATCACGATGGCGAACCTCTTCGTCGCCTGCGAGGCGATGTCGTCGGCGATGTACTTGAACTTGTGGACGGTCGTGATGACGATCTTCTTGTTGTCCTCGAGCGCCGCCTTGAGCTGTCCCGATGCGCTCGCCCACGCGACTAGCTTCGACTGCTGCGCGAACTGGCGGATCGTGTCGCGGATCTGCTTGTCGAGGTTGACGCGGTCCGTCACCACGACGACCGAGTCGACGACGTTCGCGCCGTCCTTCTCCAGCTCCACGAGCTGGTGCGTGAGCCACGCGATCGAGTTCGACTTGCCCGACCCCGCCGAGTGCTGGATCAGGTAGCGCCGCCCGACGCCGTTCTCCCGGACGTCCGCCAGGAGCCGCCGCACGACCTGGATCTGGTGGTAGCGCGGGAATATCAGCGACTCCTTCACCTTGCCGGTCTTCTTGTCCTTCTTCTCGACGACCTGCGCGTAGTTCTCGAGGATGTTCGCGAGCGACCGCTTTTCGAGCGTCTCCTTCCAGAAGTAGTCGGTCTTGAGCCCGTCCGGGTTCGGCGGATTGCCCGCGCCGTCGTTCCAGCCCTTGTTGAACGGGATGAAGAACGACTTCTCGCCCTCGAGCTTCGTCGTGTACATGATCGTCGCGTCGTCCACGGCGAAATGCCCGACGCACCGCTTGAATCGGAAGAGCGTCGCGAGCTCCGGCCGGCGGTCGGTCTTGTACTGGTCGACGGCGTCGGACGTGTCCTGGTTCGTGTAGGCGTTCTTGAGCTCGCACGTGATGACCGGGAGCCCGTTCACGAAGAGGCACAGGTCGATCGCGTCGGCGCTCGTCTCCTTGCCGCGGTGCTTCAGCTGCCGCGTCACCGAGAAGACGTTGCACGCAAACTTCGCCGCCGCGTCCGCGTTCTTCTCCGTCGGCGTCGCGTACATGAGCGTCAAATGGACGGGATAGCACTTGATGCCCTTTCTCAGGACGTCGACGATGCCGCGACTCTCGATCTCGTGGTTGAGCCGCGTCAGGAACTTGAGCTTGCCGCCCTCCTCGTGAAGCCGCAGCTCACCGGCCTGCACCGGCTGGGTCCTCAGGAGGAACCCGTGAAGCTTCGGCCAGTCGACGGCGAACTTCGCGTCGAAGTCATCGCTTTTGCCGAGCTCGTAGCCGTTCACCGCCACCAGGTGATCGACGATGATGTCCTCCAGCCCCTTCTCGCTCACATCGGTCTTCATGGCTCCTCCATTGGTTTCAGGGACACAGGCAGCCGATCGGGCAGACGACGATCCCGTCATCCGGACGGCGGTAGGCACAATCGCCAACAGCCGTCAGCACCATCATGAACGACGGTCTGGGCATCTTGCTCGTATCGACCTTGTCCGCCAGTTTCAACAGCGTCTCAGCCCCCCTGTCGACGAGCGCCTGTCCGCCGACCTTGATTTCCACCAATCCATAAGCCCCATCGCGCAAGTAGACGACGGCATCGCATTCGAGTCCGCTCGCATCGTGATAGTGCCGCACCTCGCCCATCAGCGCATCGGCATAGACACGCAAATCGCGGACTGCCAGCGTCTCGAAGAGAAAGCCAAACGTCTGCAAGTCTCCCATCAGCCCGCCCGGGCCGATCCTCAGCGCCGCAGTCGCGACCGAGGGATCGGTGTAATAGCGCGTGTCGGACGTCCGCACCGGAGTCTTGCACCTCAGGTTCGGGCACCAGGCCGGCATATCCTCGATTGCGAAGATCCGCTTGAGCGCATTGATGTAGGAATACACGGTATCGTCGTCGAAAGCGCCGGCCTCGTGCGCGGCAAGATCCCCCTTGATGACGGCGGCCGTCGATTGCGTTCCCTGAAGTCGCGCATAGGAACGCATGATTCGCCGCGCTCGGTCCTCGTCTCGTGAAACACCGTCCACGCGCGAGATGTCGCGCTTGACCACCGCCTCCAGATAGTCGAATGACGCATCAAGCGCCACCTCGCCGGAAAGTCCGCAGGCAACGGGCCACCCGCCGCGGCAAATCGCCTGCGCGATGTCGGGAAGTTCCGACAGTGTCGGATGCGCCCCAGTCGGATCCGTGCCGTCGAAAAGACCCTTCAGGGAAACCTCGCCCGAGGACTCGCCTGACTCAAAAAGCGACATCGGCCGCATCTTGAGCCACGCAAAGCGTCCCGTGCCGCTGTGCTTCATGTCCGAATCGTCCGGAGGGACGGCCGACCCGGTCAGCAGAAACTGCCCGCGCCCTTCGGCATGATCCACTCGATAGCGAATGGCATCCCACAGAACCGGAGCCTGCTGCCATTCGTCTATCAGCCGCGGCACTGCACCGTCCAGTATTTCAGACGGACGGATTTTCGCCATCAGCAAGTTATGCTCTCGCTTCTCCGGCTCGTCAAGATAGATGACGCTCTTTGCCGCCTGTTCGCATGTCGTTGTCTTGCCACACCACTTGATGCCTTCAATAAGGATTGCTCCTGCCGTTTGCGAACGACGAATGATCAAGTCATCTAAAATCCTCTTTCTGTATCCTTTCATCAGAAATATTATAACATAAATCAGACCATTCGGTTAGTTGACGCCTTTTCGTTCGGTTAGTTGACGCCTTTTCGTTCGGTTAGTTGTTGCCTTTTCGTTCGGTTAGTTGTTGACCCTTCACAGCTTCCTGAGATCGATCCGTCCCGTCACCGCGTCGGAAATGAGCCGCGTGCGGTATTCCTTCAGCAAGCCGATCTGCCGCGTCACCGCGGCAATCGCCTTGTCCGTCTTCGCCCCCGCCGCATCAAGATACGCCACGATCTTCTGTTGCTCGGGAAGAGACAACCTTGGAATTTTCATTCGCCCATAGTCACTCTTTGTCATGCTCGGCAAGGTTGTCTGCGAGATAAATCGTCTGTAATCAAAGCAGGTCGCACAATAATAGAAAAATCGCAGATCAAGTTCCTTGGTCAAGGGTTTTACATCGAAGGCCGTATCAACGTTCCAGTATTTGCCCGCAACGTAATGTGGGATGTGTAGTGTCGCGCCTTTTCTTCCTAACAAAACGGTTGGCCCAATTTTGAACTCCCCGCATGTCTTGAAACTTTCCGCACCGCTTCCATAAACCGGGGTATCTCCTTCTGTTGTCGGATCAGAACCATTATTGATTTGAACCAAATACTTCACGGCGATCGTATCCCCACTTTCGCGCGTGACGACCTTGGAAATCACCGCCTGCTTCTTCTCGTTCAAGAGCTTGATTTCGCGCTCCTTCAGCTCGATCAGCCGGTCGATCTTCGCCGTCTTCTCGTCGAGATACGCGACAATCGCCTCCTGCTCGGCGGAAGGAGGGACGGGAAATTTCATCCCAAGCAAATCAATCGTTGATATGCGAAGGCGTATCTCCATGATTCCCTTGGCATACCCGCGAAACGCCTGTTGAACGGCTGGAAGCCGAAACATGAACTCATAGAACCTCGCCAAGACATTCTCGCGCGGAACAAGCGAATAATAAGCCGGGCTAATCAACCCATCATATGGCGTTACACCAACCGAGCCGATAATGACATTCATACTATTGAGCACAAGATCACCCCTCCGAGCAACCTTATATTGGCTAATGTCATCCTTCGACTTGTTTCCGACATCCCCTTTCTCATCATACGGAATAACACCGATGTCTTTCATCAGCGACAAAATCATCATCTGATTAGACGAACGGTTGTTTTCCTTTCGCTCATAGAAGCACGACTTCAAACGCAGCATCTCCCACCCCCGCGGCACTTCGGGGAGCCAGGCGAGGCCGGTCGGCTTGTAGGCGGGATAGGGCTTCACGCAATCACCTCTCCAAGGAGGTCCTTCGCCTCGGATTCGACCGCCTTGAGGTCCGCGGCGATTTCAGCGAGCTCCCGGAGCTTCACCGGCTTGTAGAAGTACTTGGTGAACGAGATCTCGTAGCCGATCTTCGTCGCCTCCTTGTCCACCCAGGCGTCGGGCACGTAGGGCTTCACCTCCTTCTCGAAGAAGCCGTCGATGCCGCCCGGATAGGTGAACGGCACGTTCTCGGTGTCGCGGAGCTTCTTGTCGGGCTGGACGCGCCCCTTCTTGTCGGTCTTGACCTTGCCGTTCTCGACGAGCGGACGCTCCACCGTGATCTGCCAGTAGCCGAACTCCTTGTTGTCGAAGACACGCGAACAGCCCTTCGGGTCGTCCGTCATGTCCATGAAGAGCCGCATGATCTCCTCGCGGTTCCCAGGACTGAACTCGCAGTTCTTGTCGCCGAGGTTGCGGCGGAGCGGCACGAACATCTGCGTCGCGTCGATGAGCTGGATCTTCCCCTTGCGGCGCGGCTCCTTGCGGTTCGAGAGAATCCAGATGTAGGTGCCGATGCCCGTGTTGTAGAACATGTTCTCCGGCACGGCGACGATCGCCTCGACGAGATCGTTCTCGATCAGGAACCGCCGCGCGTTCGACTCGCCCGAGCCCGCGTCGCCCGTGAAGAGCGAGGAGCCGTTGTTGACCTCGGCGATGCGCGAGCCGAGCGCCGTGTCGGTCTTCATCTTCGCGACGTTGTTGAGGAGGAAGAGGAGCTGTCCGTCGGAGACGCGCGGCAGCATCGACACGGTCTCGCCGTTCGGAAGCCGCCCCTGGAAGCGCGGATCCGTGATGTCGCCCTTGCCGCCCATCAGCTCGGCGTCCTTCTTCCAGCTCTTGCCGTAAGGCGGATTCGCGAACATGAAGTCGAACTGGCGCCCCGTGAAGCCGTCCTCGGAAAGCGTCGAGCCGAACGCGACTCTGTTCGTCGTGTTGCCCTCGCCCTTGATGAGCATGTCGGCGTTGGCGATCGCCCACGCCTCGCCCAGGTTTTCCTGTCCGAACAGGTGGATGGAGACCTTCTTGCCCGCCGCCTTCGCCACCTCGCGCAGCTTGTCCGAGGCGATCGTCACCATGCCGAAGGTTCCGCACGCGCAGTCATAGCAGGTGTAGGTCGTGGACTTGAGCTCGCTGCGGATCGGACGGAACACGAGGTCGACCATCAGCCAGATCGCGTCGCGCGGCGTGAAGAAGTCGCCGGCCTGCGCGTTCGACTCCTCGTTGAACTTGCGCAGGAGCTCCTCGTAGACCGTGCCGACGGCGTGGTTGTCGAGCCCGGGCTGCCTCACGCTCCCGTCGTCGTTCAGGACGGGCAGCGGCGAGAGGTTCACCTTCGCGTTGACGAAGCTGTCGATGACGCCGT
Organism: Kiritimatiellia bacterium; assembly: GCA_016303225.1. Classification (GTDB taxonomy): domain Bacteria; phylum Verrucomicrobiota; class Kiritimatiellia; order RFP12; family UBA1067; genus UBA1067. The sequence continues at coordinate 7,018 of JAEDMC010000113.1, forward strand.
GCAGGATGCCCGCGTCGAGCATCTTCGGGATCTGGTTGCGGAACTCGAAGCGGCGGATGATCTCCTGCACGTTCGCCGAGAAGCCGTCCAGGTACTTGGTGAAGTCGGCCTCCAGCTTCTGCGGATTCGTGCGGGAGGTGAGCTCCCGCATCGTAAACGGCGAGGAGTTGCAGAAGTTCTGCCCGGCGGCTCCGCAGAGGGCGTCGTCCTGTTCGACGACCTTGTCGCCGTCGAGCGCCCGCTTCATCTCCAGCACCTTCGCCTTCGTCGGCTCCAGCACCAGATCGAGACGCCGCAGCACGACCATCGGCAGAATCACCTTGCGGTAGTCGCTCGGCACGTACACGTCCCTCAGCCAATCGTCGGCGATCGACCAGATGTAGCTCACATACGGCCCTGCATTGAACTGCTGCGTCTCTTCCCTCTTCATCGCATACCCTTTGCTGTATGTCTGTATTATATCAAACTTACGAACCGATCACGCCATCGGCATCTGGCGAAACAATCCCTTCCACCACCAACTCGCACAAGGCCGTGCGAAACGACGACTTTGTCAGCTTGAGACCAGTCGAGCTCTGCATTCGTTTGACCGGCGGATACCCTTCGCCTGTCTCCAGCGCCACAACCATGCTTGTAGCATCTCCCATGCCCGTCCCCTTGTGTGGGAGTGGGCCACAGAGAATCGCCGCAATCGTCTGGCTATATTGCCAAAGCGAAATGTCATATTTCTGCGCCTCATCGAAATCCAGAAAACGGATTCGTTCCTTTGCGATGCCGATGTCCTTTGCCACGCCTTGAAGATGACGCACTTCAACTCTTGGGTCTCCCAGTACAATGATGTCGCCACGCCGGGCTTCATCCGTTCTGTAGATGTCATCGCCATTGAGGACATGCTCAAGGCCCATATGCTTGAGCAGCATCCCCAATGTGCCATCCTGGTTTGCGACACAAAGGCGCTGCCTCACCGCGTCAAAGACCCGCTCAAGCTCCTCAACGTCCAACGGCATTACGAAGCACCTCCAAACGACTCATCGTAAACGCGATCCAACCCGTCGATTGCGCGGGCAAGCTTTCGCCGAAGAAGCGCCACTTCATCCAGTTTGGCCCGATAGGCAATCGCCACCTTCTTTTGTGCTTCCATCGAAGGAACCGGAATAACCAGCTCCTTAAGATCACGCAAGGCAATGGCCGGGACGGCAACTCCAACCGAAATCTTTGCAAGCGCCGACCGGCCCGCCCCGCTCTCAAAAAAGGCTTGGAGAAAATGCGGTTCGACCTTCTTCGTATTAGGCGTGATGATATATTGGTTGGCTCCTATCAGAAGCTTCTCGCCCTCATCAAGCCGCACAACAGCGCACTTTATCGGACGGCCAACCTTCGTCAAGACCAGATCGCCGTCCTCTGCGCAAAAACGACGATTGTCCTTGGGGATTTCGCGTAACGACTCTCCGTTCCCCTCTATGACTCCATCCTTGATGTTTGCCTGCGTCGCATAATGATAGGGCGACTTTCCGTCGACACGCAACGACTCGAGCTCGCGTGATGTTAACGACATCCCTCGTCTGATCGACACGACATCCCCCAGCGCTTTCCCGTTTTTAATTTCCACATCATCCGCAAACTTGACATACCTCCTTGGATAAAGCATGTATTCTTCTTTTGCGATGACGCCGTTTTCGACCGTTTCGCTCGGAAGATTGGCTTTTGTCGCCTTGCCATTGACGCATGAAAGTATCATATCGACATCGTCATCACGCAAAGCCACCCGCCCCTTGCCGCGCAGGCCAAGACCCGACGCATCAATCATCTTGACCTTGTTGGACTCCTTCGCCACATTAAGCACGATAACCGAAACCGGAGTGCCAGTCTGCGGGAACAGAAACGGAGGCAAAGACACAACCGCCTCAATGAAATTGCGATCGACAAGATACTTGCGCACGGCAAGATCCGCCTGGTTGAAAAGCGGTGCCTCATTGACAATGATCGCACATTTTCCGTTCGGCTTCAGTGATTCGATCGCGCGCAAGGCATAAAGCCAAGTTGTTGAGCTGCTGGGACGCAGATCGGGAAGCGCTGGCAATGATTTCACAAAAAACCGAGTGGCCTCATCTTGATAGCGAACGCCAAACGGCGGACAGCAGAAGATTTTGTCAAACTTCTGGTCCTTTTCGGAAATCGAAAAGATATTCTTGCGCTCAATTCTTACGGCATCCAACAAGTCAAGTGCACTGAGGCGCATTTCTGCAATGGCCGCAAAATCGTTCGACAACTCATAGCCGACCGAGGTTGGGCTCGCCGCATCTTCATGAGCGGCAATCAGCACACCACCCGTACCGCATCCAAAGTCAGCGAATGACTTGTCCCTTTCGTCGAGATTCAAAAGTCCAAAGACAGCCTTCAGCACCATGCGCGGAGTTTCTCCCGATCCGAACCGAGACATGTCCTTCCATTCGGCGACATACTTTTTAAGAACGTCAACATCCGCCGATGCAATAAGCGAACGGAACACATTCCAGTTCTTTTCGATAGTTCCGCAGATAAAATCTGAAATCGATTTCTTCACCTTGCACTCCGCAAGGAAGCTTTTAGGGCTCTCAACGTCCACCAGCCCCTTCTCGCGAGCCTTCAACATAACATATGCCGCGCAAAGCGCCGCGATATCAGGGTTGCCAAACATCCCTCGCGCATTGTCCTTCAGCATCCACACGAATCGTTCGTATTCTCTCGCTTGCATTTGATTTCTCCTTTTTTGGGTTAACGGCGCGTAGTATAGCATATTGCCATAAGCACTGTCAATGCTATCTTGATAATATTACTTTGATATTCTAATATTTTTTATGCGGAAAAACAGCAATGCAAATTTTAACCAACATAAAACAACAAATATTCACTACCATCCCATAGCGGATTCTGTTTCTTCCCGCCACTCCTAAACGGACG
>JAEDMC010000114.1 GCA_016303225.1 Kiritimatiellia bacterium
GTCAAATCATCTTCAATGGCGACCTTCAAGCGGGTGAGACGGCGCGTCATTTCAGTCGCATAAGCGACTCGGCAAGGCGACGGGCTTTTGTGTGTCAGCCCGGAGGGCTCGGCTGGACGGGACGACAAGCCGATGTTCCAGCGCAGAAAACCGCGCTTTTCAGCGGCTATGAAAAATCAGGGATAGGCGTGTGGAAGTTCGCCACCAGTTCTCGTCTGCGGACATCTTGAACGTTAGCGGTCACTGACGACGCTCGTGCGCTCCAGCCGAACCGGCCCGAGAATGCCCGACGGCAACAGTTGGTCCTCCTTCGTCCAGTGTTTCCAGGTCGTGAAAGTCGTGCGACCGCTCGGCGACGGCTTGCCGGCCTTGACCCACTGCGGAATCTCCTTGATGCCCCCGCGCGCACTATTCCACTCGCAGTCTTCCGGTTTGAAGTCGTCGCCAATCAACCGGTTCGGCCAGAGGTTCGTCACCTTGACGGAGATGGATAAGGGTTTAGGGGTTAGGGATTGGGTGTTAGGGGCTAGGGAAGAGGTGATGTCAAGGCGGAACGGCGGTTTCCAAAGAACCGGGTAGGTCTTTCCGTTGACCGTCACTTCCGCGAGGTTCTTGACTTCGCCCAAGTTCAGATAAACCCGATCGTTCTCCCTCGCTCTTAACCCTTCACTCAGACCTCTCAAATCGTACGTCGCCGTGCCGGAGAAATACTTGAAGTCGGGATCGTCCAGCTCGGTCCACGAAACGAGCTTGTCGAGTTTCGCCGACTTCCCGTTCGGCAACGTCAGCGTCCACGTCCCCTCAACCTTCTCAGCCCCCTCAACCTTCTCAACCCTCTCAACATCCGCCTCACTCTTCGGGCGGAACATCACAAACACGCTGTCTCCCGGATCGGCCCGCCAGGTGACGACCGTACGTCCGTTCTCCTCGTGCCAGTCGGCCGCACGGACGATCTCTCCTGTCGTCGGCTTCCAGAACTCGGGCACCTTGCCGGTCATGCGGAACGAGAGCTTCAGCTCGGCCGGCTGCGTCCGGTCGGCGTAGGCGACAAAATAGCCGTCCGTGCCGTCCGCATACTCGCGGTGGATGTACTTGACGTCGTCCGTCGTCCCCGAATACGAGAAGTCTACCGGCGGCAAATGCAGCTTCATCTCCGAGCGCTTGCAGACGAGCCCGCCCGCCTGGCGGACAGCCTCGACGGCGGCAATCGCCTCGGGACGTTTGAGCGGCGCCTCGGGGAGAGCCAAAAGACGATAGCGGATCCCGCCCGGCGTCACAAGCTGTCCGTCCTTGACCTTGAGCGAACGGATGCCGCGCAGGTTGATGGCGTCGCAGTTGAGCCCTTCCGGCACCAGCCGGTCGTCATACGGCGTCAGCGTACACGGCATCTGGTCGCCGAGATAGACCGCCGCGTCCGCGACGAAGCGTCCGGCCGTCAGCAGATACTGACAGCGCGCCTGGTAGCGGATCAATTCGCCGACATACGGCCACCACGTGTTCGTGCGGTCGAAGTGCATACCCCACTGTCCCATCGTCATGCCCGGCAGGTAGCGGCTCCCCTTCGGCCACGGCTGATGCGCGAAGCGGTGGTAGATGAGCTTGTTCACGCCCTCGCAGTAGGCGAGATCGCCCTGCGTCTTCATGGACCAAAGATCGCTCTGCCACTTGCCGCCCCACGGACCCGGCGCCGTCGTAAACGCCTCGGCGCCGACGACCGGCTTGCCGAAGACATGGGCCATCGACGCGACCATGCGCGTCACGCCCGTGCCGCGGTTGTTCTTCTCGCCGCACCAGAACTCGCTCATCGGCACGTCGCAGAAATAGCCGTACTCGAGGTCGTCCGCCGGACAGTTCCCGTACGGCTCGAGATAGAACTTGAGTCCGTACTGCCGGCACTTCGCCTGCAGCGCGCCCGGATAGTTCTCGCAGAACAGCGCCGCGATGACGCGCCGGAAGTCGTCCAGGAACTTCTCCGTCTCCGGCGCATCGCCGACCACATACCCGACCAGGACCGGCAGGAACGGACGAATCGAGTATCCCGCCCGCTTCTCGAACTCCCGCTCAAATCCCTGCGTCCAGTTCTGGCAGCCGATCTCATAGCTGTCAACAAGGGTGCCCGTCAGGCCCGAACCATGATCACCCGCAAGATCGCCAAGCGAACGGCAGAGCTTGCCAACGTAGGATTCGAAGTGGAAGTCGAGCGCCGTCCGCGACAGCTTGTCGACCTCGAAGCCGCAACCGAAACGGGAGGCCGGATGGTTCTTCTTGCCGTTCGACTTGTAGCCAATGCGAAGGAGCTTCCAGTCCTTTCCGGACGGGGCGGACCACTCCAGCGAGCCGTCCGCCTTGACTTGCGTGCTCAAGTCGACAATCGCATCCTTCGCCACTGCCGGACCGATCGACGGATAGGCCGGATACGGTTTCTGGTCCCGCAGCACGAACGTCTTGCCCTCGAATCCGGGGATCACCGCACGGTTCAGAAGCGCGAGCTTTCCGATTGTGCACGTCTTGATGGAACCGGGAATCTGCTGCGGCGCGAAGGAGAGCCGCCAGTGCCGCGCCGTAAGCGGCTTTTCGAACGGGATGTTCTGGACCGACGTGATGATGATCGAGTCGATCGCGAGCGGCAGCACGATCTCGCCGCCCTTCGCCCAGCTCTTGCCGTCTTCGGACGTCTCCACGGTCACGAACGCGCGATGCTGTCCGATCCAATCGGACGGCTGGATCTGCACGGCAAGCGCAGTCGCGTTGAACGGCGCGTCCAGCGCGAACTCGAAGGCGTTGTTCGACGGATCGTGCGCGTCAACCGTCAGCTTCTCGCCAGCTTTCGTCAGCACGCGCTCCGCGCCGACATCGGGAATCGCCATCACGGCGATGTCACCGTAGAATCCGTTCGTGTTCTTCGGAAGCGGCAAGGTGCCGCGAAAGGTCGTGCCGCCCTTCACGGACGTCTCGGACGTCGTCACGATCTTCATCGAGTTGGACGCCGCATTCCACGGTCCGCCCGAGCTCGACCAGCCGCTGCAGTTTGGGATGATGACCTCGAGCCCGAGCCGCCGCGCCTCCGCGCACGCGAAGCGGATGTGCTCGTCCCACGCGGGCGTGTTGAAAGCGACCGGTCCCGGCGGGATCTCGCACCCCGCGTCGAAAAGGTGTACGCCGCCGAGTCCCGCCTCGGCAATCGCCTCCAAATCGGCGGTGATGCCTTCCTTGGAGACGTTCCCGTTCATCCAATGCCACCACGTCTGCGGCCTCGCCTCCCGCGGCGGATTGAGGAATTCCTCCTCCAATGTCTCCGCGAACCCACCAGCCGTTAGACCTGCGACCACAACAGCAATCGCAACTTTCTTCATATTCAGTTCATTATCCTCCGAAGCCGGCCTCGGCTTGTCCGCAATCGTCACCTGGCCGCCTCAGGCGCGGATGCGGCGGCGCCGTCGTCCTTCAGCCACTCCGCAGTGCGCAAATAGAACTGGTCCCACACGCCGTGCGGCATGGCGAAGCCGGTCATGATCCGCTTGCCCTTCGCCGGAATCTGGTTATACGCCGTCCAGACGCAGTGCGGATGGCACGCCGCATCGGCCGTGCCGCAGGTGACGGTGACCGGCACGCGAATCCGCTGCGCGAAGTTGACGCCGTCATAGTAAGGCGCGTTCCGCTCCACCGCGGCGCGGCGCACGTCATTCGTCTGCTCCTTCCAGAACTGCGGCCAGCCGTCGAAGCGACCGGCGCGGTGCGCCGAATGGTCCGTCAGCGCCGGCACATGAAAGGCGCCCTTCGTGAAATGCCGGTTCAATCCCATGCAGAAGAGGCCGAAGCCGCCGCCCTGCGACGTGCCGTCGTAGACGAAACGCCCCAGGTCCGCATCCTCCCGCGCCGCCACCCAGTCGATCGCGCGGTCGATACCGAGCAGCACCGGATAGAAGTAGCAGTCGCGCGGATCGTCCGAGGCGATTCCAGCCGTGCAGTAGCGGGACGCCCCCGGCCACTTCGCCCGACAGTCGGCGTTGAGCTTCTCGTACGCCGGTTTCTGCGTCTCTGCGTCCGGCGGAAACGGAAACACCGTCATGAAGAGGTTCAGGTACCCCGGCGTCATCCGCGGATTCTGGCTCCAGCCGCCGAATCCGGCCGCAGCGACCTGCACGATCACCGGCAGCTTCCCCTTGGCGGACTTCTCCTTCGCGAGCCATCCGTAGACGCGCCGTCCGCCCAGGGTCGCGAAGCTGACGCCCCAGACGTTCCAGTTCGCGTTGGACCACTTCGCGCTCGGCTCGACCTTCGCGTCGAGCGGAACCTTCTTGACCTCCTCGCGGCCCTTCGCCCAGAACGCATCAAAGTCCGCCGGACACGGCGCCGCCGGACGCAGTTTCTCCGGTTCGAAGCCGACAGACGCGAACCACTCGTCCTGACGGTACTGCGTCGTCGGAAAGCCAGCGAGGTCCGACCGCAGCACCAGCCGCAGGAATCCGGGCTCCGCAAGCGTACCGCACACCGTGAACGGATTCCCGTTCGCAAGATCGACCACGTTCGTCGGCGCAACGATATGAGGACCGAAGTTGTCAAGGACGGTCGTCACCTTGCCCGCCTTGAGCGGCACGCCGTTCGTGTCCGTCACCTTCACGACGAACGTCGCGGTCTCCCCGCAGGCGTACATCGCCAGCGGACGATCCGGCCGCACCTCCAGGCAAAGCTTTCCCGCGCCAACTGCGGCAGACACCGACAGCGCCAATGCCAATGCTCCGATGATCTTATTCATGATCATAGGAGTTATGTTGTTTGGGCTGCTCGGCTCTTCAACTCCCTCTTGCGGGCACCCCTCGCCGCCACGTAGGCGAAGAAGCGCTTGACGCGCTCGCGCCAGGTCTGGAAGAGCGCGTAGAGCCCGGGGACGAGCAGGATGCCGAACGAGACGGACGCGGCCATGCCCCAGAACTCGGTGGTGCCGAGGTGGTTGCGGCTCGCCGCGCCCGCGCCGGTGGCGACCATCATCGGCAGCGTGCCGAGTAGCGTCGTCAGCGCCGTCATCAAGAGCGCGCGCAACCGCTCACCCGCGGCGGTGCCGGCCGCATCGACAATCGAATAGCCGTCCGTCTCGCGCTTCTCTTTGGCGAACTCGACAATCAAAATCGCGTTCTTCGACGCCAGACCAATCAGCAGCACCAGTCCCAGCTGGGCGTAGATCGACAGCGAATACGGCGCACCGGTCGCGAGAATCCCCCACCATTTGAGACCAGTAAGCGCTCCGAACACGGCGACGAAAATCGAAAGCATCACCGGCAGCGGAATCGTCCACGATTCATACTGCGCCACGAGGAAGAGATAGCCAAACAAGACCGCGAGCGCCAAGAGCGGCGCCGTGGTGCCGGCGTTCTTCTGCTCCTGGTAGGTGATGCCCGACCATTCGTAGCCGTATCCCTCGGGCAGTGTGCGCTTGAGCGCATCCACAATCTGCACCATCACGTCGCTCGACGCGACGCCCGGCTTGGGCATCACGGTGATGCCGGCGGCGAGGAACTTGTTGTAGCAGCTGACGGTGCGCGGACCAATCTCGCGCGAAATCGAGCCGAGCGAACCAATCGGCACCATCGCGCCTGCGTTGGAGCGCACGTAGAGGTCGGCCACCGCCTCGGGCGTGGCGCGGCCATTCCAGTCGGACTGCACCGTGACGCGGTTGACCTGCGTGCCGAGGTTGACGTCGTTGACGTAGCGCGAACCGAGATAGTTCTGCAAAGTCGCGTACGCCGCCGAAACCTCCACTCCGAGCATTTCCGCCTTGTCGCGGTCAAGGTCGAGCCGCAGCATCGGCGTGTTGGCCGTGTAGCCAGAAAAGGCCGCCATCACACCGGGCAGCGAATTGAGCTCGCGCAACACCATCTGGAGCGTTTTGCCCAGACGTTCAGGATCCATATCTTCCTTCGATTGCACGCGCAAGTCGATGCCGTTGTTCATACCGAGCCCCGGAATCGCCGGCGGCACGAAAACGCGGAACGTCGCCTCGGGAATCTCGTTGAGGACCGCGCCGAGGCGCGCCATCAGCGGCTCAATCTGCTGTTCGGGGAGCTTGCGCTCTTCCCACTTCTTGAGATCGACAATCAACATGCCGAGGTTCTCGCCGCGACCGGCGATCATCGATATGCCGACGACCGCGAGCACGTTCGTCACTTCCGGAACCTCGCGCTTCAAGAGCTCGGTCGCGCGAATCATCACCGCTTCGGTTTGCGGACGCGTCATGCCCTCGGGCAGTTCGACCGAGCCGAAAATCACGCCCTGGTCTTCCTGCGGCAGAAACGACGTGCTCGTGCCCATGAACGCCTGCACCGTCAAGAGCACCGTCAGCGCCAGCAACATTCCAGTCAGCAGCAACCGCGCCGCAAGAAACTTCGCACACCGTACGAAAAAGCCCTTGAAGTGGTCAATCGCCCAGTTGAACCACGCCAGCGGCCCGTGCTTGTACGGCCGCGCCTCGTGGAGCAAAAGCGAGCACAGCGCCGGCGCGAGCGTGAGCGCGCAGACGGTCGAAAAACACACAGCCGCCGACAGCGTCACCGAGAACTGCTGGTAGATGCGCCCCGTGATGCCGCTCATAAAGCCGATCGGCACGAAGATGCCCAAGAGAACGAGCGTCGTGGCGATGACCGCGCCGGTCACGTCGCTCATCGCCTGAATAGTCGCCTCCTTGGCATTGAGCCCGCGCGTCTCGATCAAAAACTGCACGCGCTCGACGACGACGATGCAGTCGTCCACCACCACGCCGATCGCGAGCACGAGGCCGAACAGCGTCAGGATGTTGATCGAGTAGCCCATGACCGCCATGAGGATGAAGGTCGAGCACAGCGAAACCGGAATCGTCAGGCACGGAATCAGCGTCGCGCGCCAGTCCTGGAGGAAGATGTAGCACACGAGCACCACGAGGGCGAAGGTGATCGCCAGGGTGTTGACGATCTCGCGGATGCAGCGCCGGACGTAGTCGGTCGCGTCGTAGGCGACGGTGTAGTCCATGTCGTCGGGGAACTCCGCCTTGAGGCGCTTGAGCTCGGCAACGAGCGCGTCCATCGTGGCGATGGCGTTCGCGCCCGGCTTCTGGTTGATGGCGAGCATGACGGCCGTCTGGTTGTTGAACATACCGTTAAAGGTGTAATTCTGTTCGCCGATTTCGGTGCGCGCGACGTCCCTCAGCTTGACGATGCCGCCCTGGTCGTCCTTGCGCACGACGATTTCGTCGAACTCCGCGGCGGTCTTCAAACGCCCGCGAGCAAGTAGCGTATAAGTGAACACGCCATTCTCCTCGGTGGGCGAGGCGCCGACCGCGCCGAGCGAAGCCTGGATATTCTGCTGCGAGACTGCGGTGATGACCTCCTCGGAATTGATGCCCAATGCCGCCAGTCGCTGCGGATCGAGCCAGATGCGCACCGAGAGTTTCGGCCCGTAGACGGTCACGTCGCCCACGCCGCCCACGCGCAGCAGCACCGGCTGGATGTTGCCGTAGGCGTAGTCCGAAAGCGCAAGACGGTTGATCGTCCCCTTCGGCGAATAGAGCGCGAAGAAGCCCAGCGTATCGGAAGACTGGGCGCGGATGCGGCCGCCGAGCTGCTTGGCTTCCGAAGGCAGTTTCGCCTCGGCCTGCGACAGACGGTTCTGCACCTTGACGAGATCCATGTCGCGGTCGGATTCGACGTCGAACGAAACCTCCAGCTCGTACTGTCCGTCGTTCGTGCTGTCGCTCGACATGTAGAGCATGTCGTCGACACCGTTGACTTCGTCTTCGATCGGCGTGGCGATGGTGTTCATCACCTCCCGCGCATTGGCGCCGGGGTAGTTGTAGGTGACCGATATTTCCGGCGGCGTCACTTGCGGATACTGTGAAATCGGCAATTTGGTGATCGCAAGCGTCCCCGCGAGCGACAGCACGATGGCGATGACCATAGCGAAGCGCGGACGCTCGACGAATACGCGCGAAAACACCTTGATTTTGTCGATAGATTCCCGGATGGATAATTTCATGTCCAGCTCCCGATTCCTGCGCTGCGTTTATTTGTCGACCCCGCTGGCCTTGGCGGTAGCCTCCACCACGCGCACTTTGCAGCCGGGATATAGCTTGCGCGTTCCTGAAACCACCACCTTTTCGCCCGCTGCCAGCCCCTTGGCGATCGGCGCGAGCCCGTCATGCACGCTCAGACGCTCGACATTGCGCACCGAGACGGTCGAGGTTTTCTCGTCTATGACATAGACGCCGAGATTGCCGCCGGCGAGATCGACAATCGCCGACTCGCTGACGGTCGGGTACATCGGCGGCCGGGCAAGGTCGGAGTAAACCGTTACATAGCCGTTTGGCACCAGCAGGCGGTCGGGATTGGCGAATTTGAGCCGCATCAGAATCGTCGCCGTCGTGCGCGACATTTCGTTGTCGTCGTAGTCGAACGCGCCCTCGTGGGCGTAGATCGAGCCGTCCGGAAGCTGCACGCGCGTGCGGTAATCGATAGGATTGCCTGCGGCCTGCGCTCCGCGCCAAGCGACATACTCACGGTCGGTCAAGGGGAAGGAAACGCGAATGGGGTCGATCTGCACAATGCGAGCGAGTGCGCCCTTCGAGGGCGAAACGTAGTCGCCCACATACGCCGACGACTTGCCGATTTGGCCGGCAATGGGCGCGACAACCTTCGCTTTCTTGCAGTCGTATTCGGCAATGACCAGATTAGCCTTCGCCTGCAGCACCGCCGCGCGCGCCGATTCGGCGCCGGCTTCGGCGTTGTCGCGCTCGAGCTGGGTGATGCCGCGCGCGTCGGCGCTTTTCATGCGCTCCCAATAACGCTCCGTGCGCCGCGCCTCGGCCTCGGCCGCTTCCAAGTCTGCCTTGCGTTGGTTGACGACCGCCTGATAGCGTTCGTCGTCGAGCTGGTAGAGCAACTGCCCTTCTTTAACCAAATCGCCCTCTTTGAAAAAAATTTGCTTAATGTAACCGTCGACCTGCGGCTGGAGTTCGACTTCCTGCATGGCCTCGACATGAGCTACATATGTGCGCGGCAGATTGTAGGGCTTTTCCGTAACCGTTTCAATGGCGACCGTCTGCGGCCCCATCGCCGCCTTTTGAGGCGCACGCGCATTCTCGCCAGCCGCCTTTGCCCGCCGCGCGTACATGTCGTGGGCGATCCAACCGCCGACCACACCCACAATCGCGACGATTGCCGTTCCCAAAATCGCGCCGACGGCGCTGCCTCTTTCCTTCTGGTTATTCATAGGTCGTTACCTTTCTTTGCAATATCCTCAAGTTTCATTGCCGCGGTGCCGGCAAGACGCATATTGTCCCAAATCGCCGCGTAGGCGTGGAACATCGTTTCGCGCAAATCGCAGTCGAGAAAACCATCAAGCGCAAGCTGGACGAGTCCATCCCAGACCGCCATAGCCACTACCGATGCTTCTTCGGATCGGAAATCCGCCCGCACCCTCCCGGCGCGCTTGTCGTTTTCAATCGCCGTTTCGAATGCCTGCTTGGGACCGAACCGGCGGTTGTTGAGAAAACCTTCGCGAATACTCGCCATCGACTTTCCGGACCACTTGAGCCCCGATTTGACCAGCCGGAAAAATTGACGTCCGCGCCGTTCGGCCATCAACCCTATCGCGTTTTCAATCATCATCCCCGCGACCGACGGATACGTCAGTTCGCCAATCGGCATCAGTTCATCAATCTGCTCGCGGAAATGGCGCAACGCCGAATCGAGCAATTCCTCCAAAAGTGCCTGCTTTGATTCAAAATGCCAATAAACAGCTCCCTTCGTCAGCTGCAATCGCCGCGCTATATCGTTGAGCGACACATTGTCGTAACCCTTGCTCGCAAAAAGTTCTAATGCGCTCAAAAGTATCCGCTGCCGCGTCTGGGACGCTTGTTCCTTGGTTTTTCTGGCCATGCCGCGTATTATAACATACCTACCGGTAGGTTTGCAACC
>JAEDMC010000115.1 GCA_016303225.1 Kiritimatiellia bacterium
GGGGGCGATTGGGGAGTGGTTTGTCTCGCGGATGCTGAAGGGCGGATTGCCGGAGACTGACTATATCATCCTGAATGACGTGTACCTTCCGTTGCCGGACGGGACGACGACGCAGGTCGACCATATTGTCGTGTCGCGTTACGGCATCTTTGCGGTTGAGACGAAGAACTATTCGGGATGGATCTTCGCAGACGCGAATTCCAAGGTCTGGACGCAGACCATCTACCGCAAGAAGAGCACGTTCCAAAATCCGATGCGGCAGAACTACCGGCATGTCTGCGCGATTGCGGACAACCTGGGTATCGACAAGTCGTATGTGAAGGGCGTCGTGGTGTTTATCGGCGGCAGCACGTTCAAGACCGAGCGTCCCGAGGGCGTGGTCTATGCGGGCGGTGTCGCGAAGTACATCCGGTCCGTGAACGTGCCGATCATCAAGGACAAGCAGGTTCCCGAAATCGCCTCGGCCATCGCGGAGTGGCAGGCGACGCTGTCACGCAAACAGGTCTCATCCCATGTCGCCAATTTGAAGAAGTCACATCAGGCCGTCGCCGAATCCGATGCGCCCGCATGCCCCCGTTGTGGCGCGCCGATGGTCCTGCGGACCGCCCAAGCGACCGACAAGAAGTTCTTCGGCTGCAGCAACTATCCCCAATGCCGCGGCATGCGCCCGGTGGAGGCGTGACGGAGACGTGACGATGGGACGGCGGATTTTCCTTCCGCCTCTCAGGGGGTTATGATGCGGCGTCGGAAGGAATTTTGACGCGGCAGGAAAATCTGGCGGGCCGTAGTAAAGGCATTGCTCAGTCGGCGACGGGCGGGGATCCGTCGCGTTTAGAAAAGCGGGGAGAAGCCGCATATGCCTTTCAGTCGATGGTAAACATCTGAAGGTCGACTGCGGCTTCGGACTCGACCATTCGAAAAAGCTCAGATGCACTTTTGCTCAGATGCTCAGATGCCGAGGTCGGTCAAGACCGCGCTAGCGGTGTTGACCGACCGAGTACAGTCCGCATGGTGATTTGGTATAATACTTCACAATGAAGCGAGTGATGATGCAGCTGTTCAGGTCGTTGGTGACGGTGATCGTGGTTGGCACGATGGCCGTGATGATCTTTTCGTTGAGGAGCGAGCTGGCGGTGGCCAAGGCCAAGGCGAAGGGTGGCGAATCGAAGTCCGTGATCGCGGACCGTCCGCACGTCTTCTCCATGAGCTGCAAGGTGTCGAGCTGCAACCAGGAGCTGAATACGCCGGAAGGCCGCGCGCGGGCGATTGAGTGGTTCCGCAAGAACCATATCACCAAGCTGTGGCTTGAGAGCTACCGTCACGCCGAGCGGGTGGAGACGAAGCTCTTGGAAGAGGAGCGCGACGCGTTCCGTGCGGCGGGCTTCGAGGTCTGCGGCATGATCACGCCGACGAAGCTGAACGACCCGCCGGCGGGAGGCGAGGCGCCGTTTGTCGTGTGCTGGAGCGATCCGAAGGCGCAGGCGCGGCTGGCGGAAGAGTCGGCCCGTGCGGCGAAGGTCTTCGATACGATCATTGTCGACGACTTTCTCTTCTCGTCGTGCGACGACCGCTGCGAACGGTGCAAGGCGCTGAAGGAGAAGCGGATGCTGAAGGACTGGGGGATGTTCCGCCGCGAACTGATGAAGGAGATCGCCTGGGGAACGATCATTTGTGCGGGACGAAAGGCAAACCCGAACGTGCACTTCATCATCAAGTATCCGTGCTGGTACCAGAACTGGGCGAAAAACGGATACGATCCGGTTGCGGAGACGAGGATGTTCGGCGAGTGCTGGATCGGCACCGAGACGCGGGACGCGAATCCCGATGCGGTGCAGGGCTGTTGCCTGATGGAGGCGATGGACCGCCTGACGGGCGGCAAGTGCGGCGGCGGATGGTATGATGCGCTCGACTGCACGCCTGACAAGTTCGTGGAGCAGGCGCGTTACACGATTCTGGGCGGTGCGCGCGAGTCGCTCGTGCATTGCTACGACTACTTGCTGGCCAAGAATCCGGGATCGACGCCGTTCGGCGAGAAGGCTGACCGTTCCCACGCTTGCGCGGCGGCGTTCTCACGAGAGGTTGATGGCCTTGCGAAGCTCGCGGAGTTCCTGCGCGGGGCGGAACGCGAGGGGTGGAGTTGGAAGGTTGCGTTTGCGGGCAACAACACGGGAGTCTCATATCATGGTTTTCGCAAGGGAGGCAAGCACTATGTGGTGCTCCTGAACACGACAGACGAGACGCGCGGTTGGACATGCGAAGAGGGAAAGACTTTTCGTAAGATCCTTTCACTGCCTGACGATGCGGCGGGCCGGGTCACGATGGACGGGCCAAAGAATCCGGCGGTAGTCCTCGAACCGCATGGCCTGTTGGTATTCGAGACCTGATGAATTTGTCCTGAATCCCCTATGCGAATGGATGCCATGAATGTGACGCTTGAATTTGATTGGAAGTCCGACTTTCCTAAAGCGAGGAAGGCGGCGCTGGTGACAGACTCGAATGTCGACCGGCTTTACGGCGATATGATTGTCCGGCAGATCGAGGACACGGGCCTGCAGGTCGAGCGCATCGTCTTCCCGGCGGGCGAGAAGTCGAAGACGCTCGAGACCTACGCGGAGCTGGTGCGCGGATTCGCCGCGCTGGGCCTCACCCGCACGGACTTTGCGATTGCGCTCGGTGGCGGGGTGGTCGGAGACCTCACGGGATTTGCCGCGGCGACTTATATGCGCGGCATCGGGTTCGTGCAGGTTCCGACGACCTTGCTGGCGATGGTCGATTCGTCGATTGGCGGCAAGACCGGCGTGGACATTCCCGAGGGCAAGAACCTGGTCGGCGCGTTTCATCTGCCGAAGCGGATCATTCGCAACGCCGGCTTTCTGGAGACGCTGCCTGAGAAGGAGATGAAGAACGGCCTCGCCGAGATGATCAAGACGGCCGTGCTGTTTGACGCGGAAATGTTCGCTGCACTTCGTGAATTATCCACAAAGGGGGCACAAGGAGAGCGCAAGGAAGAATTGAAAAAATGGGTTGAGCGCTGCGCACAGTGGAAGCAGAAGATTGTTGACGAAGATTTCAAGGAAGGCGGGAAGAGGAAGCTCCTCAACCTTGGGCACACCTTCGGCCATGCGATCGAGGCTGCAAGCAACTTTCAGCTTGGCCATGGTGAGTGCGTGGCGATCGGCATGCGCATTGTCGACAGGGATGTCCCCGAGATCGGCGAAATACTTGATCTTTACGGCTTTCCGCAAATTGAGGATGTCTTTGCGCCCCCCTTGTGCCTCTCTGCGGCGAAAATACTTGAATTGATTGCCAATGATAAGAAGCGGTCGGGCGAAACGATTACGCTGATCGTGCCGCGGAAGGTCGGCGAATGTGAGCTTGTGGAAACGCCGATGAACGACCTCGGGGGTTGGCTGGCATGAAGAAGGTCATTCAGCCGGGGCGGCGGTGCGGCACGGTGACCGTGCCGTCCTCGAAGTCAATCGCGCACCGCGAGCTCATCGCGGCGGCGCTTTCGGGCGTGGAGCCGCCCCTGATTCGCGGCGAATCGAAGGATACGCTTGCGACGCGCAATTGCCTGAAGGCGATGATGTCCGGAGATCCCGTCTGGCCGTGCGGGGAAAGTGGGACGACCCTGCGACTTCTTGAACCGATCGCGGGTGTAATGGGCTGGAAGGGTTGCTTCAAGTGCGAAGGACGGCTCGGAGAACGTCCGCGTATGCCGTTCGAGAAGAAAAACCGCTATGAGATTCCCGGCAACATCTCCTCACAGTTCATTTCAGGTCTGCTGATGGCGCTGCCGCTCGCAGACTGGGACAGCGAAATCGTCATCGACGGTCCTCTTCAGAGCGAGGCCTATGTGCGTCTCACGCAAGATACTCTCCGGGCGTCGGGCGTCAATTTTGACAAAGTCGGTCAGACCTACTTTGTCAAAGGCGGACAGCGCTATCATTTTGCGGGCGGGGGCGAGGTCGAGGGAGACTGGTCGCAGGCCGCCTTCTTTTTGGCCATGGGCGTCGAGGCGAAGGGGCTCAAGGCTGACTCGCGCCAGGGTGATAAGGCGGTCGTTGACTTGCTGGCCGCGATTCGCGGAGGAGCGAAGACGATTGATGTTGCTCAGACGCCCGACCTCTATCCTTGCCTTGCGGCGTATGTCGCGGCGACGGAACGTGAGGTGACTTTTACCGGAACGGAGCGCTTGCGTTTCAAAGAGAGCGATCGGATCGCATCGACGGCGGCGCTCATTGAGGCGGTGAAGACCGGCAAGCCGGTCAACACGTTTGGAGACCATCGCATTGCGATGTCCGCTGCGGTGATGGCATGTTACGCCAAGCGTCCGGTGACGATCGAAGGCGCGGAGTGCGTCGCGAAGTCGTATCCCGGCTTCTGGGATGATTTTGAACAGTTGAGCAAGGCAAGCTGAAGATCATGAAGAGACTGTGTTGGCTGGTTACGCTGATTGCAGGGACAGTGTCCGCGGCGATTCCGTTCAAGAACGGGACAAGGTTCGCGCTGAAGGACGTGCCGGGCGAACTGGTCGTTGAACGGCGGGCGGGCGAGCCCGTGCGATTCGCGCTGGAGGAGAACGGCACGACGGGCTATCAGTGGGCGGCCGAGTGGAACACAAACGAGTGCGAGGTCATCCTCGACCATCGAGGTCCCGGTGGCGACCAGCGGGTCTGCGGTGCGGCGGGGACGCTGAATGTCGCCGTGACGAGCAAGATCTACACGCCCGCGCGGATCGAGTTTGCGTATCGGAGGCCGTGGGAAAAGGGCGTGAAGCCGATCCGTGCGCTCAAGCTGATCGTCTATACGGTCGGCGAGGCGAAGAGCCCGATCTATCCGAGGAACGCGGTCAACCGGCTCCTGAAGGCGGAGTGCGCGAAGCGCGGCATCGTGCTCACCGACTGGCATCTCCACATCCGCGGCGGAATGACGCCGGAGATGGCGCTTCAGCGCGAGCGGGATTCGGGCATCCGGTCGACGGCGATGGAGAACCACGGACGCGAATGGGAGATCTACGATGACGCGAAGCTTGTCGCCTTCGCGAAACGGTCGCGCGCGGTGAATCCGAAAATGCCGGTCGGCATTCAGGTGAACGACCGTGACTGGTCTGAGAAGATCGCGCCGGAGACGCGTGCGCAGTTCGACTATATCCTTGCGGACACGATGATCATGGGCAAGCTCCCGTCCGGACGCGACAACCGGCTCTGGATGGTGAAGGAGGTTCGCGATCCAGACAAGTGGATGGCGGACTACTTCGCGCACACGATGCGCATTCTCGACGAACCGATTTCCATTTTGGCGAATCCGACCTACCTCCCCGAGCCGCTGGCGGGTGACTATGATCGCCTCTGGACCGAGGAACGGATGCGGGCGGTGATCGCGAAGGCCGTGAAGAAGGGCATCGCGCTCGAGATCCAGGCCGAGTCTCCCTATCCGCGTCCGCAGTTCCTGAAGCTTGCGAAGGAAATGGGCGCGAAGTTCTCTTTTGGTTCGAACAATTTCGATCCGACGCCGAAAGACCTCTCCCGCTGGCTGGAGGCAATCACCTGGCTCGACCTGAAGGCCTCGGACATCTGGATGCCAAGCAAGAGATGAAAACCGGATTTCGGCTGAAGCAGTTCTTGCTGGCGTGCGGCATGCTCGCGTTTGTCACCGTTTTCGTGACGGTGGGGATGCGCGTCGATTTTGAACGGTGCAAGTCCGCGTCCTGGCCGGAGATTCCATGCCGGGTCGTGGATTCGTCCGTCGCGCGGAAGGCCATTGACGACTATCGATTCGCGGCAAGTTTCAAATACGAGGCGAACGGGCGCACCAACAGCTCCTCGTCGGTGAACACGCCGGAGTCGATGGAATATAAGTTTGAACGCATTGAAAAGCGCTTGCCGTTGCTTAGGAAATACGCGAAGGGGGCGACGGCGACCTGCCGCGTCAACCCGGACTGTCCTGCGCAAGCTGTTTTGTTGGTTGATTCGGGCGACCTTAAGGATCTGCTGATTCCGCTTCTCGTGCTTGGCTTCTTTGCGGTTGTGGGGCTTGCAGTGGCGGTGCTCTCGTTCGGTGGTGTTCGCAAGAAGCTTTCTGAGAAGCTGAATCCCGGTGTGCTGATCGGGAGCGGGCTTGGCTTGATCTTCTGCGTGTTCGGGTGGAGCGGAGTCGTTGCGAATATCGGAGATGTCTTTTCCTTTCAGACTTATGAGGAGACGACGGGCAGGGTGCTGGCAAAGGGAGTCGTATCTCATCAGAGTCACGGTAAGCGCGGAACTCGTACGGTGTACGCGCCGCGAATCGCTTTCGCCTACACGGTCGACGGGACGGCGTATGAAAGCGACCGTTATCGAAATTCGGATTTTTCGTCCAGCGACTCCTCCGAGTCGAGGCGTATTGTTCGCAACTATCAGGTGGGCGAGACGATCAAGGTCTGGTATGATACGTCTGCCCCTTCGCGGGCCCAGATCGTGAAGCCCGGTTCGGATGTCATCGAATTCGTGCCGCTTGCGCTTTTCGGTTTCTTTGCGCTCTGCGGGATGTTTCTCCTGGCGTTTCTGCTTCGCAGCGTGGTGAAGGCGTGGATTGCCTCGCGCAGGAAGGGCGAGGTGTCGAGTCCGCTTTACGGTGTCCGTCTGCGCCGCAAGCAGGGAGCCGACTTCTGGTTTCTCGTGGTTTTCGCGACCATTTGGAATCTGTTTAGCTGGTTGCTTGTCTGTGTCTTCATCATCAGCCCGTGGCCGCATGTTTCTTTGGGGGCGATCACCGTGTTGATCTTCCCGATTGTCGGACTTTTCTTTGTCGCGAAGGTCATTCGGCGGGGCGTCAGCCACTTCCTGGGGACGCATGTCGCCCTGACGATGACGACAAGCGGACTGAGCGAGGGGACGCCGGTTCGCCTTGACTATGCGTTTGACGGCACGGCGAAGGTGACGCGCCTTTTGTTTGCAGTCGGGCAATGGAACGAAGAAGTTACACGAAGCAAGGACTATGGCTCTCCCGAAAGTCTTGTTGAGGTCGTTTCGCTCGAGCATCCCTCGCCGATGGGGTCGGTTGAGTTTCGTTTTCCGGCGGTCTTGAAGGCGAAGGCCGTAACCTCGGAGATTCGCGTAACCCTGATGCGCACGGGCAAGAAGAAAACGGTCGACATCTTTGCGATTCCGTAATCCGAGCATTTGTCTGCGCCGTTAAAAATGATACAATATGATGTTGTAGGCATGAAAAAGCTGATAGTCATCTTGGTTTTGCTGCTGGTTGCGGCAGGTGCGGCGATTTGGTACCTGAAATTCGCAGGCGTCACGCACGAGGACATCTATGACGCGGTGACAGCGGAGTCGGCGAAGGTGCAGTCCGTCGTCGACGACCGCTACCAGAAGCTCGACCGGAAACTCGACCGCATCGAGTCCAAGCTCGACAAGCTTCTGGAGATCGCGAACCGTCCGCTGCCGGACGGCATGCAGCGGGCGGAGTAAGGTGAGCATTTAAGGAGGGAAGGTATGCCAGACGCACATGTGTTGATTGCTCGCATTGTGATTGCGGGACTGCTCGGAGGGATCATCGGCGCGGAGCGCGAGTTCCGGGCGAAGATCGCCGGGACGCGGACGCATCTCTTGGTGGCGGTCGGGGCTGCGCTGATGATGATCGTCTCGCGCTACGGGTTTGATGGACAGGGCGATCCCGGACGCGTCGCCGCACAGATCGTGAGCGGCATCGGCTTCATCGGTGCGGGTGCGATCATGGTGAACCGCAAGGCCGTCCACGGACTCACGACGGCCGCCGGCATCTGGGTCGCCGCGGGCATCGGCATGGCGGTTGCTTCCGGCATGTACGCAATCGGCGTTGCAACGACGGTCATATCGCTTGTCGGACTCGAAGTATTCGGCTGGCTCTTTCACAGGCACAAGGCGGAGGTCATGGAAGACGACAAGGACAATTGAAGCGAAAAAGTTGGTGGCGGAAAGGTGACGAGAAATGGAGCATAAGACCTATCCGAATCCTGATCGTGTCGGGCGGTGTGAGTTCGCGGTCAAGACGATTCTCGGGCTTGCGGTTCTGGCGCCTTGCCTCGTTATGGCGCCACGGGAGGGAACGTCGCTTTGGTATAAGGCTGCGGCGCTGGTTATCGTTTCCTTTGCGCTCTATATGAGCATCCTGTGGATGTTCCTGATCGCCAGGCGACTGCATGACTTCGGGCGGACAGGCTGGTGGATTCTCGGCTTCATTGTCTTTCAGAATGTCGCGCGAAATCTGGCCATGGCCGCACCGAAGGGGCTGGCGCTTGACATTTGCTGTTGGCTTGAAACGGCGGTCGAACTCGGCATACTTGTCCTCGTCGCCTGTTGGCCGGGGAATCGGGAGCGGAACGAATACGGGTTTCCGCCCGAATATCCGAAGACCTTGCTGGGACGGTTCGGCCTTGCGGACATGAAGCGTCGGCGTGTGGTGGCAATCGCGATTATGTTCCTGCTTTCGCTGGGCGCAAGTGTTGCGTGTCGCTTGACGATGGCTCCTGCGGACGAAAAGGCGTCAACGGAAGTCGCCTGGAACGTGCAGCCAATGCCGCGGGAAGAGATCGAAGGCGCATTGGACGAGTTGAAGGTCATGGGGTGCGATTATGGGAAGTTTCGCGAGAAGTTTGCGGGACAGCGAGTGACGATTACGAACGCCGCCGTAAATGCCTTTTATAATCTGGGCAACGGTTGGTCTGAGCTGTCCGTCTGCCGACAAGGCCCGAAGGACGGTATAAATGTGCTGGCGTACATTCCGACGGAGCGACTGCTGGCGTTGTCGCGAGATCCTGAATGCGGCGATTGCATCCGGCGTATCTCCGGTCGCGTGATCACGAAAGCCGTCTTTATGGCGACTGTCGGCAAGACGCTGTCCAACCAATCCTTGGCGAATTGCCCGAATGCAGGGAACGCCGTGTGGCTGGGCGACGTACAGGAGCTGGACGTTCCCTGGAAAGACGAACCCCTGCCGACGATTGACGCGGAGACGGTGTCGGGCGATGAGTTTGCGAGGTTTATCACGGCGTATGGCAAGGATATGCCGGAATCGATGTGTGCGCGACTGTTGCGCCCGGCACTGGGCCGTACGTTGGACTTTTCGACTGGCGAAATCGTGGACATACACTTGGGCTGGCATCCCCACCTGACGATCTCCGTGCTTGATCCGGACACGGGTAAGCGCACGTTTTCGTTTTCCGTCCCGATTGAGGGTAGGCACTTGGACGCCAAGGCGCGCAACCTCCCGATGGGCACGAAGGTGACGAACGTTCGGGCGACAGTTTGCGAAAAGGGCGATTACGAGCGCGCCAAAGGAAAGTGCTCGGCGATGATCTGGATGAAGGATCTCAGTTTCGTGAACGCGGGTGACTTCGGCAGACTGCCGGATTTCGACGTGGCCAACCATTACTGGCGATGCGCTGATCGGGCTTCTGAAAGCGAAGTTGAATCGGGCGCTGACACTAGAGGAGGTCAAGGATCTGGCGCGACGTCTTGACGGAAGGTGCCTGGAATTCTCGGGCGTGAAGATCGAATCGTATGGCATGTCGGCGGTTGACAATGAACCCTTGCGTATTGATGACGTGACGGTATCTTTCCCGAATGCTCGTCTGGGCTTTGAGCTAAGTGCGAAGCCGGAAGGGAGGATTGCGGAGTCCGCCCTGAACGGGTGCACCAAGCTTACGGGGACGGTCGTCTTGCCTGAAAAGTGGAAGGGCGGGTGTGACGATGACCGCTTCGTCATCCATCTCGACAAGGTCCGCTTTCACAAGTAGTATTGCGCGGGCGCAGTTTTTGAAAGCCGTGTGCGCGATATGTTAAATCCGTGGGCGCGGTTTGTAAAAATCGTGGGCGCGTCATCTTGAAATCGTGGGCACGATTTGATAGAATTGTGGG
>JAEDMC010000116.1 GCA_016303225.1 Kiritimatiellia bacterium
TTAATCACCGCACGACGAAGTTCACCATGCGCTTCGGGACGGCGATGACCTTGACGATCGTCTTGCCCTCGAGGAACTTCGCAACGTCCGGATTCGCCTTCGCGGCAACTTCCATCTCCGCCGGCGTCGCCGCGACGGGCACCGTGATGCGCCCGCGAAGCTTGCCGAGGACCTGCACCGGAATCTCGATTTCGTCCTCGACGAGCGCTGCGGCATCGAACTGCGGCCACGGCACATAAGTGATCGTGCCGTCGTGCCCAAGCAACTGCCAGAGCTCTTCGCCGAGATGCGGCGCAAACGGCGCGAGGCACTGCACGAACTTCTCGAGATACTCCTTCGGAAGTCCGTCCGCTGACTTCTTGGCGAAGTCCTCCGCCTCGTTGATGTAGACCATCATCGCGGAGATCGCCGTGTTGAACGCCATCGCCTCAAGGTCGTCCCCGACCTTCTTGATCATCGCGTTGAGGCTCTTCGCCTCCGCCTGCGTCATTGCGCGGTCCGCGATCTTCGTCTCGGTGACGAGCTTGTTCGCGCGCTTAAGGAAGCGGTGCACGCCCTCGACGCCCTTCGTCGACCATGGCTTCACGGCCTGCAGCGGCCCCATGAACATCTCGTAGAGACGGAGCGAATCGGCGCCGAAGTCACGGATGACGTCATCGGGATTGACCACGTTCTTGAGGGACTTCGACATCTTCGCCGGGAACTCCGTAAGAAGTTCGAGTTCCGAGTTGGAGTTGGAGAGAGGATTGGACCCACCTTCATCCATCCCCCAGTTTGCGGGACCATAGGGCTTTCCGTCTTTCCAGGTGATCTGATCCATGGGGATCAGGACTCCACGCTTGTTCTTGTACGCCATGCCGAGGATCATGCCCTGGTTGACGAGCTTCTGGAACGGTTCGGCGGTCGGGACGAGCCCGAGGTCGAACAAGACCTTGTGCCAGAAACGCGCGTACAGAAGATGAAGAACCGCGTGCTCGGCGCCACCGACATAGAGGTCGACCGGAAGCCACTTCTTGAGCAGCTCGGGATCGCAAAACGCCTTGTCATTGAGCGGATCGATGTAGCGGAGATAATACCAGCAGCTGCCAGCCCACTGCGGCATCGTGTTCGTCTCACGAACGCCCTTCTTGCCGGTCTTCGGGTCGATGACGTTGACCCAGTCCGTCGCCTTCGCCAAGGGCGGCTCGCCCGTCCCGGTCGGCTTGTAGTCCTCGAGCTCGGGAAGCGTCAGCGGCAGGTCCTGCTCGTCGACGAGCGTCTGTGTGCCGTCTTCCCAATGAATGACCGGGAACGGCTCGCCCCAGTAGCGCTGACGCGAAAAGAGCCAATCACGGAGCTTGTACTGCGTCTTCGCCTTGCCGACGCCCTTTTCCTCCAGCCACTTGATCATCGCCGGACGCGCCGCCTCAACAGAAAGCCCATTGAGGAAGCCCGAATTGACCATCACTCCGGTCGCAATGTCGGTAAAGGCCGCGTCTTCCTTGTACTCAACCCTAGAATCACCAGTGTTGCTAGAACTTCTAGCGACCTCCGAGTCAGCCTTCGCCACCACCTGGTAAATCGGCAGATCGAACACCTTCGCGAAATCGAAGTCGCGCTCGTCATGCGCCGGCACGGCCATGATCGCGCCCGTGCCATACGTCGCGAGGACGTAGTCGGAGATGAAGATCGGAAGCTCGGTGTCGTTGACGGGATTGAGCCCAGACACGCCCTCGAGCTTGACGCCCGTCTTCTCCTTATTGAGCTCGGTACGCTCGAGATCGCTCTTCGACGCAGCCTTCTTCTGATACTCCTTCACCGCGTCGGCGTTCTTGACCTTGCCCTCGGCAAGCCACTTCTCGACCAGCTTGTGTTCGGGCGAGAGAACCATGTACGTCGCGCCGAAAAGCGTGTCGCAACGGGTCGTGTAGACGGTTATCAGATCGGTCGATTGTTCGGATTGTTCGATTGTTCGATTGTCACCGCAGAAGCGGACCCCGAAGTCGACGAGCGCACCGGTCGACTTGCCGATCCAGTTGCGCTGCATCTCCTTGATGCCGTCGGACCAGTCGAGCGTGTCGAGATCCTTGAGGAGACGCTCGGCGTACTCGGTGATCTTGAGCATCCACTGGCGCATGGGCTTGCGGATGACCGGATGGTTGCCGCGCTCGGAGCGTCCGTCAATGACCTCCTCGTTCGCCAAGACCGTACCGAGGGCGGGACACCAGTTCACCGGCACTTCGGCAACATAGGCGAGGCCCTTCTTGTAGAGCTGCTCGAAGATCCACTGCGTCCACTTGTAGTACTTCGGATCCGTCGTATTGACCTCGCGGTCCCAGTCGTAGCTGAAGCCGAGCGCGCGGATCTGCTCGCGGAAGCGGTCGACGTTCTTCTTCGTGGTGATGGCGGGGTGCGTGCCCGTCTCGACGGCATACTGCTCGGCCGGAAGGCCGAAGGCGTCCCAGCCCATCGGATGGAGGACGTTAAAGCCCCTCATGCGCTTGTAGCGGCAGAGGATGTCCGTCGCCGTGTACCCCTCGGGATGCCCCACGTGAAGCCCGGCGCCCGACGGATACGGAAACATGTCGAGGCAGTAGAATTTCTCGCCCTTGCCGTTCGCGTCCGTCTTGAAGGTCTTGTGTTCGAGCCAGTACTTCTGCCACTTCTTCTCGATGGCAGAGAAATTATAGTCGCTCATTTCTGCTTTTGGTCCTCGGCGTCTTCGGCGATCGATTTTGCGATCATGCCGGACACGTCGTTGGTCGCCGCAGCGACGCCGGCTTTTACGGCGTAGAAAATGGCCTTGTGGGAGGAACTGCCGTGCGCGATGATGACCGCACCCGGCACGCCTAGGAGCGGTGCCCCTCCGTAGACGTCTGGATCTAACTGCTTCTTCAGCGCCTTAAAGGCACCCTTCAGCACGAGCGCCCCGAAAATGCGCAGCGGATTCCTGACGCATTCGTCTTTCAACCGATGGACGATGGCCTTCGCAATCGACTCGGTCGTCTTGAGGACCACGTTGCCGACGAATCCGTCGCAGACGGCGACGTCGATGTGACCCTTGAAGAGGTCCTTGCCCTCGATGTTCCCGACGAAGTTCAGGTCCTGACACTTCTTGAGGAGCGGGAACGTCTCCTTCGTCATCTCGTTGCCCTTGCAGTCCTCCGTGCCGATCGAGAGGAGACCGACCGCGGGCGTTGCGCACTTGAGGACGGCCTTCGAATAGGCGTCGCCCATCTTCGCGAACTGCACAAGCCACTCGGGATGGCAGTCCATGTTGGCGCCGGCGTCAAGGACGAGAATCGGACGCGACTGATCACTCGTCGGGAGCACCGTCGCAATGGCGGGACGCTTCACGCCTGCAATGCGCCCCAGATTGAGGATGGCGCTCGTCGCGACCGCACCGGAATTGCCGGCGGACACGAACGCGTCCGCACGCCCCTCCTTCACGAGCCGCATCGCCACGTTGATCGAACAGTCCTTTTTCTTCTTGATCGCATCAACGGGACTTTCGTCCATCCCGGCGACGTCAGGGGCATGGACGATCTCCATCGTCCCCTTGACCATCGCCTCCTGCGCGGCATTCTTAAGCGCCTTCGGCAACTTGTCCAGCTCGGCCTGAATGGGTGCGAGCTGACCGACCAGCAGGACCTTCACGTCCGACAGGCCAGTCGCCGCCTCCACTGCACCAATGACGACTTGCTCGGGGGCGAAATCGCCGCCCATCGCATCCAGCGCAATCCGCGTCATAAAATGAATTCAGGGGTTACTTCGCCGCAACGACCTTGCGGCCCTTGTACGTCCCGCACTTCGGGCACGCACGATGCGAGCGAACCGCCGCACCACACGCGGGACAGGTTCCGACCTGCGCCAGGATCGGCTTCTCGAGGGAAGCAACACGCTCGCGTTTACGACGCTTGGACACTCTGTTCTTAGGGCTAGCCATTTCTTCTTACTCCTTTTTCTTCTATTGCAAATCTCAGATTTCAGATGTCTCTCAATCCAAAACCCTCAACCTTCTACCTTCAAACCTTCAAGCGCACCCCAGCAATCGTCCTTGGGCATGTCGACCTTTTGCTCAATGCCAGGACACGCCTCAGCACAGACCGGGTATGTCGGTAGGGCGAGTATTATACTCTCTCTGACGTCTTCCGTCAAATCGACCTCGGGGGATTTATCGCTGATTTCATATGAAATCGTGAAATCATCCACCTTGATCGTGTCGTCGTAGTCCTTGCCGCATCGGCAGCAGACAAGGTCGAAGTCCTGCTCCAAATGTCCGCGCACCAGCAGTTCCGTGCCGAAGACCTGCAAATTCAGCCGATAGCGCACCCCGCCGAACGGCTTCACGAAGTCCTCGTCGAGGTCAATGCATTCGACCTCGCCTTCAATCTCCTCCCCCTCGGGATCCACCCGTGAGGCGTCAATGATCAACTTGTCGTCCATGTCCTACCTCTTGCCCTTGAGCCGCTTCTGAACCGCGGCAGTAACGAATGGCGCGGTATTGCCGCCGTAGCTTTCGATCTCGCGGACGGTCGAGGCCGTCACATAGGCGAGGTTCTCGCTCGGCATCATGAAGAGCGTCTCGATCTCGGGCGCCAACCGGCGGTTCGTGAGCGCCATCTGGAACTCGTACTCGAAGTCGGAATAAACCCTGACGCCGCGGATGACGACATGCGCCTTCTCGCGGCGGCAGAAGTCGACGAGGAGCGTATCGAGGATCTTCACCTCGACATTGCGCAACCTCGCCCGCTTGACGTCCTCCCGAATCATCGCCAGCCGATCTTCGGCGTCGAAGAGCGCGCCCTGCTTCTTGCTGGTCGCCGCGACCGCAACGATCAGCTTGTCGTAGAGCTTCGACGCCCGCTGAATGAGGTCGAAGTGCCCGAGAGTCATCGGGTCGAACGTTCCTGGATAGACGGCCTTGGTCATTGTTCGAATGTTTGAATGTTCGAATGCGTTACGGAAGGAGACGCTTCGTCGTGCCCTTCAGGTAGGCCTTGCACATCTTGAAGCCCTCGGCGTACTCGGCCCCGCACTGGTAGCCGCGGTACTTCGAGCAGGTGCGGACCATGTCCGCGAAATCGATGTGGTCGTGCTCGCGCATCCAGTCAAGCTGCGAGTGATGGCACTCGAGCATCTGGATCTTGAGGTCAATCTCGTCCGTGATGTCCACGAACTCGTCCGGCACGAAGTTGACGCCGCAGAGCGTGTCGAAGTAGTAGATCGGCACGAGCTTCGCGGCCTTCTTCGTCTTGGACGGCCAGTTCGGCAAGGTCGCCGTGAACGACGCGTCGAAGACGAGCTTCGAGGTCGCCGTGTGGTCCGGCATGTAGTCGTCGGGATTGTGCGTGATGATCACGTCCGGCTGCGCGTACTGGATGATCTCCACGACCTTGTTGCGGCTCTCCGCGTTGTCCGCGTAGATGTCGAGGTCGTCGAAGACGCCGTCCAGCACCTCGATGCCGGCGAGCTTGCCCGCTTCGCGCGCTTCCGCCGCGCGCATGGGGATGAGTTCCTTCGGCGGAATCACCACATGCCCGAGCGACCCCGTGCAGAGATGTGCAACGATCACCTTGTCACCGCGCTTCACGCACTTCGCGAGCGTGCCCGCGCAGCAGATTTCCACGTCATCCGGATGACAGCCAATGGCCAATACGTTCATTTGTCCGTTCCTTGAGTTTTCCTTGAGATTCGCGAACGAGTATATTTTAGCACAAATCAGCCGTTTGTGCGAACGGACCTAGGGACTACCCCGCTCTCACGCCTCAGGCCACAGTTCATGCGCCAGTTCGCGCAGTTTGTACTTCTGGATCTTCTGGCTAGCCGTCATCGGGAAGATGTCCAAGAAGTGGACATACTTCGGAATCTTGAACCAGCTGATCTTGTCCTTGCAGAAGACGGCGACGTCATGCTCCGAGATCTCGGAACCGTCCGAGCGGATGATGAAAGCCGCCGGCTGCTCGCCGTATTTCTTCGAGGGGCAGCCGACGACCGCCACGTCCTTGATGCCCGGCATGGTGCCAAGGAAATCCTCAACCTCCTTCGGAGAGATGTTCTCGCCGCCACGGATGATGAGGTCCTTGAGACGACCGGTGATGTAGTAGTAGCCGTCCGTATCCATCCTGCCAATGTCACCGGAGTGGAGCCAGCCGTTTGCGTCGATACACTTCGCCGTCTGCTCGGGCATCTTATAGTAGCCCTTCATCGTGTTGAAGCCGCGGCAGCAGATCTCGCCATCCGTCCCAACTGGAGCGATCTCGCCAGACTCTGGATCGATGATCGCGACCTCCACGCCTGGGAGCGCCTGTCCGATCGTCTGGCACTTGCGTTCGAGCGAGGTCTCGAAGTAGCGCGTCATCGTCATCACCGGTCCCGATTCCGTCAGTCCGTACGGGTTCGTGATCTCACGCATGAACATCTTGTCGTTCGCCTGTTGCATGCGATGGGTCGGGCAGGCTGAACCGGACATGATTCCGGTGCGAAGCGAGCGGAAGTCAAACCGCGAGAAGAGCGGATGGTCGAGCATCGCAATGTACATCGTCGGAACGCCGTATGTAGCCGTGCATTTCTCCTTCTCGATCGACGTCATCACCTGCACGGGATCGAACTTCTCCAGGAAGACCATCGTCGCGCCATGGTTGACGCAGCTCATCACGCCGAGTACGCAACCGAAACAGTGGAAAAGCGGCACGGGAATGCACACGCGGTCGCGGCAGGTGAGGTTCTGGCACGCGCCGATCCAGAAGCCATCGTTGCCGATGTTGCGGTGCGTCAGCTGCACGCCCTTCGGGAAGCCCGTCGTTCCGCTCGTGTACTGCATGTTGACGACGTCGTTGACATCCACCGTCGACTGCCGCGCAAGGTAGTCGGCGTCACTCGTCTCGCACGCAAGCGACTTCACCTCGTTGAGCGAATACATGCCGCGGTGCTTTTCGCCGCCGAGAAAGAACACGCGCTTCAGGTGCGGATACTTCGCGCTCTTGAGCGCACCGCGCGGACACGTCTTCAGCTCCGGCACGAGCTCGTTTATCACCTGCACGTAGTCACAGTCGCGGAACCCGTTGATGACAAAGAGGTTCTCCGCCTCTGACTGTCCGAGCGCGAAGTCCATCTCGTGCGACTTGTAATTGGTGTTGAGCGGCAGCAGAATAGCCCCGATCTTGGCCGTCGCGAACATGAGCACCACCCAGTGAGGCACGTTCGTCGCCCAGAGCGCGACCTTCTCGCCGCGCTTGACGCCGAGCGCCATCAGGCCCTTAGCAACGAGGTCGACCTCCTCGCCAAACTCGTACCACGTGAGCCGATAGTCACGGTCGGCATAGACGACCGCGTCATTCTCGCCACAACGTGCGATCGTCTGGTCTAGGAGCTGACCGAGCGTATATTCGCGCGTCACCGGCAGGTTGTGCCAGGGCACACCCGTCGAGACCGACTGCATGAACGGCGGCTTCGACGGCGCCGAACCGAACGAATCTGTCAACTTAAACATTTTTCACTCCTTTATCTAATCCAACTTAAATCTGCGCCTGAACCGCCGTCATGGCGATCGTATTGACGATGTCATCGACCGAACAGCCGCGCGAAAGATCATTACACGGCCTTGCCAATCCCTGCAAAACGGCAAAGCAGTTAGCTCCACCGAGGCGCTGCGTGATCTTGTAGCCGATGTTCCCTGCCTGCAGGTCAGGGAAAACAAGCACGTTCGCCCGCCCTGCGACCGGGCTCTCCGGCGCCTTCTGGGCGGCTACGGACGGCACCAGCGCCGCATCCAGCTGAAGTTCGCCATCGATCAGCGTCTCCGGCGCCAGCTGACGCGCGAGCGCCGTCGCCTCCTGAACCTTCGTGACCAGCTCGTGGCTGGCGCTACCCTTCGTCGAGAATGACAGCAGGGCGACACGCGGTTCCGCAATGCCGCAGAGCGTTTGCGCCGTCTCGGCCGCCGAAACCGCGATGTGCGCAAGCTCCTCGGCATCGGGACAGGGATTGACCACGCAGTCGGCATAGACGAGCAGCCCGTTCTCACCCACGGATGCGTTAGGCAACTCCATCAGGAAACTGGACGATACGAGCTTCATTCCGGGCTTCGTCTTGATGATCTGAAGCGCAGGCCGGAGCATGTCGCCAGTCGAGTGCACGGCACCGGAGACAAGTCCGTCCGCATCGCCCGCCTTGACCATCATCATGCCGTAGTACATCGGATCTCCGACCAGCTTGGCCGCGCCTTCGCGCGACAGCCCCTTCACCTTGCGCAACTCGTAGAGCGCCTCGGCATAGGCCTCGGCTTTCTCCTTCATGATGTCAGGCGTCAGCAAAACCGGCTCGGCCAGTCCCTCGCGCCGCACGATTTCCGCCGCCGCGACCGTCCGCGGCTCATCGCCTTCCGGCAGCACGATCGTCGTGCGCCGCTGCCGCGCCTTCGCGCGGATCTTATCCACCAGACTCATAACCCGACCTCCTGAAATCCGTTCCAGACGTTCTTGCCCGTGTAACGACGCGGCACGATCTCACCGCGAAGCGCTTTCAGTGCCGGCAGCGCCATCGCCTCCTGCTCCATCTCGCCGGGATACACCGCGATGGGCGCGATGAATCCGCAGCGCATCCGAACGCCGTCAATGACATCGGCAAAACGCATGAACCCGCCCGTCAGCAGAATCGCGTCGACCTTGCCGCAGAGAACGGCGCTCATCTCCCCGACCATCTTGCAGACCTGATAGATCATCGTCTGCCAGACGAGCGTCGCCCGCCGATCGCCCGCATCGACGAGCGCATGCACGGTGTCGGCGTTCGACGTGCCCATCAAGTCGACGAAGCCGCCGGCACGCGAACACTTTAAACGAACTTCCCCAACCGAATGCCGCTCGATGTAGTCCAGGAGCTGCAAGACCGGCACGGAGCCGATGCGCGTCGGCGTGAAGGCCCCTTCGCCGTCCGCACCCATGTTGCCGTCCACCATCCGCCCATGGTCGTGCGCACCGACCGTGATGCCGCCGTCGACATGCGCCACGATGAAATTGCAGTCCTCGTAACGACGGCCGAGCTTTGTCGCGTGGAACTCGGCGACGGCCTTTTGGTTGAGGACGTGCGAATGGCCAGTCCGGTAGACGCCCTTGATGCCGGTGAGACGGGCAAGTTCGCAATACTCGTCCACGTTCGTCGGGTTGAGCGTGAAGGCAGGCTTTTTCCCCTCTTCGGAAAGCTTCCACGCGAGCATCACCCCAAGTTTGGACGGATGTTCCGACCCGCCGACACCGACGACCGTATCGTCATAGAGCTTTCGGTCGATGACGGTAAGGCCGCCCGGCTGGGTACAGGCGCTGCCGCCGCGTCCGACGAAGGCATCCACCGACGCCAACTCGACGCCTTCGTCCTTCAGCGCCGTGCGAATCACTTCTTCGCGAAACGGCAGCTGGTCGTTCACATGTGCAAACGCCAACAAGACCGCCGCCTCATGAAAGAGGTTCTTTTTAAACACAACCTTCTCGTCATCGAAAAGACTGACCTTCGTCGATGTCGAACCGGGATTAATCACCAGTATCTTCATTTTACAGCTCGCTCCGTTGCTTCCTTTTCAAAATGTAAACGGCCCCGCTTCTTCTTGCGGGGCCGTCATTCACGTTTCATTCCCTTGACACAGTCAAGCGACCCCGCAGCGCGCAGCCGCAAGAAGAAGCCCAAGGACGATAAGGACAAAATTGTTCATCTTTTGCACTGACCTATTGTCGCGAAGTATATCAAATCCCGATGGCGATTGTCAACTGTACGAGTTGCTTATTTCATTTTCAATCTCGCCACACACTGCCAAAGGCAGACTTAAACATCTCTGAGCCCTCCTTGTGCCCTCTCTGTGGCTAATCAATTATGTTTTGCCACAAAGGGGGCACAG
>JAEDMC010000117.1 GCA_016303225.1 Kiritimatiellia bacterium
CTGACGACTGCGGCTTCGGACTCGACCATTCGAAAAAGCTCAGATGCACTTTTGCCCAGATGCTCAGATGCCGAGGTCGGTCAAGACCGCACTAGCGGTTTTGACCGACCGAGTACCCGATTGACAGCGCGGCGGTGGATTTGGTATCATACGCGCCAATTGAGAGAAAAAGACATGAAAGGGAACGCTCTTAACATTGGCCTCGGGCTTGGCATTGCCGCGATTATTATTCGTCGCGGGGTTGTCGGCTGTTGCTGAGGTGAATGTTCATGTCCAGCACGCTGACGGCCCCGCTCGGAAACGAGAGGGGCCGTTCTGATTTAAGAGACAAGGCGAAAAACCGAACAAAACAAAGACAGAAAAGAGGCAAAAGAAATGAACACAGTCGAGACACAGGAAACGCTGAAGGGCATCGCGGCCCGCGTCCGCGAGATGCGCGAGATCAAGGGTCTGACGCTGGCTGGGCTGGCGGAGCGGACCGGCGTGAGCGAAGACGAGTGTCGTGCGATCGAGGCGGCCGAGAGCGACCCCCCGTTCTCGTTTCTGCACAAGTGTTCGCTCGTCTTCGGCATCGACCTGATGGCGCTGCTGGAGGGCCATACGGCCAAGCTCGCCAACCTGCAGGTGACGCGCGCGGGCGAAGGCGTCGTGACGGCGCGCGAGGAGGGTATCGAGATCCGCAACATGGCCGCGCATTTCCGCAACCGCCAGGCGACGCCGTATTTCGTGACCTACGACTACGATCCCCGGCTCCAGGATGCGCCGATCCACACCTCGACCCACGGAGGGCAGGAGTACGACTACGTTCTTAGCGGACAGCTCAAGCTGCGCGTCGGCGAGCACGAGGAGGTCCTGAAAGCGGGGGATTCCGCCTTCTATCGGTCGTCGGTTCCGCACGGGATGATCGCCATCGGGGGCGAGAAGTGCTCGTTCCTCGCGATGATCATGTCGAGCGAGGGCGAGGAGTCGCTGCCGATGGTGCGCGCCGCGCACCGCAAGTCGGCCGCGCCGCGCGTCGTCCAGAACTTCGTCGAGGTCGAGGAGGACGCAAACGGGTCGCTGAAGCACATCGCGTTCAAGAACACCGAGCGGTTCAACTTCGCCTTCGATATCGTGGACGAGATCGCCCGCCGCGATCCTGAGCGCCTGGCGATGCTGCACGTCTCCGACCACCTGACGGAGCGCCGCTTCACCTTCAAGGACATGGCGGAGGACTCGAACCGCGCGGCGAACTTCATGACGGCGCTGGGGATCGGCAAGGGCGACAAGGTGATGCTCGTGCTGAAGCGCCACTACCAGTTCTGGCCGGTCGTCCTCGCGTGCCACAAGGTCGGCGCGGTGGTTATTCCCGCGACCAACCAGCTCATGACCCACGACTTCACCTACCGCTTCAAGGCGGGCGACGTGAAGGCGATCTTCTGCACGGCGGACGGGGAGTCCGCCCACCAGGCGGAGCTGGCCGAGCAGGAGCTGGCGTCGACGACGGGGGCGGCCCCGCTCATCAAGGTCATCGTCAACGGCAAGCGCGAGGGCTGGCACGCCTACGACAGCGAGATCCACGGCTACTCCTCGGTCTATGCGCGCCCGGACGACGCGCCTGGGGGCAACGATCCGATGCTCATGTTCTTCACCTCGGGCACGACGAGCTATCCGAAGATGGCGCTGCACAGCTACAAGTACGCGCTGGGGCACTACGTGACGGCGAAGTACTGGCATCTCGTCGAGCCGAACGGACTGCACTTCACCATCTCGGAGACCGGCTGGGGCAAGGCGCTCTGGGGCAAGCTCTACGGGCAATGGCTCTGCGAAGGCGCGATCTTCACCTACGACTTCACGCGCTTCGACGCGGAGAAGATCCTGCCGATGTTCGCCAAGTACAAGATCACGACGTTCTGCGCTCCGCCGACGATGTACCGGATGCTCATCAAGGAGGACATCTCGAAGTACGACTTCAGCTCCGTCCGCCACGCCACGACGGCCGGCGAGGCGCTCAACCCCGAGGTGTTCGTGCAGTTCGAGCGGGCGACCGGCCTGCGGATCTACGAGGGGTTCGGCCAGACCGAGACGACGCTCGCCCTGGCGAACCTGATCGGCGACAGCCTCAAGCCGGGCTCGATGGGCAAGCCGGTCCCGGACTATGGCATCGACCTCGTGGACGAGGAGTGCAACAGCGTGCCGCCGGGCGAGCACGGCGAGATCGTCGTGCGCACCCCGCGCGACAACCCGCACCCCGGCATCTTCCTTGGCTACTACAAGGACGAGGAGAAGACGGCCGAGGCCTGGCGCGGCGGCGTCTACCACACGGGCGACCTGGCGTGGAAGGACGAGGACGGGCTCTACCACTACGTCGGCCGAGCCGACGACGTCATCAAGTCCTCGGGCTACCGGATCGGGCCGGCTGAAATCGAGAACGTCATCATGGAGCTTCCGTACGTGCTCGAATGCGGCGTCTCGGCGGCGCCGGACCCCATCCGCGGCCAGGTCGTCAAGGCGTCGATCCGGCTCGTGAAGGGAACTGTACCCTCTGAGGAGCTGAAGAAGGACGTGCAGAACTACGTGAAGACGCATACGGCGCCCTACAAGTATCCGCGCATCGTCGTCTTCCGCGACGAGCTGCCCAAGACGATCTCGGGCAAGATCCAACGCAACAAGCTGTAATGCGCGTGCGTAGAGGCTATCCGATGAAGACTCAGATGCTCACCCTCGCCGCCTGCGCGGTGCTGGCGGCAGTCGCCGAACCTGCGGACGAAACCGCGACCGGGCGGGAGAGCCCGGTCAGGTTCGACGCCGGCGCCGACTTCCGCTTACGCCAGGAGATCATGGACAACCTGCCCGGCCTGCCGGGCGGCGGCCCCTATGCGATGACGACCACCGAACGCGCCAAATACCGCAACCAGATGCGCTTTCGCCCGCGCGCGTGGTTCGAGGTCGAGACGGGCCCGCTCCGCCTCTATGCGCGGATCACGGACGAGTTCCGCTACTTCCCGGCGTCGAACGACCCGAAGAAAAGGCGTCCCTACTACTTCCCTGACGAGGTGTTCCTCGACAACCTCTACCTCGACGCGCAGGGGCTCGAGTCCCCGTGGCTGTCCGCCATCGGCGTCGAGGCGCTCGACTTCCGCCTCGGCCGCCAGGACATGCTTGGCCCGAACGGCTCCATCTTCGGGCTCAACCGCATCGTCGTCGAAGGCACGCCGACCGACGGCTCGCGGAGCTTCTACTCCGACATGGCCCGAACGACGCTCCACTTCGACGAGACGAAGCAGCTTGACGTCTTCGCCCTCTACGACAGCGGGCGCAACGACATTCGCTGGGGCACGAGCGGCAGCCGCGGCCGCTCGCTGAACTGCATCAACATGACCGATTCGAACGATCTCGACGAATGGGGCGGAGGCCTCGTGTATTCGCAGACGGCGCTCGAAGGCCACCTGCCGTTCAAGCTCTACTCGATCTTCAAGCGGACCGAGGCCCATACAAAGGGCTCGGGCGCGAACGAGATTCGTGTCTCGCCGAAGGAAGTCACCACGCTCGGCGTCCTGCTGCAGCCGCAGTTCACGGAGAACTGGGGCATGGAGGTCGAGGCCGCCAAGCAGGTCGGGCGCATCTGTGACGGCAACCGCGAAGCGGGAGGGCACATGGCGCACGTCGAGCTCCGCTACATGACGGACTTTCTGCGCGCCTACAAGCCGACGTTCTCCTGGGCGACCACCTACTACTCCGGCGACCGGCACCGGACGGAACCGGACGACACCGACACGGCGTGGGACCCGATGTGGGGACGCTACACGCAGGACAGCGAAATGCTCGTCTACGGAACGCTCTACGAGAACTGCTGGTGGTCGAACATGATCTACACCAAGCTCATGCTGACGATGAAGTTCGGCCCGCGCCACGGCTTCTACGTCTATTCCGGCCCGATGTTCGCCGCAGTGCAGGACCACCTCGGCCGCGCAGACCACGACGGCTCGACCTTCAAGGGCGTGCTGTCCGCCGCGCGCTACGACTTCCCGATTCGCCTCGCGCCGAAGAAAGCGACCGGCTTCGACCGCGTCGAGGTCTTCGCCCACGTGGTGGGCGAGCTCTTCAACCCCGGCGACTACTACGACAGCTCCAAGCCGGCCTTCTTCTTCCGCTGGCAGGTCGATTTCCGGTTCTGACTCACATTCGCATATGCCGAGGGAAAGAGGCATAATGCGCAGCGCGAGAGACAACCAGCGCTTCCAGCTTCGCGATGTCCGCACTAAGGGGCCGATCCCCTCCGGTCAAGCGTGATTTTAGTGTCTCAAGGTCACAGTCCAACACGACCACGCGCCCTGCCGCTTCCGCCATCCGCCGGCAGTCGTCGTCCAGCAACGCCCCGCCGCCAAGCGCCACAACCTGCCCTTGGGGCGCGGACGTCTCACTCGCGCAGACCCGCGTCAGCTCGCGCTTCTCAATCGCCCGAAAGCCCTTTTCGCCTCCGGCGGCAAAGATCTCCGGGATGCTCCGTTCCTCCGCCTTCACAATTTCCGCATCGAGATCAACAAGCTTCCACCCCGTCGCCGCAGCAATCTTCTTCGCCCACGTCGACTTGCCGCTCGCAGGAGGTCCATAGAGAAAGAGGGATGAGGGATGAGGGATGAGGGACGAGGAAGAGCCCGAAAGCTCAAACGCTCGATACGCCTGGGCGATGAGCATGACCATGCCGTCCGCGGCAGTTTTCCCGCACGCAAGGGCTTCGCGAACAAGCCGCGTCGGCGACGGATTGTAGACAAGATCCAGCACAGTCTCACACGCGACATATTGCAATATGTCGATGCGGGTCTCGTCCACGTGCGGCCACATTCCGACTGGTGTCGCGTTGACGATGAGCTGGTCGTCCTGCGCCGGCACCTCGCCACGACGGACGAACGAGACGCGCTTCGCGCCGCGCTCCTCGAGAACGGCCTTCACCGTCATCGCCGCGCCGCCCGCACCGAGGATCGCACAATTCCGCCCACGCACACCCGCCCCGACCGAATCGATGAGCCGCTCGACGCCAAAGGCGTCCGTGTTGTCGCCTCGCAATTTGCCGTCTTTGGTCCACGTCACGAAATTGACATTGTCCAGCTTCTTCGCCATCGGCGACAGTTC
The DNA here is from genome assembly GCA_016303225.1 of Kiritimatiellia bacterium. Classification (GTDB taxonomy): domain Bacteria; phylum Verrucomicrobiota; class Kiritimatiellia; order RFP12; family UBA1067; genus UBA1067. The sequence continues at coordinate 5,113 of JAEDMC010000117.1, forward strand.
GTCACACAGCGCGAACACCGTCTGCTTGTAGGGGATGGTGACGTTGAGAAAGTCAAAGTCGCCGGCAGCAAATCCGCCGCGCAGGAACGCCTCGACCTCGTCAGGCTCCTTTTCGTAAAGGCGATACTCGTAGTCGCCGAAGAACTTGTGGATCTGCGGCGACAGCGAATGCCCGAGCTTTCTTCCCAACAACCCCGCCTTCATCTCAAACCTCGAACCTCAAACTTCCAACTCATCCGCCAGGACGATCGCCATCGCCGCCTCGGCCGCCACCGCGCCGCGGAAGGCGACGCACCGGTCGTGGCGTCCCTTGACCCTGATCTTCGCCGGCGTCATCGTCGCGAGATCAACCGAGTCCTGCTCCAGCGAAATGGACGGCGTCGGCTTGAACGCCAGCCGCGCCACGATCGGCATCCCCACGCTTACACCTCCCAAGATCCCGCCGCAATGGTTTGTCCTCAAAACCACCTGATCCCTGATCCCTGGCCCCTGATCCCCCTTCACCTCAAAGGCATCATTGGCCTCAGAACCCAGCATCTCCGCCAACTTGAAGCCCGCGCCGAACTCGACGCCCTTCACCGCCGGAATGCCGAAAAACGCCGCCGCGAGCTTCGACTCAAGTCCATCGGTTCCGACATCGCCATAGCCCGCCGGGAACCCCGTCGCCACGACCTCGACCACCCCGCCAACCGAATCGCCGACGGGGATGGCGGAGTCACCGTGCCCGCGACGAACGGACGATGAAATCGTCACGCCCTTCTTCGCGAGCATCTGCAAGGCAATACCGCCGGCAATGCACAAGGGCGCCGTCATCCGTCCCGACCACTTGCCGCCGCCCGTCGGAATCTTGCCGCACTTCAGCCACGACGCGTAGTCGGCGTGGCCCGGACGCGGCACCGTCGTCACGTTCGCATAGTCCTGCGGACGTGTGTTCGTGTTACGAATTACCGCCCGAATCGTCTCCCCCGTTGCGACGCCGCCAACAACGCCCTTGTCGAACTCGACCTTGTCCGGCTCTTTGCGCGGCGTGGACATGCCACCCTGCCCGTTTCCCGGCGCGCGCCGGTCAAGAAACGCCTGCAAGGCAACCAAATCGATGACCGTCCCTTTCGGCACGCCCTCGATCTCGACGCCGATTTCCGGCGCATGCGACTCTCCAAAGATGTGAAGTTTCATTTGCCAGCATTATACCATTTTTCCAGCTCGCGATTGAACTCAAGGCGCGTGAGCTGCGACCAGTCCTTCGCGCGAACCGTCAGGTCCTCGACATGCATCGTGACCCTGCGGCGCGGCATGAACGGCGAGACAAAGAGCCAGAGGAACACGCTCTTGAGAAGCGTCGGGATGAACTTCGGCGACGCGGTCCGCCCCTTGCGGCTCCAGATCGAGCCCCAGAGTCCGCGCGTCCGGACACCAATCACGCGCACACCTTCCGGCAGTTCGCGGCAGATGTTGTACGCGAGCTGCCGCGTCCCGATCTCTTCCTTGTCCGCCTCGGTCTGGATGTGTCCCGACGGATAGAAGATGACGCTGCCGCCCCTTTTGAGCGTCTTCAGCACCACGTCGTTAAGGCCACGGGCAATCGTTGCGCCCTTCGCCGACCGGTGCTTCCGCAGATCCGGAACCGCCACCGCCCCCACCGTGCGAAGCACCATTGGCGCGACGAACCCCGTCTTGAAGAACGACTCGTCCGCCAGTGGCCGCAGCGCCACATCGTCCAGCGCCGCCGTAACCAGCATCGGATCGACCATCGCCGGATGATTCGGAAGAACGAGGTAGGAGGTTATGAGGTTTTGAGGCAAGGCCAAGCTTTTGCCCGTCACCTCAACCTTGTATCGCCGGGCGAAGATCCACCTGCCGACGGCGATCATTACGCTGCGGTAATTGAGCGCAAAGAGCCCCGGAACGAGCGCGAACACAACCGCCAGCAGCGCGAGGAACGCGCGCGGACCGCAAAGCCAGCTCAGAAGCGCGTAGCATCCCGACGCCAGCAGCATGAAGAGAAACGACACCTGGTTGAAGTACGCGAGCATCGTGTTGAGTTTCGGACCCTTCACCACCTTCTGGATCTCCGCGTCAAACGGCAACTTGAAGAACCCAAGGTCAAAGGCCAAGAGCGCCAGAACACTCCCGAAGGCGGTCGGACCCATCGGAACGAAGAACAGCACCGCCAGCAGCCCTGCGGCAATCCATCCCGTGAGTACCGTTGTCCCCAACAGCGGATGCCGCCGGTCGACGAGACCCGCCAGAACCTGTCCCGCGACGATTCCTACTGCCGCGGCGCAGAGCATCAGTCCCGTGTGCATTGAGTCAAGCCCCATCACTTCCTTGCCGTAGACGAGAAGTCCCATCTGCAGCATCGCCGCTCCCCACCAGAAGACCGAGAGCGTCAGGATGACGGCGTTAAGCCCCGGATACCCCTTCGCCATCCGATACGCCCGCGCCATATAGCGAATCGGATTGATCGCGTGGATCGCCCGGTTCTTCTCCTCCTCGGCCTTGACCGTCAGACTCGCAACCAGTCCCGCGACTGCGAAACCGACAAGCCCCGTCCACTGCACCCACGTCTCGCAGCGGTCAACGGCAAACGACGCGGCGATGGTTCCGACGAGCATCCCCAGGAACGCAATGCCCTCCATGCCGCCCATACCGGTCGAAATGCGGTCCTCGCCGCCGACGTCCCTCACCAGCGCATACTTCGCCGGCGAGTACAGCGAGCTCTGAAGTCCCATCAGCAGGATCGCCGCGACGACAAGTGCCGCGGACTGAAACGCAAACCCCGCGATGCCGATACCGACAATCGGGATCTCCGCCCACTTCGCCAGCTGGAGGATCCGCCGCTTGGGGAAGACAACCGTCAGCCGGTCCGCAAGCGGCGAACAAAGGATGAACGGCAGCACCAGCGCCCCCGCCGTGATGCCCATGAAGACGGGCCTGAGCGACGAATCGGAAATCCATCCGATGACAATGAAGCTCGCCAGCGTCTTCAGAAAGTTATCGTTGAGCGTACCGAACAGGTTCGTCACGAACAGCGGTCCAAAGCTCCGCCCCCCTCTTGTTGTCGTACGCGTGTTGTCTTTCATCGCCTCTCCCCCTCGATCTGACCTCTCACCTTCTCAAACGACTTCTCCAGCTCCTCGACGCTGCCCCACGCCTTCCGGACCTTCTCCGGATCGATGATGCGACCGTGCCCCGTCACCTTGTTGCGCTGGAGCTTCCAGCCGTTCGTCTCCGCAAGCGTATCCCACCAGAAGCCAGAGTCCATCACCTTGCCCTCGACAGTCGGCAGCGCCTGCGGCACCATCACCTCGCCAGACGCTCCTTCGCCGCCCAAGATCCGCCGCAGGTACTCGATGTAAAAAAGCTCGCAGTGGTTGGCCACATCCTTGAGGAGCTGCGCCTTGCCCCACAGCGCGTCTATCTTCACCTGCTCCGTGATGTCCTTCGGCGTCACGCACTCCTTTACGTTGGCGATCGCCTTCAGCGTCCCGTTCGCGCCAAATGCAACCGCGCTCTCGCCGCCCGCGAGCGTGTAGACATAGCGCAAGGTGACGTCGTCAGGATTGCACACCGCAAGGACTGGCTGCGCCGACCCGCAGCCCATCTTCGCAAGGTCTGGATCTTCGTTCGGGATCGCCGCCGCCATCAGCGACGCCTGCCTCACCTTGAGTCCGTTCTCCGCCAGCCGCGCCAGGATCCGCGCCGTGATGCGCCCGCCGAGAGAATGTCCGACGATGACAAGGTTCTCGCGTTCCTCCTTCGGCATCATCGCCGCCTCGAATGCGAAGCGCCACGATTCCTTGTCGGCGGACTCCACCGCATGCGGCCACACCAGCCGGTCGCCGTCCCACGCCTTGAACTCGACCTTCGCGCCGGGGAAGGCGTTCGTCATCGCCGTCATCACGTCCTCGCGCGGCTTCTCCGTGCGCATCCACCCCGGAATGTACCAGACCGTCGTCGCCATCAGCAGTGCCTCCGCGATCATCCTTACCTCCAAACGGGAACGAACAGGAAATCGACCGACCGCTTGTCCGTCTTCGGATCGTACTCGTTCCGAAAGAGTCGCCAGCAGAGCGAGGTCTTCGAGTAGCCGTTCGTCTTCGAGTCATAGGTGAAGAACGGGAACGAATCGACCGTCACGTCGCCGTTCAGCTTCTCATAGTGCCAGAAGCGCCAGAGAATACTCTTCATGTCGTACTCGTGCCCCTTGCTCGCCTCGTGCTTCGAATGCCAGAAGAAGTTGCAGAGAAGTCCCGACTCGCCGTTCTCCTCATCACTCAATTTCTCGCGCGTCTTTGCATCAAACTTAACAGTGCGGCTGTTCTCGCTCTTGTAGGCGAAGAAATTGCCGAAGTCCGACTCGTCTTCCGCCGTGACGACCTTGCCGTCATCGGTCGCGGACCAGCTGATCGTGCGATCACTCGTACTCAATCCGCTCAACCGCCAGGAACTGTCGCTTACATATTTGTCCACGCCTTTGATCGTGTGCCACTGATGCTTTTTCCCACCCCATTCGCTTTCGTGCTTCTCAAGCTTCAGCTTTGGATCAAGCGTCGGCGCGTTCAGCATCGCCTCGACCGTCTCCATCCGGTCATCGCTCGTCCAACCGAAGAGCGGCCACAGCCACGCGCCCTTCTTGTGCTCAGTGTGCGTCACCCCGAACAGCGGTGTCACATAGGTGAAGTAATCCTTCTCGTGACCAAACAGCAGACTGATGAA
>JAEDMC010000118.1 GCA_016303225.1 Kiritimatiellia bacterium
ACCCCTGACCTTCTCAATGCCATTGAGACGCTCTACCAACTGAGCTATATCCCCATGAATCGAAAACGCGTATAGTATATCAAAAGAGGCTGAAGTGTGTCAAGGCGCCATGTTGCGGTCAAGGGCGCTGTCGTTGAAATAGAGCTCCTGCCCGGTCGAACCGATGACGCTACGCCAGAGATCGCCCGTGAGCGAAAGGGTCTGACGCTCAATGGTCGCGAGCTTGATCGGGACGATCGTGTAGCTTTCGCCGACGTTGCCGATGACGCAGCTCGTACGGCCCGCCATCGCCGCATGGACGGCGTTTCGCGCGAGGAGATAGCAGCGGATCGCGTCCGTACCGTGTGCCGGCACCGAGCGGATCGAATAGCTCGGATCAAAGTACTTGACCGACGTCGGGATGTCCTTCTCCTTGAAATGCGCCGTGATGCGGTCCTTGAGAAAGACGCCGATGTCCTTCTTGAGGACGTTACCGCTCGCATCCTTTTCGCTCGCGCCGGCGATGAGATCCTGTCCCGCACCCTCGGCGACGACAATGACCGCATGGCCCTTGCCGACCGCGAAACGCTTCTCAAGCGCCGCGAGGAGTCCGTTCGGTCCCTCCAGCGCAAAGTTCATTTCCGGAACGAGGCAGAAATTGACAATGGGGTTCGCCATCGCCGCATAGGCGGCGATGAAGCCGGAGTCGCGTCCCATCAGCTTGACGAGCCCGACGCCGTTCGGCGTGCCCTTCGCTTCGACATGCGCGAGCCCGATCACGTTCGCCGCGACGCCGACGGCCGTCTCGAAGCCGAAGGAACGTCCCACGAACTGAAGGTCGTTGTCGATTGTCTTCGGGATGCCGACGACGGAAATCTTGAGCCCGCGGCGGAGGCACTCGTCCGCCACGTCGCCGGCGCAGCGCAGCGATCCGTCGCCGCCCACGCAGAAGAGGACGTTGATGTTCATCCGCTCGAGCGTGTCGACGATCTCCTCCGTCGGCTGCTGTCCGCGCGAGGAGCCGAGAATCGTCCCGCCCTGCGAGTGAATCGTGTCAACAACGTCGGGATTGAGCATCAACGGCTGGTAACCGAACTTCGGGATGAGCCCCGCGTAGCCGTAGCGGATGCCGAAGACGGTCTTCACGCCATAGCCGAAGAAGAGCGTCTCGACCAGCCCCTTGATGACGTTGTTGAGGCCAGGACAGAGTCCGCCCGCCGTGACGATCCCCACGCGCGTCCAGGCCGGATCGTGGAAAATCTTCGGCAAGGGACCCGCCCGCTCGAAGGTCGGCAGATGCCCAAGCTGCTTTTCGCGATCTTTCATGAACCCTTCGTTCTCGTTCGAGAGGATGCGCTCCCCTTCGTCGATGAACTTCTGGTTCCGGACCGGCGAGGCGATCTTGCACTCGCCCAATGTCTCCACGCGGCAGGAATACTTCTCGGGATTCGCCGCAATCTTATCTAACGTAGTTGCCAAAGACATTTCGCCCCCTACCAACTTCCAACTAACAGCTGCCAACTAAGTTCTTGAGATACTGTCCGTAGCTCGACTTGCCGTACGCAGCGGCGAGCTTGCGGAGCTGCGCGTCGTCGATCCAGCCGCGGCTCCAGGCGATCTCCTCGATGCAGCTCATCTGCAGGCCCTGGCGGTCGATGATGGCGCGGACGAAGTTCGTCGCGTCCGCGAGCGACTGGTGCGTGCCCGTGTCCAGCCACGCAAAGCCGCGGGACATGAGCTTCACCTCGAGTTCGCCGCGCCTCAGGTACTCCCTGTTGACGTCCGTGATCTCGTATTCGCCGCGGGCGGAAGGCTTCAGCTCGGATGCGATCTGCACCACGGAATTCGGATAGAAGTAGAGCCCGACGACCGCGCAGTTTGATTTCGGCTGCGCCGGCTTCTCCTCCAGGGAAATCGCCTTGCCATCCCGGTCAAATTCAACGACGCCGTAGCGCTCCGGATCCGCCACGCGGTACCCGAAAACGGTCGGCGCCTTCGACGCGCTGGCTGCCTTCAGAATCTTCGGAAGCTCCGCCCCATAGAAGATGTTGTCGCCAAGAACGAGACAGACGTCATCGTCGCCAATGAACTCCTTGCCGAGGACAAACGCCTGGGCAAGCCCGTTCGGCACCTCCTGCACCTTGTACGAGAATTTCATCCCGAGGTCCGAGCCGTCCCCGAGCAGGCGCTCGAACATCGGCAAGTCCACCGGCGTCGAGATGATCAGCACCTCGCGAATGTCCGCCAGCATCAGCGTCGAGAGCGGATAGAAGATCATCGGCTTGTCGTACACCGGCAGAAGTTGCTTCGAGACGACGCGCGTCAGCGGATGCAACCTCGTCCCCGCGCCGCCCGCAAGAATGATTCCCTTCCTCACTGCCCCACCTCCAGACGCTGCGCCAGGCGCTCAGGAAGTCCCGCTTCTCGAATTCTTGCCTGCGCGGCCGCAATATCGTACTCCAGCCGGCGGAAATGGACCATTCGCGTGGCTGGGTCGTAAAGGACATAGGCCGCCCGCGGGTCTCCGTCGCGCGGCTGCCCGACGGAACCGACGTTGATGAAGTACTTGCGTCCGATCGGCAACTTGAAGTCCTGCGCATCAATGCGATAGACCGCCCCAAGCTGCTTCTCGTAAATCATCGGACAATGCGTGTGCCCGTGAAAGCAGAGCGGCGTCACCTGATGCGAGAAATGCGCCTCGGCCTGAAGATGGTCGAAGACGTAGCCGAAGTCCTCCGGATTGTCCATCGTCGCATGGACGAGCGTGATGCCCATTTTCGTCGCCACAAACGGCAGGGACCGGAGAAAACACATCTCCTCCTCCGACAGCTGCTTGCGCGTCCATTCAATGACCGCCGCGGCATGAGGATTAAAATCCTCCAGGTTCTGCCGCGAGGACACGTAATGGTCATGGTTACCCATGACGACCGGACAGTTGAGAGCGCGGACAATCTCCAGACACTCGTGCGGACAGGCATTGTAGCCGACAACATCACCCGTGCACAGGTAGTCCGTCACGCCCTGTTCACGACAGTCCGCCAGCACAACCTCGAGCGCATCGAGGTTCGCGTGAATGTCTCCGAGTATCGCAAATAACTTGCCCATCTCTACCAACTACTTCAACAGCGCCCCGACAAGCTGCAGGTCTTCCACCGTGGTGATCTTGACGTTCGGCTTCAGGTTCGGCAGGATCTTGACCTGCCCGCCGTTCAGCTCGACCGCCATGCAGTCATCCGTCACTTCCTGCGACCCGAGCGCCTTGTACGCGGCGCGCAGTTCCTTGATCTGAAAGGCCTGCGGCGTCTGCACCGTCCAGAGGTTCTCCCGCGGCACGGTCTTGGTGACGGTCTGCCCCTTCTCGCAGAACTTGACCGTGTCCGTCATCGGACGCCCCACCGTCACCGCCGGCGCGCGCTTAACCAGCTTCACAAGATCCGAAACGAGATCGGACGTCACCAGCGGACGCGCCGCATCGTGAATGACGACGGTGCGCGTGTCAAGGTCGCACACGGCAAGGCCAGCCGCCACCGACTCCTGTCGCTTGTTGCCGCCCGCCACGATCTTGTCGAGCTTCGAGATGCCGAACATCTTCACAACCGCCTTCGAGGCGATCAACTGGTCCTTGCGGACCACCAGAACGATGCGGTCGATGTCCGCGCACCGCTCGAATGCCAGGAGACTCCACGCCACCACAGGCTTGTCCACAAGCGAGATGAACGCCTTGTCGACGCCACCGCCCATGCGCTCGGACTTTCCCGCCGCCAAAATGATCGCAGTCGTCATGCCAACCCCCTCCCACAGCACTTCTTGTATTTCTTGCCCGAACCACACGGACACGGATCGTTGCGCCCGACCACGGTTCCGCCAGGCATCGCATTCGCGGGAACGCGAGGACGTGAGACGGGAGTCGCAAGACTCGCCGATGCGATCGGACGAACTCCCGCCGCCATGCGGTTCTGGTTCATCATCGACGCAAACACGTCGCCAATGGTCTTCTCCCTCGAAGAAGCGGAATCCCGCCGCTGTTCGACTTCGACTCCCGGCTTCGACTCGTCTGACTCGGCTTCCGCCGAGTCAAACGCTTCTGCGTTCGTCTGCATCTCTTGCGCGCGCATCATGTTGAAATGAGCCTGCAGCCGCGCGGCGGTCGCACAGCGGAACTCAGCCGAAACGACTTTCGACTTGATTGTCGCCATCAGCGTCTCGAACATCGAGAACGCCTCCTTCTTGTACTCGACGAGCGGATCGCGCTGGCCGTACGCGCGCAGGTTGACGCCCGTGCGGAGATCGTCCATCGCCCGCAGGAAGTCCTGCCACTCGCGGTCGATGACCTGCAGGAAAACGCCGCGCTCCATGTAAGGCAGCGTCACTTGGTCTTCGCCCGCGCACTTGGCCTCGTACGCTTCGACAACACGTTTCATCACCAGTTCACCCGCCGATTCGGGCGTACCCAGGAGAGGACGAAGCTCATCTTCCGTCACAGTGATCGGGAACGTGACCCCGAGCCAGTTCATGAAGTCGATGAGGCTGCCGTCCTTCGCGTCAAAAAGATAGCGCTCGGCCTGCGTCATCACGAGGTCGTTCATCACGTCGAGGATGAGATCGTGTACCGTCTGCTGATCGCCCGTGAGGACGCGCCCCCTGAGCTCGTAGACAATCGACCGCTGCTTGTTCATCACGTCATCATACTCGAGCGTGCGCTTACGGACGGCGAAATGCTGCTGCTCGACACGGCGCTGCGCCGTCTCGACGGACCGGTTGAGCCACTTGTGCTCCATCACCTCGCCTTCCTTGAGGCCGAGGCGCTGCATGATGCCAGAGATCTTCTGCGAGCCGAAGAGACGCATCAGCTTGTCCTCGAGCGAGATGAAGAACTGCGAGGAACCCGGATCGCCCTGACGCGAACAGCGGCCCCTGAGCTGCCGGTCGATGCGCCGCGACTCGTGGCGCTCGGATCCGATCACGTGGAGGCCCCCGAGCTCGGTCACGCCCGGCCCAAGCTTGATGTCGGTGCCGCGGCCCGCCATGTTCGTCGCGATCGTCACCGCTCCGGGCTGCCCCGCGAGCGACACGATCTCCGCTTCGCGCGCGTGGTTCTTCGCGTTCAGCACCTCGTGCGGAATGTGCGCGATCTTGAGCATGCGCGAAAGGACCTCCGATGTCGCGACCTCGACCGTGCCGAGAAGGATCGGCTGGCCCTTCGCATGACGCTTCTCGACGTCGGCGATGATCGCCTTGAACTTCTCGCGTTCCGTGCGGTAGATCTGGTCGTTGCCGTCCGTGCGGTTCACCGGCTTGTTCGTCGGAATCGAGACAACGTCAAGCTTGTAGATGTCCTTGAACTCGCGCGCCTCGGTCTCGGCCGTGCCGGTCATGCCCGCAAGCTTGCGGTACAGGCGGAAGTAGTTCTGAATCGTGATCGTCGCCAGCGTCTGCGACTCCTTCTCGATCTCAACGCCTTCCTTCGCCTCGACCGCCTGGTGAAGCCCGTCCGACCAGCGGCGGCCCGGGAGCACGCGGCCGGTGAACTCGTCGACGATGTAGACATGGCCGACGCCGTTCGCATCGGGCTGCACGACGTACTCGACGTCCTTCTCGTAGAGGCAGTAGGCCCGGAGAAGCTGGTCGACGACGTGCACGCGGTCGGATTTCTCGACAAAGGCGGACTGCGTGACGCGGCGCTTCTCGATGCGCTCGGCGTCGCTCAGGCTCGTGTCGCCGTCAATCGCGCTCATCTCCGCGGCGAGGTCGGGCAGAACGAAGAGCTGAGGATCGCTCGGACAGATCTTCTCGCAGCCCTTGTCCGTCAGGGACACTTCGCGCGTCCGCTCGTCAATCGTGAAGTAGAGCTCGCCCCGGAGCTCGCGGGCGCGCTCCTTTCGCATCTCCGAAAGCATCTGCATCTCCACGTCCTCGTGGTGCTTGCGGAGGGTCGCGTCCTCGAGCATGTGGCGGAACTGCTTGTGCCGCGGCATCGAGTGGTAAACCTGGTAGATCTTCTCCTTGAAGGTCTCGACGTCGCCCGCCTCAATCGCCTTCTTCGCGTCACGGACGAGGTCGTTGCACATCGCCATCTGCACGCGGACGATCGCCGAAACCATCGGATTGAGCTCGTTGTAGACGTGGCTCGTCGAGATCGTCGCGGGACCGGAAATGATGAGCGGCGTACGCGCCTCGTCGATCAGGATCGAGTCGACTTCGTCAACGATCGCGAAATGATGCCCGTTCTGCACCACCTGCTCGGGCTGCTGCGCCATGCCGTTGTCGCGAAGGTAGTCAAAGCCGAATTCGCTGTTCGTGCCGTAGGTGATGTCGCAGTTGTACTGCGCGCGGCGCTCCTCGGAATCCATCGAATTCTGAATGCAGCCGACGGTGAGTCCAAGGTACTTGTAGAGATGTCCCATCCACGTCGCGTCGCGCTTGGCGAGGTAGTCGTTCACCGTGACGAGCTGCACGTTCTTGCCAGCAAGCGCATTCAGGTAGAGCGGCATCGTCGCCACCAGCGTCTTGCCTTCGCCCGTCTGCATCTCGGAAATCTTGCCCTGATGGAGGACAATGCCGCCGATGAGCTGGACGTCGAACGGAACCATGTTCCACGTGAGCGTATGTCCGCAAACCTCCTCGGTTGTGCCGACCAGGTGCCGGCACGCGTTTTTCAAAAGCGCAAACGCCTCGGGCAGAACCTGATCAAGCGCCGCCTGGACGGTCGCCATCTCCTGATCCTTGTCAGGGTTCTTCGGCATCGTCTTCGCTACGATCTCGGCCACGCGCGCCTTGAGCTCGGCCGTCCGCTTCGGGAAGTCTTCGTCCGCCAGGTTTTCGGCCTGCAGCTTCTCCTCAAGGGTGTTGATCTGACGAACGATCGGCCACAGTTTCTTCAGCTCGCGTTCGTTCTTGGTACCAAATAAAAACTTCAACAGATTCATGTCACGTATAGTATATCAAAATACGCGTGACTTTTGTGGGGAAAATCGCGATTTTGCGCTATAGGGTCACGCTGTGGACAGGCACCTGCTCGTCATCAAAGCCAGTGTCCTCGTAATTCACGGCGCCCATATCCTGCAAAACCTGACGAAGATGATGGTTGACTGGCGATGTGATGTCCTGCGGCAGACGCGAGCCGGGATAGACCGTCCCCCACGCGGCGCAGGCCGCCCGCGGGAAGCACCCCGCCATTTCGCGTCCGTAGAAACTGCCCCAGTTCGTCTGCAACAGGCCGAAAAGACCCTTGTCGACCGCAGCCTTGCCCAGCGCGTCGACGCCCGCGAGATTGCTGCAAATCGGCGAGGTCACCGTCCGAAAGCCCTCCTTCTGGAAGTAGTCCAGCGTCGGATACGCCTTCTGCGGACCGCCGTAATACCAGTCGCAGACAATAAGCGTCTTGGGGAGCGACCTGAGAAGATCCTCCGCCCCCTCGAAACCGTTCGCGTAGAACGGGCCCCACCTCGTGTCCCCCTTCTGGAGCAGCATGTCATGCCACATCAGGAGGCTCGCGCCGCGCTTCTCCATCAGCACGGAAATCTCCCGAAGCAACGAGGCGAAAAGCTCGTTGTAGTCCGTCGCGCGGCAGTCGGGACAAGTCGGCGGGCACCCCTCGTCGCAGCCGATGTGGAAGTACGGCGGCCGCCCAAACAGGTCGTGCAGCTCGACCATGAGATCCTTGATCATCTGCCGCGCCGCCGGATTCGACAGGCACCAGTTCCACCCCGAATAAGGCTCGAACACCGGCTCGTACTCCGGCGAGACGTTGAGCGCTGCATGATTGCCCGTGCGGACGCGCGAGAGCGAGGCGTGTCCGAAGACGTTGAGCTGCGGCACGAGGGTGACGCCGACGTCATCCGCAACCGCCTTCAGCCGCCGCACCTCCGCCGGCGTCATCTTGCCGTCCTTCCAACCGAACCACGGATACTTCTCGCTGCGGTAAACGCCCCAGTTCTCGAGGACGACGACATTGAACTTGTAATAGGCCGCCAGCCGAATCTGCCGCTCGATCTGCGTCACGCGCTGCTCGGGGAACCAGCAGAAGTGAAAGCCCCGGAACGCAAGCTTCGGCTCGTCCGCGATGCGAAACGCCGGCATCGTCCAGTCCGTCGCCGTCAATCCGCCGCGCTTGCGAATCGCAATCTGCCGCAGCGTGTAAAACGCATGGCGGACGCCCACGAGTCCCGCGGCACGGATCGTGACTCCCTCCTTCGGATCGGCCGACATCTCGTAGGCCTCGGCCTTCGTCAGAGCCCCGACATCGGACGCAGTCGTCGAGCAGTCAAACCCAAACGCCTCGCGGAAATGGCGGGCGAACCAGGCGACGGACGCCTCGAGTTCCTTCCCACCGCATATGATCCGCACCTTCGCCGACCCCTTCTCCAGCGGCACGGCGACGGACGTCGTCCATTCCGCCTTCACAGGCGTCGGCACGACCGTCGGTTCGAAGAAGTTGACCTTCTCCGCCGCATCAGACCCAAAGGCACACAACATGAACGCAATCAGAAGTTTTTTCATAGCGGGACACATTGTATCAAAAAAACCAAAAACTTTCTCCTGAAGCGACGCGCGGCGAATAAGCCAGATTCTGTTCTCCGTCCTAGCCCGCGAGGGCGAAGACGGATCCGATCATTCATCTAACGCAATCAACCCGGAACCTTAGCCCGATCCTTGCGGAACGGACACCCGACGGGCAGCCGGTCGGTCCCCTATTTGATCTTGCTCCGAGGAGGGTTTGCCTTGCGCGGAACGCTCTCGCGCCCCGCCGGTGGTCTCTTGCACCGCCCTTTCACCGTTTTCGGTGCTCGCGCCATCGCCTCCGTTCGCCTTTCGGCTCGCTTCGGCTCAGTTGCTCGAGCATTCGTACGTCTGTTCTCTGTGGCACTTTCCATCGCAGGAGATTACCTCCTGCCTTCCGCCTTTGACAAGCGGATCCTCCGCCCTGCGGAGTCCGGACTTTCCTCTGTCCTCGCGGACAGCGATCGGTCACTCGCGCGTCGCTTCAGAAGAAAATTTCAAAGAGCCGTCCCACGCCTCAGGCGCGGTAGAGGATGCGACCGCACATCGTGCAGGCAACAATCGACTGAGGCTTGCCCGCCTCGCCGTTCTTCGCATTTGCATCAGCAAGCTGACCAACGCTCGGGGGCTGCACGAGATGACAGCCGTCACAGACGCCATCGGTCGTGAGCGGCACGACAACCGGCCAGCGCTTCATGCGCAGACGCTCGTAATAAAGCATGAACTTCGGATCGTCAACCGCCTTCGCCTTCTCGACGCGCTCCTTCTGCACCTCGGCGAGCTCCTCCTTGACCGCCGCAATGCGCTCGTCGATTTCGGCGCAAAACGCATCCACCCCGCCCTTCTCGGCATCGTACTTCGCCTGCGCGTCATCGATGCGGGCCTGAGCGGACGGCAAATCGTCCATCGCCGCCAGCTGGTTGTTCTCCGTCGCCTCGAGATCATGACCGATGAGGTCGATCTGAATCGAGAAATCCTGATATTCCTTGTTGGTCTTGAGACCCATCTGGGTCGTCTTCAGCTGCTGGATCTTGTCCTTGAGAGCCTTCGCGTCTTCCTCAAAGCTCCTGACGCGCTGGTTGGCATACTCCTGATTCGCCTTCGCCGCCTGAAGATCGGCACTCACACCGGAAAGACGCGCGGTTTCAAGGGCTTTGCGCCGCGGAAGATCCTTAAGTTCAAGCTCAAGCTCGCGAATGCGGCCGTCAACTTCCTGCAGATCCACCAGCGCTTCTATGATCGTCATCTTGCCCTTTCCTTCTCTTAAGGCGTGGGGCAGGAGACGGGACTCGAACCCGCAACCCACAGAATCACAATCTGTTGATC
>JAEDMC010000119.1 GCA_016303225.1 Kiritimatiellia bacterium
AACGCAAGCGTTGCGAGTATCTTTCTCATCTCTCTTTTTTCTCCATTGGATTAAATTTTTATTATTATATCATTTCCCCGCGGTTCCTGCAATTGCCCCGCGCGGCTCGGACTGACGGTGTGACTGACGGCGAAACGCGAATGCCGCGCGGTTGCAGCCGATGGTCATCAGGTAACGCCGGTCCTCATACGACTGCATCAGACCGGAAACGACAAAGCTCCGAAGGCTCGAGACCCGCGCATCACCGTCCGTGATGTCCCTGAGTCGCCCCGTGTCCCGCAGGATGACGCATGTCTCATCCGCCGAAACGGAGAGAGAGACCTCGGACAGCACGACGCGCCTTCCCCCGTTGTCATCGGCGACCGTCATCGCACACTCCTCCACCAGCAGCATGATTTTCGAGACCGTCTCACGCAGAACACCCTGTCCGAGCAGGAAGCGCTCCGCCGCATCCCGTATCTCGACAATCCGCTCGGCGACGGGAACGAACGTCAGGTTGAGAATCGCGGACCTGTCCGCAGGAATGAACATCGGCAAGAAGCAACCGTTCCGCCGCCATCCATAGGCGCCGATCAGCACCAGGGTCAGCGCACCGCCGATCGGAAGCCCGAACCAGATCGCGTCCAATCCGTAGAGAAGACCAAGCGCAACAACGCAGCCCGCGGTCAGAACGAACTCCTCGAGAACCGTCTCCACGACGGACAGCGCCACGCGGTTGATCGTGAGATAATGCGACGAAAGGAAGCAGAGCATCGACGAAATCGGAATCGTCAGGGCGCTGACCTTGAGCGCGTGGACGCTCGTCTCATACACCTCCCCTGCGGGAATGCCGTAAAGCGAGACGATCTGCGGAGCAAAAGACCAGACGAGAGCAAACACCACGAATCCGGAGACTACCGCCACAATCGTGCCGTAGCGCGCCAGCTCCCTCAGTCGCTGCAGGTTGCCCTCGCCAAGGTACATCTCCGCAATCGGCATATAGGCGTCGCCGACCTTGTCAAGCATTTCGCGGAGCTCGAGGACGAGCATCACCAGACCCGCGACCGGGAGATAGGCCGTCGAGGCGGCAAAGACGATCATCTTGTTGAGAACGGCCATGAAGCCGCTCTGGCAGAGCCGCGTGGAGGAATCCGTGAGCGAATAGGTGACGAGCTCGCGAAGTCCGCGCAAGGAGAAACACCACTTCGGACGGACGGCGTTCGACTGACGCAGGAGATGCAGCATCATAATCGAGTCGGCAATGAAGCCGCCGACCAGCGTACCGAGCGCAGACCCCGCCGCGGACCCCGTCATCTTCGTGAAGGCAATCGAGAGCCCGACGACAAGAAACGGCGCGCACAGGTCGCCAATCGCGGTCGTCACCATCTCGCCATCGGCATAGACCAGCCGCCACATCGCCATCGTGAACGGATTGAGCGCGGCAACGACCGACATCCACGTCCAGTAGGCGACTGCCTGCTCACGCACCCCACCCGTCAGGCCCATGAAGTCGAAGTAGATGTCGCGTCCGAAGAACATCGCAAGATAGGTGACGACGCCGACGACAACGCCCGCCTCCAACGCCAGCCCTGCCGCCTGGCGCGCGCCCGCAACGTCGAACTTGCCCTGCCGGCGGGCGAACAGGTAACCGGCCCCGCAATAGACGAGCTTCGCGAGGAACTGCGCGCCGAGGAACACGGGCACCGTCGCGGCGATTCCGGCAAGCGCGTCCACGCCGACGATGTTCCCCGCGACAAGCATGTCCGAAACGCTCCACACCAGGGCACCAGCCGCCCCGAAGAGTTGGGACCGCAACAAGGCGTTCATTCGGCAAATGGCAAAAGACTTCATCGCGGTCAATCCTTCATCGGTCCGCAGCCGCAGAACAACGCGATGCCAGTTAGTGCGCTTATCAGCTTCTTCACCGGCCTGGATTAATAGCCGCAGTCCATGATCGCCCGCTCATAGCCGAACGTCGCGGCGATGAGGGCTGCGCGAATCCACATGCCGTTGCGCATCTGACGCCAGTACATGGCGCGCGGATCGCGGTCGCAGCAAGTGGCGATCTCGTCGCGGCGCGGAAGCGGATGCATAATGCAGCCATCCGGCTTCAGGAGCTTGAGCTCTTCCGCGCCAAACTTGAAGTGGCTCGTTTCGATCTTTGCGGACGCACCCTTCGTACTGTCCCACTCGTCCTGAATGCGCGTCATGTACACCGCGTCCGCAGCCTTCACCCCCGCCTTCAGGTCGTCCGAAATCTCGTAGCGGACGCCCTTCTTCTTCAGGATCGCAATCACATCGTCCGACACCTGCAGTTCCTTCGGCGCGATAAAGACCTGCTTCACGTCGTTGAAGTTGGTGAGCAGGTAGGACAGCGAACGGACCGTCCGTCCACGAAGGAGATCTCCGCAGAAGACCACCATGCGTCCGTCAACGCCGCCCTTGTTCTCGAAGGAACGGATCAGCGTGTAGATGTCGAGGAGCGCCTGCGTCGGATGCTGGTCCTTGCCCGAACCCGCGTTGAGGATCGGGATCGGACGGTCGCTGTTCGAGAGCTCCCACGCCATCTTCTCGGCAAGGCCCTGCTCCGGCGAACGCATGATGATCATGTCGAAATAGCTGGAGAACGTCCGGATCGAGTCCTCCTTCGACTCGCCCTTGAATTCGGACGACGTCGCCGCATCGCGCACCGAACCCGTGGTGATGCCGAGAATCTGGCACGCGGCGAGATGCGAGAGGAACGTGCGCGAACTCGGTTGCGAGAAGTAGAGCATCGCCCGCTTGTGCGCGAGAACGCTCTTCAGGTACAACGCACCCTCCTTCGACTTGTTGATGAAGCGGATACGGTTCGCCAGCGCGCAAAGCCGTTCCAGAAGAGGCCGATCGAACTGTTGCGCAAACAACGTATGGTATGGCAATCCGTCGCCTTCACAACGCGCCAAGTAGGGGCTTTTCTCATCAAGGGACAGTCCCGAAAATTCTTCCCAACCGATTTCCGTCAGCTTCGCCATAAATTACTCCCGTTGTTTGGAAGTATTATATCAAAATTCGGGCCGCTGTACTCGGTCAGTCAACATCTAGCACGGTCTTGACTGACCGAGTACCGAAAAAAAGAAAAACGCAGACCTGGAGGACGAAAACGCCCGATGCGATGCATCGCACCGGGCAGACTTTAGAGGAATTCAGCCGGTTTACTTTCAGAATTCCAGTTTAACCTCTAAATTCGGCAGTTGGATGACGCGAATCGCCGTTTGAGGCAATGAATCTCTGCCCGCTTCCGTTGTTTGATGTCGTCGGTTCCAGGTGCCTGTCTTCTGCCGCTGACGCTTGCGGACGCGTTTCAATCGTCGCCCTCCGTGGCAATCTCATCTGCGCATCACACCCCCAATCTCCACAAATGTTCTACCTGCTATTCCTCAACCACATCCCACACCCAACACAGCACATCGGGAGAAGGGAATTTCACAGTTGAAAAGTCTGGCGGCAATTTGTCAACACCCAATTTCATTGGCGCCACACCATCAGCTACGCGAAAGAGATGCGCCCCCTGCGTAAACGGAACGACAAGAACACGAACGGACGCAGCATCAGGGCATTGATCCTCCGGACAAGGGCATTTCCCGCTCTTACGAATTGCCTGCGTCAGCGGACCAGCTACTCTTGAAATGACCTGCACTCCTGCTTTCGCATCCGCAGCCGGGCCATGTACTGCTGCCGGGCGCTCGATCAACTCCTTCTCCAAAGCGCTTCGCGGATTCTCTCCAAATCCGATTTTCACGCAATAGAAAGCTGATTCTATCAGCTCTTTCACGGCAGTATTCTCTTCTGCAATTCGGGTATATTGTCTGCCAGCACCACCTGGATCTCCCTCAGAGAACATTTTATCCGGTGTGAGCCGCTTATCGGGAAAGACCTTGTCAACGTTCTGCAGAGCCAATGCGTATATCGGCTTCCCACCGTCGTCTGGATATGGCGAATATACCTTGCCTGACGTATACTTAAAATTCTCCTGGAAGAACTGTTGCGCGTCGACACCATCATGCGGCATCAAAGCATAAAGCTGATAGCGATTTTCAATAATCCCGCGAATCTCCTTCCTGAAGATTTCGCGAGCCTCCCGTTTCCACTTCGCCCGCTCCCCATCGTCGTTTTGCGCATACAACCGCACGACATAGAGGAAATTGACATCAAAATGGCTGAGAATCATCGTGTCTCGGTCGAACAGTCTATTCTCGAAATGGGCGCTGTGATGTTCGCCACCATCATCCAAATGGCGTGCCCGTAGCTTGGCGTCATCATATCCCAACCCTTCATCCATCGTCGCGCTAATGAAGAAGTTGGGTATGATGTCATAACCCTCGGTCACTTTGTCACGCAGCAACCGCACCTTCGCATCCGTAAACGGCTTCCTGCGCTTTTTTACCGAATCATCAACGTCGTCTTCATCATAGAGAAACAAGTCAACGTCAAGCTGAAGCATGTCGCGCGCATATGTAAACTGCTTTGGAACGCTTTCGTCGTTCAAAGAGTTCCCCGCCTTGTAGTATTTGCTGTCTGCAATGCAAAGCGTCCGCCAGCCATCGGTGCGCGTCAAGCTGTCGTCAACATAAAGGTGGTCTATCTCTTTCCCGTCCGCCAGTTCCTTGTGCAGCGCAAACTGCGAATCGCCCAAAAGCTCGTCTATCATCGCCTCAAACACGCGATCGAAACTCTTGGCCAGAAGATAGTCTTCGCCAGACGACGCAATGTTCGCCTGATGCGCCTTGTCAAAGAACGCAAAGCAAAGTTCCCACAGCATCAAGTCCCTATCCGAGAAATACTTGTATTTGATCTGGCGAAGCCGCGCGGCACCATACCCGTCCAGGTAGCGTTGGAACATGTCGCCCGTTATCAGCTCGTATCCCATTCCGATCTTGACGCAGAAACCATAATGCGACCGCACATAATCCAATATCGAATAGTACAGGACAAGCAACTCTTCGTCGAAGTCTATCGATCGCTTCTTGTTGACTGGTTCAAGATAGACGGGAACACCGTCGCTGACAAATGCCAGCGAGCGTGCGATTGTCCGAGCCCAACTGATTTTATTTAAGCCCAAGTGCTTTTCCTTGACCTTGAAGAGAAAGTAGTCCTGATTCTCGCGATTAAACCGGATCAGGGCAAGGATAACGTCCAAGAACGTGTTCGTGACGTACTTCCGCCTGAACGTGCCGGACTTCCCGTCGTTGCTTGACCAAACTGCATCTGTCTCCTCGTGTGTCTCTACATAGTGTGCCAGCGCTCGATAAATCCAGACGGAGAATTCATACAGGAACTTCCGCTGCTCTTCCGAAAGAGTTCGTCCATCCGCAGTCTTGACATTGTCGGGGTCCAAGATGTCTTCCGGAGAGAATCCGCCAATCGCATCATTCTCGTCTGCAAATACGCGGTTGTGCTTGTTGAGGACAACCTTTGGGAGGAAGAACACGAAGTCATCCTTCCCTTCAGCCGTGCTATTGGCGTTATGGTAGTAACCGACGTATTCAATTTTGACCTTGCCATTCGTCAGGAATACATGACTTTCAGGGAGGACGTTGCGAACAACCTCCTTGTCATACGCATATTCCTCAACAAGTATCTTCATTAGGACTGCGCTGGCGGAGGCGCAAATTCAGGATCGGGTGTATCAGGAGTCTCTCCGCCATGAGAGGGCGGGGCATCTGCTTTCACTTTTTCGCCTTCATATTCCTGTTTCTCGATGAACGCCGCCACAACATCTTCCCGCACACTACCAACCACATGGTTAGCGTCCGGCACATCGTAGAAGAAGTCCTTGAACGCGAACTTCTTCTTGCTATTTGAATCCCTCTCAAATATTGCTACTGGCAAGTCCCAATCCTTGAAGACATCGTTGAAAAGGTAGAACAGCACCTTGTTGGCAAAGCGCTCCGCCGTGATAACACCCGTGTCATCGGTAGCCTTCACAAAGAAGTAGCCAAGCTGCTTGTCCTCACTCTTCGTGACATCTGCGATATGAGCATTGACGATTCTGATGAAATCCCACCAGTCATACAACTTGCCGTTAGCGACAATCTTGCGATCTTTCCAATTCGGATCATCGCTCTTGTCTGGCCTTGAGATCGGAACGTACTTCCAGTCCCAACGCCGCTTGAATGCGCTGTCTATCGGGAAGAGCGACTGGTCGCTCGTGTTCATCGTCGCCCAAATATACAGGTTTGGCGGCAACGCAAGCTTCTTGCCCCTTAAAACATCATTCCAGTCAGATTGGGTGAGACAACTTGGTCTGCTCGCGACATTCAGGCCATTCTTGTTCTCATCGTCCTCGACATACCCGAATTGTCCGCCAAGCCAGACGGCAAGGTCAACGTCAGCATCAATGGGATATGTCGAATACCCTGATTGCCCGTCCCTGTCGAGCAGCTGGAACAGATCACCGAATATCTGCGCGCAATTGCCGCGATTTATCTCTTCAATGACAAGGACAACATTCTCCGTCTTGCCGTCCTCAGAAGGATTTGCCATCAGTTGCCACGCCTTGACGTATGCATTCATGAACGCCTGCGGACGAAAAGAATACTCGATCTTTCCCGCATTCATCGTCGGCTTGTACGCCCCGACAAACGTTGCATAGTCCGAATCAGGATGGAATGTCGTGCGGAAGTTGGCAACATTATACTTCTTGATAAGATCATCTGTATCGTGCGACTTTCCTGTACCAGGGGCACCATAGGTAATCCGCTGAAGAGAGCAGGGCAAAGGATTAACCATCGGATTAAGTTGTGCAACTTCTAACCTTGCAACCTGAATCTGATTCAAAAGGCTAGGCACATTATGTCGCAAGAGAATTGGCGGCGTTGATTCGGTTTCATTCCCACCTCCGCTATAGACGTCCCAAACATCGTCTTGAACTTGAACAAACACTCTCTGGTCAGTGTGCAATGCATTTTTTGCTGATGCGTCATTATTCAACCAATCGGATTCAGATTCAAAGAATATAAACTGCGATCTAAGTGTGCCGCTATTGAGCCTATTCCCTGACAACACCCCAATATGAAATGTGCCTGGCACTGTTCGTTTCCTAGCCGTGTACCCATCTTCTACAGAAAGCGGCATCGACGACGATACGATTGCCTTTATTGCTGTCTTATTCATGGCATCTCCTTAATGCATTGCTATCCCCATCTTTCTATATTGGCCTTTGGCTGAGGATTTGGCGAGCTCGCGCCAAGGGGGAACCCCATGAGGTACTCGGCATTCTCTGGTTCGGGCCTTTCAAATACCTCGGCAAAGTTACGACACCCCTCGTGTTTCATCATTGATGGGCACGCATAGTTTGCCATCGTTGTAGGCGTATGCACAAGACCGTTGATGATTCCTGTCTCGCGGTATGTGCGATCAATCCATGTCTTGCGCTTTTCAAAAACAGCATCCAGTTCGCCCGCTGAGACGTGTTCCGAACGTCCTTCAACATGGTTCAAGTGCCGATTGACCAAAATACGAAATGCTGACGCTGCAACAAATGGGGATTGGGCATTGCCGACTCCAAGAAGCTGATCACGACGATCACATGGTTTAACCGCGACCGCTTCACCCGTCTCGGCTGGGCTCTTCGTCCAGCAATCACCCGCCAATTTAGGGAGCCGTGCGATCTGTGAAGAAAGAGATTGAAATGCCTGGGCACCTTTAGTATCGTCCCTGATTGCGAGCAACCAAAATCTATTCCGTCGGTGATCAGCCCCCAAGTCCTCACAGCTCAACCGTATGCGCTCTACCTTGTACCCAACGCCCTCCAAATCACATCTAGCCTTTTCAATAGCGCGCAACACGACATTCTCACCAAAGACGATCGGCGCTTCAGACTCCTGAACTACTCGGAACATGTGGTCCCACAAGTTCTTTTCGGCAATATTCATACCATGCGCAGCAGTGCTGAAGGCCTGACAGGGGAATCCTCCACACAACACATCAAAAGTTCCACGAATTTCTTTGCCATTCAGTTTTGTAATATCTGTATGGCTATCAATATCCATGCTCTTATCCATCCACCCGTCTTTTTTCCTCTGCGCAAGTACCCCTCGCGCATAAGGCATAATTTCAACAGCCCCAACACATTTGTGATGAAGCAGTCTGCCCCCATAAATGCCACCGCCGATACCGGCAAAAAGGTGGAATTCTTTTATGCAGTTGACATCACTACCGTGTGTCGTTTCTGATTTCGCGTGAGTACTTTTCTTTTTCATGGTCGTGATGCGACCACATCACAACTGCATGAAAAGAGCGCGTCCTCAATCCATGCCATAGCCGGAAGCCCTACCACAGGCCTGTCTAGTTATATGTGAGAACGCGCCCAGGTTGGGGCGCGTTCTGCTGACAATTGACTAGACAGAAGCCTGCATGGCTTCACATTCTCATACGACGTTGGGAAACGTGTGGTAGTATTTCCGGCTATGCGTCGTTCAGCAGTTCGCTAAATTGTCTTGTTTATGGTCTCAGGTCGATTCCTTTGGATCTCCTTGGATTTGGATTATTGATCGTATAGCATAAATCCGCATTCTATACTCTGACAACAAAATCGCCATACGGAGGCAATTTGCCATCGTGCGATAAAATAGACATTCCTTCCTCTATGGCCTGAGCAACTATCATTCTGTCAAACGGGTCGCCATGATGCGGCGGGAGTCCTGACACAACAAGTGAATGGCGAAAGCCAACAGGCAGTTCAACGATTCCAGATTCCCGGCAAAACCGGACCACCTGCTCGGCGGTCACGGGAATCTCGTTGGGTTTTGCCGAATGCTTGATGGCGACTTCCCATACCGACGCAGAGCTCAAATAAAACGTGTTACCGGATGAACGCAAAATGTCAAGAGCCTTGTCGGAGAGCATTTCGCTGCCGACCATAGCCCAAATAACTATGTGTGTGTCAAGCAGATATCTCACGATGCCGCCCCCGTGAACAGTGAAGCCACCTCGTCATCCAGTGAATCAAATACCTCGTCGAAATTATCGGGAAGCCTGACCTCGTCCTTCATCAACCCAATTTTGATGCTGCTTGACGCGGAATCGCGGTGCGCCTGTGCCCCGCCTTTCATGGCATCGCGGGATACAAACACGAGCAGGCACGCCCGAATCATGGCGTCAAGCGTCGTGCCGTTTCGTATGGCACACGACTCCGCCTCCTTCACGATCTCCGGCTCTATCGTCAGCGTATAACTCATTTCCCCTCCTTACGCTTTGCGAACATTCACGTTCGTCGCCTAGGCAGTTCGATAAATTGTCTTGTCTATGGTTTCAGATCGGTTCCTTTGGGTCTCCTTCGTTTGGGCTTACTGGTATTATAGCATATTTGGGCCCTCCCTTCTTGGCATCCCAATTTTGCCCACGGATTACAAATGCCCCTGTTGAATTCTCGTTCGGTTAGTTGATGATTTTTCGTTGGTATCTCCTTCCCGCATGAAAACGCTTTGGCGACAGCATCGCCCATAATGCGGTAAACGTGTGCGCAGGGGGCGTAGCAAAATTGATTCCTCCTTCATTAGTAACTCACAATTCAGCGCCCTTCACGAGCCATGAATAGCCAAACTTTGT
>JAEDMC010000120.1 GCA_016303225.1 Kiritimatiellia bacterium
AGGTTCTCCTTGCCCATCTTCTTGACCCACTTCATGGTCTCGCCGAAGATGTAGATGCCCCAGGTCGGCGGCGTGTTGTAGAGCGAGTTCTCGTCCACATACGTGCGGTACTGCAGCATCGTCGGGATGTTCTCCGCGCCCTTCGCGGCGAGTTCCTTCTTGATCGCGACAACCGCCATGCCGGACGGGCCGAGGTTCTTCTGTGCGCCGGCGTAGAACATGTCGAGCTTCGAGTAGTCGCGCGGGCAGGAAAGGATGTCGGAGCTCATGTCAACGATCAGCGGGGAGCCCGTCTGGGGGAATTCCTTCAGCTCCGCGCCGGCGATCGTCTCGTTCGAGCAGATGTGGCTGAACGCGGCGCCCGGCGTCCACTTCCATTCGTCCGCCTTCGGCATGCGGGTGGGGATGTCCTTCTGGCAATCGGCGGCGACATTGACCGTCGCGCCAACCTGCGGCGCGTACTTCTGCGCCTCCTTGAGGGCCTTGCCGGACCAGGTACCCTGCTTGCCGTAGTCGGCCGTAACGCCGGCCTTGAGGAAATTCATCGCAATCATCGCGAACTGCATCGAGGCACCGCCCTGGATAAAGGTGACGGCCCAGTCGTCATTGAGGCCGCAAAGCTCCTTGAAGGTGGCGATCGCCTCCTGATGAATCGCATCGTAGTCCTTGCCGCGGTGGGACATCTCCATCACCGACATGCCGCAGCCCTTGTAATCGACAAGGTCCTTCTGCGCGTCCTGCAGGACTTCGAGGGGGAGAACCGCGGGACCCGCGGAAAAGTTATATGCTCGTGCCATTTTCTTCTGATTCCTTTTAGTCTGTTTAGAGTTTATCTGCCCTCGTCCTTAGAGTTTATCGGGTGGACGATTGAAACGTATTATACTACATTCATTCCGTCTCTTCAAGGCGAGCGGGCTTTCGATCGCGGATGATGAGCGAGGGATTGCGCTTGAGCTCGGACGCCATTTCCTTGATGTTGCCGGCCGTCGAGGACAGGTCGTCCAGCAGGCGGTCGATGTCGTTCTGCAGCGCCTCAAACATCAGCTGCGCCGCGCTCGCGGTGCGCGCCAAGGACTCGACCGAGGCAGCGACATTGCTCCAGGCCGACGACAAGTCCATCTGGTTGATCTGGTTGAGCACCTTAGTCGCCGCATCGGAGATGTTGTCCAACAGCGACTCCTGCGGCGGAATGAAGGCATGGCGGGGCGTCCAGGAAACGGGACGGTGCTCGGTCAGCTGCTCGGGGCGGTGATAATTGAGCTCAATGCGCGAAAGCCCCGTGATGCCGCTCGTCGTCACCGTCGCCCGCAGGTTGAACTTCTTGACGAGACTCGCGACAACGGCGCCAGACTCTCCCTGCGTCATGTCCTCGAAACCGAGAGCCCGTCCATTCAGCGCCATCAGGATATAGATGCGCGAATTGTCCGCACCGGTCACGTCATACTTGCTGCCGACAAAGGATATCTCCCGGACCTCGCCAACCTTGACTCCGCGGAAATTGACGACACTGCCGACGGAAAGTCCGCTCACCGGCTTGTCATAATGGGTCTCGACGAGGATTTCATCGCCGCGGCCTCGAATGCCGCCGAGATAAATGAGCGACAGGACAATGGCGATGGCGCCGCTGAAGACGGCAAATCCGATTCTCCGATAACTCGTGTGATTGTCGTTAGCCATAGACTTCCCCCCGGTTGAAAAACTTGCGGACAAATGGATCGTCCGAACGCTCCTTCAGCTCCTGCGGCGACCCGAGCGCAATCATGCCCTGCCGCGCCTTGTCGAACATCGCCGCGCGGTCCGCAATCTTGAAGATGCTCGGCAACTCGTGCGTGACGACGACAAACGTCTTCTTCGTCTCGTCCTTGAGTTTCAGAATGAGATCGTCAAGCGCGCACGAGGTGATCGGATCAAGACCGGCAGACGGCTCGTCGAGGAAGAGCACCTCCGGATCAAGCGCCAGCGCCCGGGCAATGGCCGCCCGCTTGCGCATGCCGCCGGAAATCTCGCTCGGCATCTTGCGCGCGGCATCCGCCATCTCCACGGCCTCCAGACAGGCCATTGCGCGCTCACGGCGTTCGGACGCCTTCATCCTCGCGAACTCCTCTAGCGGCAGCAGCACGTTGTCGAGGCATGTCATCGACCCGAAGAGCGCGCCCGACTGGTACATGACGCCGATCTTGCGGAAAAGCGTGTCACGCGTCTTAGGCCCCCACTCCAGCCCCGCGACCGTCAGCTTCCCCGCGAGAATCGGGTTGAGACCGGTCAAATGCCGCATGATCGTCGTCTTGCCGCAGCCGGAACCGCCGAGGAGGACGAAGACCTCGCCCCGTGCGACCGAAAACGACACGTCCTTCAGGATTACCGCGTCCGGGTATCCCGCGTCCACATGTTCGAGCTCGATGATGTTATCCATTACAAACTGACATTCAACCCGATACCCCAAACATAAGTAACGACGGCCAGCAGACCGTCAGTGACGGCGATGGCAACGATGCTCCAGACGACAGCCGAGGTCGTGGACAGTCCGACTCCGTCGGACGAGGACTGCGTCCGCACACCCGCAAGGCAGCCGATCAGCCCCACCAGCAGCCCGAACAGCGCCCCCTTCGTCAACCCCTCCAGGATCATGAAGGCCGTCGTGCTCGTCGCCACGCCGCGCCAGAAGACGACCGTCGGAACGCCCATCACCTGCAGGACGATGGCACCGCCAACCAATCCCGAAAGCTCGGCAAAGATCGTCAGAACCGGCATCGCGGCAATGGCGGCGGCGACACGCGGCAGGACAAGAAACCGAACGGGAGGAAGCCCCATCGTCGTCAGGGCGTCCAACTCCTCGTTGACCTTCATCGTGCCGATTTCCGCGGCAAAGGAGCTGCCCGTCCGCCCTGCGAGGATGACTGCGGTGATGATCGGACCGAGCTCGCGGAAGAGCGCAATCGCCAACATGTTCGCCACGAACGTCTCGACACCGAAGGACTTGAGCACGGAGGCCGTCTGAAAGGCCAGGATCACGCCCAGCAGAAAGCCGATGCAAATGGTGATAGGCAGACCTCCGTAACCTGCCCGCTGAAACGCCAGCAGGAAGTCCCTGAAACGGAACCGTCGCGGATGAATCAGGAGCGACAGCGCACAAACGACACTTTCTCCGAGCAAGGCGAGCCGTTCGTTTGCCTCCCGGGCCCCGTTAACCGACAACCGTCCGATTCTCTCGAACAAGCTCATCAGGGAAGTCGCGTAAGCGCCTCGGAAAGTGCAGACGAGAGAGCCTTCGAAAACGCCGCGCCGTAGTTGCCGTCCGACGCATCGGCTGAGCCCTCGCCCTTCTCGAGCCCAACGATCTCTCCGGACTTCAGCACACGCAAAATGATCGACACAACCGCCCGACGCCCGTCCTTCGTCCGGCAGTCCAACGCCAGATTCGTGACCATCAGCTCAACCGAAGTCGACGAAATCGCCGCCGAACTGGAATTGACGACGGTCTTGAACTTGCCAGACGCCGCCATCGCGTCAAGAAGCGCGCCCCGCAAAAGTGCTGACGGCAGGGCCGCAAATTCATTGTAGGCGTCATGTTCGACCGTACCATTCGCGCGCAGGACGGAAATGCCTTCCGCATTGTACGGCGCGCGCACGACAACCTGAGAGGCGCGGCCGATACCCAGTTTGCCCGACCGAACAGCTGAAACCGGCCCGACGTATTCAACAGGCCAGTGCGCCACCAGAATCGGCGATGCCGTGAAACAACCCGCCAGCGCGGGAACCAGCATAAGGGCAAAAAGCTTTTTCATAACGCCCCTATTATATCAAATTTTGCTGGCGAATCAACGCCTTGATCTGCGGATCGCGACCCAGAAACTCGCGGAAGACCTCCAGCGCAGACCTCGAACCGCCGAGCGCCAGAATGGTTTCGCGGTACTTCGCACCAATTCGTCTCATCGCCTCGTCGTCCTCGAGCCCGGCCTCTTCAAACGCCCCATAGCAGTCAGCGCTCATCACCTCCGCCCACTTGTATCCGTAGTATCCAGCAGCGTATCCACCCGCAAAGATGTGCGTAAACGCGCAAAGGAACTTGTCTTCCGGAATCATCGGCAGGTTGAAATGCGAGAAAATCTCGCATTTCAAGGTGTCGGGATTAGGTGTAGGTGTAGAATGGAGAAGTACATCCGTCTTTGCAAACGCGAGCTGGCGGCGGCAGGCCGTTGCCGCGCGGAAGTTCTTCGCCGCGCGAACCTTCGCCTTCAGGTCCGCCGGAACCGAGATTCCCGTCCGGTCGTCGAGGCACCAGTTCTCCATGAACTGGCTCGCGACCTCCACGGCATCCCACTCGACGAGGTTGATGCCCGCGGCCTCCTCCTCATCCACCCGCGTCAGCATGCACTGCAGCGCATGCCCGAATTCATGGAATAGCGTCTCCACCTCGCGAAACGGCAAATAGCACCTGCCGTTTCCATCCTTCTTTGGAAAGTTCGTCACCACCACAGCAAGAGGCGTCACATCCTTTTCTACACCGACACCTCTACACCTGCACCTGTTCCTGAACTCGTTCATCCACGCCCCGCCGGACTTGAGCCCCGGTCTGACGAACGGATCGAAATAGAAATGCGCAATTGTCTCGCCCTTCTCCACAACCCTGAAGAACCGTACGTCCTCGTGCCAGACGGACGGCTTATCGGCCACTTCCTCGACATCCACGTCAAAGAGGAACTTCACCAGCCGGAAGAGCCCCTTCACGACATCCTCTAGCTCAAAGTGCTTTTTGAGCTCCTCCTCGCTGTAGGCATACTTCTTCTCCCGCAACCGCTCCGCCGCATACGCCAGGTCCCACGGCAACAAAGGGGAAGCGGCGTCCTCGCCGCTTGTACAAAGCTCTAACCCCTCCTCTTTCGCCCGTGCCACCGTCGCCTCATCCAGCTCGTCGATCATCTTCATGACCGCGATGACGGACGGCGCGCACTTCGTCGCAAGCGACTTCTCGGCATAGTTCTTAAAGCCCAAGATCTCCGCCTCCTCCTGCCGGAGCTTCAGGATCTCCGCGATCCGCGGCTCGTTCTCTGGCGCCCGTGCGGCTCGCGCCCGATAGAGCTTCTCGCGCACCTCGCGGTCCGCGCAGTGCTTCATCGTCTCGGGGTAGTTCGCGTCGTCAATCGTATAGGTCTTTCCGTCCTTCTCGTACTTGAACGCCGCGGTTGCGTCAATGACCGTGTTGTGGAAGTCCGCCCCGAGCTTCGCGAGCTTCATCTGGATCTCGTTGAACCGCTCCTTCTTCGCGCCCTCGAGTCCCACGCCGGCGAGCTCCGCTCCCTGCACCATCTTCTCCAGAATCCGCCGCTGGGTCGAGTTGGTCGTTGTCCATCCACCATCTACCAACTTCCTTGCAATCTCATGCAGCTTCTTCGATTGGCTGACCCTAAGACTGAACGCCACGATCTTCGGCTGCCACTCCTCCTCGACCTTGCGCCACGCCTCCGAGTTCATCACCCCGAGCATATGCGCGACCATCCCCCAGCACCGCCAGAGCCCGCGCGTCGCGTCGTCGAGCGGCCACACGAAGTCCTCGTAGGCCTTCGGCTCGGCCGCCTCAATCGCGGCGACCGACTTTTCCGACTCGTCCAAGAGGCGCGGCAATTCCGCCGCGGCAAACTCAGGTGTAAACCCCACCCAATCAGGAAAATCCCGCACGCTCGTCATAAGAATCACTCCTACCGCACTTCCGCCGGAGCCGTCTTGGAAAACATCCAGTCGTAGATTTCGTCACCGGACCAGACGACATTCCACCACGGCCAAGGCGTGTCCCTGGGAACATAATGGACCGAGCAGTCGCCGCCGCCCGCACGTACGTTCGCGATAAATTCGTCACGCCGGCGGGCAAATCTTTTCATGCGCTCGGCGTCATCTTCCGGATCCGGGGAATCCGGATTGAAGATATTGTAACAGCGCCAATTGCCGGGAACGCGGGGATGGACGATCGCCTCGTACGGATGATACCAGACTGGCGCGACCGCGGCAAAACGCCCCGGATGGTCAAGCGCCAATCCGGCGGCAATCGTCCCCCCACTGCCAAGTCCCGTGAGGTAAACCCTTCGCGGATCGACCGCTGGGGCCTTAGATTCCTTGGCATAGCTGAGAATCATATCGTGGTAAAGTTCGCTGCGCGGATCAGCGGACATCGGATAGCCGTGCCCGCTGTTGCAATTCGCCTCATCAGGCAGGCAGATGATCATAAAACGACACGGGTGCTTCCGCTGGAATTCCGCCGACACAACCTTCTCCAGACACGCGCGCTGATTGAACTGGACAATCAGGTTGGTCCCCTGCTCGCCCGACCCCGGCACGTACACGACGAGCGGAACCTCGTTCGTAGAACAGGCCTTCGGCGTGAACTCGAAAAACGGCAATGCGTCATTCGTCGTCCACTGGAACCAATGCGCCTCCAACGCATATCGGTCAAGCAGCTTCTTCAGTTCGGCGTCGGCCAGATAGGGGCGAATCGGGTCCTTGACTGCGGAACGGCAGTCGATCAGGCCGGTTTCGACCCGAGGAAGCTGCCGCCGGGAATACGCATAACGGTGACGCGCAAGCACATAATCGTATTCGCGCCCAGACAACGGCTCGCCCCGTTCGTCGAAGAACTCAAGCGCGTCGCGAAGGCCCTTCGATGCGGCGAAGCGAAGCAGGTATGCGCGTTCCGATGCGGTCACGGACGCAAAGCGGTTTGTCTGCGGATTCGCACGGCCATCAAGGAGTTCGGCCGCCGCAAGGCCGCGGATGACGGCAAAGGCCGACTCGGCATCGGGACGCTCCGCGAAGCGACGGGCCAGTTCGTCCGGATCGTTTCCGTAATAGGGATCCCGCGCCACCTCCGTCAGCGTCGGCTCCTTCATCGGCGCAATGCGGAAATACTGCACCAAAGGCCGGAGCTGCACCTCCTCGCCCTTCCAGCGGAAAGGTCCCTCTGGCGGCGCGATGAGCACCGCGGCAATGACGATCCCGGCGATCATTTGCGCAGCTTCTCGACTGTCCCATCCTTGAAATAGCGAATGATCCGCCCGTCGGAATACTCCTTCTCCAGCCGATCCTCGTCCATCGTCAGCACCGGAAGCTCGACAATGCCGAAACGAGTGTCGATCTCCGGGCGGGCAAGGGTGTCCCGCTGTTGCCGCCCTCCCGTCACGACCTTGCACATCCGGGCGAAGACATTCGAGACCGCGATCGACTGCCACGCTCGGGGGAACTCCCGCCCGCCCTCGACGAAGACCGCTGTAACATTGGTCGCGCATCCCGAGAAGGCGTTGCCGGCGACAGTTATTTCATAGCCGTCGGTGAAGACGACGGCGTTGAGCTTGGGATTGTTGGCGAACGCGCTCTCGCCTATGCCCTGCCCGTAGACTTCGCGGACATTCACCACGGTGCGCAGCTCCGGCAGCCCATTGATCATCGGCGAATGCGTGCCGCAGCGGTAGGACGGATCGAAATACAACGTCACAAGACGCGGTAAGGCGGTCGCCGGATCTGCAGTATAGACGCCCTTCTCAAAGATTTCAGGCACCTTGGCGCCGTCCAGGGTCCAGCCGAAGCACACCGCCGCCCGTTCGTCCGCTGAAAGCCCGAACGCGAGGGCGTTGCCGTTCCCCGGGACCGGATGAAACGTCGGACTGCGCGGCACGACAGCGGCGGATGCGGGCACCAGAGCCTTCAAGCCGGGCTCGCGATTGACCCGCCCCGAGATCTCAACGTGAAGGCAATCGAGCACACCCGGTTTCCGCGGAGCTGCCTTGGCTCGCTCGGCGTCGTAGTCATGCTTCTTTCGCATCGAGAATCCGGTCAGCTCGCCGTAGTATCCGCGCACACGGTATCCAACGTTCGGCAGGGAACCATACGCCGTAGCCGTCAGTACCCGGTTCGTGCTGTCCGCAAAGGCCCTGCGGTCGTAGCCGTATCCGTCATCCTTGCCGAGGAATTCGATTTTCACAAACTCCTCCCAGTCCGAGCCGCCGGAACGCCTCGGCTTGATTCCTGCCGACGAGATCGAAAAGTGCGAACTCGTCTCGCTCGGCAACGCGCTTGGGTCTGCAGCAAGGTGAACACGGATGTCCTCGGTCTTTCCCCAGCCCCGCGGAGGCATCCAGTCTCCTTCGACCAGGTCGAATCCGTAAACGCGTTCCTTGGAGTCCCCAAAAATGTCCGTGGCGGCGTTGAATCCGCGGCACGGAGGCTGGTCGACGGATTTCTCAAGGCGGATTTCATCCACAAGCTTCTCGCCTTGGAAAATCGGAACGTCCCTCCTCGACCGATATCCCGGACAGGTGACATTGACATTCGCGCTGTGATTATAGGTGTCCAGGTAGCGGTTCACCACCACCCGGGCGTCCTCATCCAGTCCGAACCTGAAAAGCTCGGGATCGTCGCGGAAATGCACCTGGGCGTCGAGGAGAGGATTCCCGTCGGCATCAAGGATCCGCGGACCCTTCCCCACCCAAACGCCATATTTGGTGTTCCTCGCCGAATCGATCCTGACCTTCGCCAAAGGCTGCGCCGGACCTTTCTTCTCCGGCGTTGCGACCGCGCCGCCGTCAACCGCGACGGAGGCGCATCCTGCCGCCGCGACCAGAGCCCCCAGGAAGGCGAACTTGCAAGTCATGGCCCGATGCCCTCCTTAAACGCTCTTCCGGTCGCAGAGGGCGGAGACCAGCAGCGCCTTGATCGTGTGCATGCGATTCTCGGACTCTTCGAAGACCTTGGAGTATTTCGACTCGAAGACCTCGTCCGTCACCTCAAGGGCACCGCAGTCCTTCGTGACCTCGGTCTCGAAGTCGTGGAACGCCGGGAGGCAGTGGAGGAACATGAGCTTGCCATCCAGGTTGCCGGTTGCGCGCATGAGGTCCATGTTGATCTGGTAGGGACGGAGCATCTTGATGCGCTCGGCCGTCTTCGACTCCTCGCCCATCGAGACCCACACGTCGGTGTAAAGGACGTTTGCGCCCTTCACGCCCTCCTTCGGATCGTTGAAGACCTTGATCGTGACGCCGTTGCGGTCCGCCACCTCCTTCGCCTCGGCGAGAACCGCCGGATCGGGCTCCAGCTCTTTCGGACAGCAGCAGACGTAGTTGACGCGGCACTTCGCGCAGCCCATCATCAGCGAGTTCGCGACGTTGTTGCGTCCGTCGCCCACATAGGCGACCGTCACGCCCTCCAACGAACCGAACGTCTCGCGCACCGTGAGGAGGTCCGCAAAGATCTGCGTCGGATGGTAGTCGTCTGTAAGGCCGTTCCACACCGGGACGCCCGAGTACTTCGCCAGCGCCTCGCAGTCGGACTGCTTGAAGCCGCGGAAGAGGATACCATCGTAGATGCGCCCAAGGACGCGCGCGGTGTCCTTCACGGACTCCTTCTTGCCGAAGTGGATGTCGGGCC
>JAEDMC010000121.1 GCA_016303225.1 Kiritimatiellia bacterium
GATGGCCGCCTTCGAAGACCAGTTCCTGCGCAAGGAGTTCGGGGAATTTATTAAAGACAGAGACATAGAGACACAGAGGGGCAAGGCCGGCCAGACTCGGTGTCTCTGTGACTCTGTGTCTAAAAGCACCGAACGCAATCTGCTGCGACGTGACGCGCACCACAGCATCGCCGCGTATGCGAACTGGCATTTCACCGGTGCGGAGGAGTTCGCCGTTCTCGACGACCTGCCGTCGCGTTCGTTTGTCGAGACGTTGACCAATGATTTCCCCGTGATGCGTGCGAAATACGCCGCAGCGCTGCCGACACCCCTGGACGGATCGAACGTCCTCTGTGTCGCGCGCATCTATGCGACGCGGGACGAGTATCTGGACGCACTGGAGACGGATGGCATCACGAACATGACGTGGAGCGCCGCGTATTGGAGTCCGCAACGTCGCGAACTCGTCGCCTATCTGCCGCCGGACGGCGGACAGGAACTGCTGCGGACCATCCGCCATGAGGCCTTTCACCAGTATCTCTCCTACGCGACGTCGATGATTTCGGCCTCGCCGTGGTTGAACGAGGGCTATGCGCAGTATTTCGAAGACGACGGGAACGCGGACTGGGGCGAGGGCGTTGAGCTCACGGAAGAGAATCTCGACCGCATGGCGGCGGCGATTCCGCCCCTTCTGCTTATGGACTATGCGCAGTTCTACGACGGCAACGATTTTGCACGGCGCTTCAAGTATCGCCTCGCGTGGTCGATCGTCCGCTTCCTCGAAAAGGGCGCTGACGAGGTGCGCCTCAAGCCATTTGCCGGTCTTAAGCAACGGTATGTGGAGGCCTTGCTCGAGACGCGCGACATGCGCCGCGCGACCTCCGCCGCTTTTAAGGACGAAGATCTGCTCAAGAAGTTCATCGCCGAGTGGAAGAAGTTCTGGAAAAATCAATGAGTGGGTATGTCGGTCGCCTTGCGCCGAGCCCGACGGGCGCGCTGCATCTCGGGAACGTGCGCACGTTCATGATCGCCTGGCTTCGCGCGCGCCACGAGGGCGGCAAGGTGATCTTCCGCATGGAGGACCTCGACCATCCGAAGGACAAGCCGGGTGCCGCCGCGCAGGCGGTCGAAGACCTCCGCTGGCTCGGTTTCGACTGGGACGAGGAATACGTGCAGTCCGAGCGAAAGGCCATCTATCGGGCCGCGCTGGAGGCGCTTGGCGGTTTGGTTTATCCTTGCGTGTGTTCGCGGCGAGACGTCGAGACCGCCCAGTCGGCGCCGCATGCGGGTGAGCAGCTGCACTACCCCGGAACCTGTCGCGGGCGATTCAAGACCTGGCGGGAGGCACTTGAGTTCAAAAACAAACACAGAGTCACGGAGGCGCAGAGTTCAGACGCATCTCCGTGTCTCACCCCGCATAGCGCCTGCTTCGCAGCTCGCTTCGCTCGGGGGATACGTGACTCTGGGTTTAAACCTTGTTGGCGCTTCGCGGTCGCGCCGCATACCGTCGTTTCGTTTGACGATACGTTTGCGGGACATTACGAGCAGGACGTCTCCGAGACACTCGGGGACTTTCCGCTGGCGCGCGACGAGTTTGGCGCGGGCTACACGCTCGCCTGTACGGTCGACGATCTCCTCATGGGCGTCACCGAAGTCGTCCGCGGCGACGACCTTCTTCCCGCAACTCCCGCCCAG
The DNA here is from genome assembly GCA_016303225.1 of Kiritimatiellia bacterium. Taxonomy (GTDB): domain Bacteria; phylum Verrucomicrobiota; class Kiritimatiellia; order RFP12; family UBA1067; genus UBA1067. The sequence goes on from JAEDMC010000121.1 coordinate 1,675, forward strand.
ATCCTGCTGGCGCGAGCATTGGAGCCGTTTGTTCTTAAACACAGAGACGCAGAGGCACAGGGGGTGGTCTCTTCTCTGTGTCTCTGTGACTCTGGGTTAAAATATCTCCACGTGCCCCTGGTCGTCGGGCGGGACGGCAGACGTTTGGCGAAGCGTCATGGTGACACGCGCATCGCCACCTTTCGCGAGCAGGGAAAGCGTCCGGAGGAGATCCTCGGTTTCCTTGCCGCTTCCTGTGGCTGGGCGGCGAAAGGAGAACTCGTATCCTTGCGCGATCTGGTGCTGCGTTTTGATTTGGGCAGGATCCCGCACGGTCCCTTCCAGATGCCCGCGAATTTGGTATAATGAGCGGCATGAAGGTGAAAAAGATCGAGGTAGACAAGGGCGTTGCCTTCGGCGACGGGAAACTGACGTTCATTGCGGGTCCGTGCGTGATCGAGTCGCGCCGGATGGCGCTTGACATCGCGAAGCGGCTGACGGCGCTCGCGAAGGAACTGAAGGTCGGCTATGTCTTCAAGGCGAGCTTCGACAAGGCGAACCGGACGAGCGTCGATTCCTTCCGCGGGCCCGGCATCGACGAGGGCCTTGACATTCTCGCGGAGATCCGCGCGACGTTCGACGTTCCGGTCTTGACCGACGTCCACGAGCCGTGGCAGTGCGCGCGCGCGGCGCAGGTCTGCGACATCCTGCAGATCCCCGCGTTTCTCGCACGGCAGACCGACCTCGTCATCGCCGCGGGCGAGACGGGCGCGGTCGTCAACGTGAAGAAGGGGCAGTTCATGGCGCCCGAGGACATGGGGCAGGTGATCCGCAAGATCGAATCGACCGGCAACCGCCGCATCCTCCTCTGCGAGCGCGGCAGTTCCTTCGGCTACCGCAATCTCGTCGCGGACATGCGGTCCCTCGCGATCATGCGCGAGTTCGGATATCCGGTCGTCTTTGACGCCACGCACTCCGTGCAGCGTCCGGGCGGGCTCGGCACCGGCTCGGGCGGCGACGGCAAGTACGCGCCGCTGCTCGCGCAGGCGGCGACGGCCGTCGGCGTGGACGGCGTCTTCATGGAGACGCATCCGAATCCGGCGAAGGCGCTGTCGGACGGTGCGAACGCGCTGCCGCTGAAGGCGGTCGCGCCGCTGTGGAAGAAGCTCGTCAAGATCGCGGAGGTCGTGAAATGATGACGCACGAGGAGATGCTTGCGCGGGCGCGTCAGGTCTTTGACGTGGAGGTGAAGGGACTTGAGAAGACGCGCGATTCGCTGGACGAGTCGTTCACGAAGACAATTGACCTGATGCTCGCGACGCTCGATGCCGGCGGACTCGTCGTCGTCACCGGCGTCGGCAAGAACCTGCACATCGCGGAAAAGATGAGCGCGATCTTCGCCTCAACGGGCACGCGCTCGATCGTCTTGAATCCGGTGCAGGCGATGCACGGCGACCTCGGGATGACCGGGCCTAAGGATTTGCTGGTGGCGCTCTCGTTCTCGGGCGAGTCGGACGAGGTGATCCGCCTCGTGCCGGCGATCCGCCGTCACGGACTCAAGGTCGTGGCGCTGACGGGCAATCCCAATTCGACGCTTGCAAAGCTCGCCGACGTGCATCTGGCGGTTCCGTGCGGCAAGGAGGCGTGTCCGTTCGGCATGGCGCCGACGAACTCGACGACCGCGACGATGGCGATGGGCGATGCGCTCGCGATGGTGATGATCGACGCGCGGCGGTTCGACATCAAGAGCTACGCGGCGAACCATCCGGCGGGCGCGATCGGACGCGCCCTCGTCATGAAGGTGACGGACGTGATGCGCACGGGCGAGCGGCTGGCGACGGTCGGCCCGGAGGCGACGGTTCTCGAGGCGCTGATGAAGATGACGGCGGCGCATGGCGGCAGCGCGGCGGTTGTGGACGCGGACGGCAAGCTGCTGGGCATCTTCACGGATGGCGACTTCCGCCGGCACGTGAGCGAGGGACGCGACATCCTGCACGAAACGGTCTCGACCTACATGACGAAGGGCCCGGTCTTCGTCCATGACGACATCTACGCGGCAGAACTCCTGACGGTCTTCGAGCGCAAGCAGATTGACGACTTGCCGGTTTGCGACGTCGATGGACGGCTCGTCGGCTTGGTCGACATCTCCGACCTGCCCAAGATGAAAGTGCTATGATCGAACGCAAGGCCTATCTCCTGGCCGGACCAACGGCAAGCGGCAAGAGCGCGATTGCCGCGACCTTGGCCAGGGAGATGGGCGCTTGGATCCTGAGCGCCGATTCGATGCTCGTCTATGCGGGTATGGACATCGGGACGGCCAAACCGCCGCGAGACGAGATCGAGGAATTCCACATGGGCGGCGTTGACGTGGTGACGCCAGCGGAAGAGTTTTCGTCCGGTGCCTGGTTGCGTGCGGCGGCGGAATGGGTGAAAACGATTCCCGCGGATGTGCCGATTGTCATTGTCGGCGGTACTGGACTTTACTTCTCGGCGCTTTTGCGCGGATTGGACCGCAAGTGGGAGAAGCCGCCGCCGGAATATCCGGTCATCCAGATTGACCGCGCGGTCGTGAGAGAGCGCATTGCTGCGCGGCTGGACGGCATGTTTATGTCCGGACTCGAGGAGGAAAAGCGGAAACTCCACGAAAAATATCCGGTTTGGTCGAAAACGGCCGCTTTGGCGATTGGCTATCGTGACGGGGACGATCGGGAGAAGATTCTGATCCGCACTTGTCAGCTGGCGAAACGGCAGGATACGTGGTTTCGGCATCAGGCGACGCCGATTTACGTTGAGCCGACGGTTGATTCGGTCCGTGCCTGTTGGAAGACGCGCGGCCCCTGGACGGTCCGTTTTTTGGTATAATATGCGACAATTATGGGAAAGTACCTTGTTTTTGCTTTCGTTTTGACAATCGTCTGCGGCGCGCGGGCGAGTTGGTATTGGCCGTTTGGATCAGATGACGAGGCGGATGGCAAGAAACCGCCGCGGCTTTCAGAACTGATGGAATCGGCCTCGTTGCTGATTGACGAGGCTTCCGATCTGGCTGGCGACGGGAAGATTGATGAATCGGTCGAGAAATATCGTGAGGCACTGGCTGAACTCGACCGCATTGAGCAGGAGAATCCAGATCGTGTCAAAGCGCCTGAATTTGCGTCGCTGCGCAACAAACGGGCTTATGTCAATGCCGCCATTGACTCGATGCTGCTTTCCCAGATCAAGGAGAACGCGAAGGAGGTTGCGGTTAGCGACACGACGGAGCTGGAGCAGAGGTTGGCGGAAGAGAGAGGGATGAAGAAGAAGGTTGAGAAGGTTGCGAAACAACCCTCTCAACCCTCTCAACTCTCACAACCCTCACAACCATCTCAACCGTCGAAACCTCTCACCAAGCGCCAGCAGGTGATGGTGGACATTGCGAACGGAGACTTTGCTGCGGCGGAGATCTTGATCAAGGAGATGTTGGTGGCGAAGCCGAACGGGGCGATGGCGCTCAATCTCAAGGCGACGATGGAGTCCCGTCAAGGCAAGTTCAAGGAGGCCGAGCGGACGCTGGATCAGGCAATCAGGTCCAATCCTCGGAATTATTTCGCCTATTACAACATGGCGATACTGATGTTGCAGGTCAATCCCGACAACAAGGACGTTCCGCGCCGCTATTACGAGACCGGACGATCGGTGGGCGGTCCGAAGGACGAACAACTGGAGGCTTTGATCAAATGATTGCGCTGCTCGCCAGCTTGCTTCTCTCCACGAACGCCACGCCGCACGAGCTGGTGGCGAGTTGCCGTTCAATGATTCCGGCGAATGTCGAGCTTTCGGGGCGGATCATCCTCCGCAACCGCAAGGGCATCCCGCAGGCCGAACACGACTACGTCCTTTCGCGCTCCAATTCGGTCACCCGCCTCACCATCGATGGGGCCCCCTACCAACGACCAACAACCAACGACCAACGACCGATTCTCAGCACCGACGTCACCTGGAGCGACTTGACGCTGGACTATCTCTGGTGGGATGACTTCTCGTTCGATGCCGAGCGCGAAGGGGAGTCGGTGCACGGACAGGTCTGTGCGGTGGTGGTGATGAAGAAGGGCGAGCGGGCGGTCCGCGTGTGGGTGGACCGCAAGACGGGCGCGCTCATGCAGGCGGAGGAGTTTGCTGACGGCAAGCCGATCCGTCGCCTGTGGGGAACCCGCATCAAGAAATTTGGTGAGCGCTGGATGGCGAACGTGCTCGAGGTCGAAACGATTGGCTCTGGCCACCGGACGAAAATAACTGTGGAGGAACTCAAATGAAATTCGTGAAAACACTGATCAAGACGGTCCTCGTGATCGTGGTGCTTCTGGTGGTGGCGCTGCTGGCATTGCCCCTGTGGTTTGGCCCGGTGGTGAGGGGTGTCGCGAATGCGGCTGTCCCGAAGGTGACGCAGACGGGCTTTAACCTGGCGCATCTCTCGCTCAACCCCTACACGGCGCGCTTCGAGCTTGGCGGCCTCGTGTTGGACAACCCGCAGGGCTATTCGGAGAAGATCGCGGCGAAGGTCGGCGAACTGAACTTCGACGCGGAAACGTTGTCGCTGGCGACGGACGTCATCCATATCGAGGAGGTCACGGTGAAGGACGTCTTCGTCTCCTATGTCAACGGTGGCGAGAACGATGTCAACAACTTCCTGCAGATCCAGTACAACGTCGCCGGCGGCAAGGAGAAGTATGACGCAGCGCAGGCGGCCAAGGAGGCGGCTGAGGCTGCGAAATCCGAGGAGCCTGCAAAGGATGAAGCGCCTGCCGAGGAGAAGCCGGCGAAGAAGGTCATCATTGACAAGCTGACGATTTCGGGCATTAAGATGCAGTTGGGCGTTCTGCCCATTACGGTGCCTGTCGACATCTGCCTTACGGACATCGGCAGGAAATCGGGCGGCGCAACGTTCAAGGAAGTCGGAGAGCAGGTCTGGCAGAGCGTCATGAAGTCTGCGGGCGCGCTTGGTGATGCGTTCAAGAACCTTGGCGATCTGACGAGTGATGCGGCCAAGCAGGCGACGGAGTCCGTTGGCAAGGCGGCGGGAGCTGCTGCTGATGCGGCTGGTGCGGCGACCAAGGCGGCCGGCGATGCGGCTGGTGCGGCGACCAAGGCGGCCGGCGATGCGGCTAAGGCCGTCGGCGACAGCGCCAGCAAGGCTCTCGATTCGATTAAGAAGCTGTGGTAAGATGGGTTTGAGGTTTGGGGTTTCAGTTTAAAAGTTTGAAAAGTTGAAAGGTTAAAGATGGCGACCAAGAAGACGAAGGACAGAAGAGTTGAGATGTCGGTTGAAGGTCTGAAAGAGGACTTCGCGTGGCATCTCCGATATTCGTTGGCGAAGGGCGAGACGCGTGTCACCGAGCGCGACCAGTACACGGCGTTTGCGAATGCGGTCCGCGACCGCATCGTCGAGCGCTGGATCTCCACGCAGGAGGAGTACGGCCGTCAGAACACGAAGCGCGTCTACTACATGTCGCTCGAGTTCCTGATCGGACGTCTCCTGGGCAACAACGTCATCAACTTGAAGGCGGACCAGCTCTGTCGCGAGGCCCTCAAGGACTTCGGCATCGACTGGAACAACCTTCGTGACTTCGAGACGGACGCGGGCCTCGGCAACGGCGGCCTCGGACGTCTCGCGGCCTGCTATCTCGACTCGATGTCGACGCTGGACCTCGCGTGCATGGGCTACGGTCTCCGCTATGACTACGGCATTTTCCGCCAGAAGATCGTCAACGGCAGTCAGGTCGAGGAGCCGGATCCGTGGCTGAAGCACGGCTATCCGTGGGAGATGGAGCGTCCGGAATACGCGCAGCACGTCCACTTCGGCGGACACGTCGAGTGTCTCTCCGAAAACGGGCGCCAGAAGTGGGTCTGGGTGCCGGACGAGATCGTCGAAGGTCTTCCCTATGACTTGCCGATCGTCGGCTATTGCAACGCCGTCAACTCGCTTCGCCTCTGGAGCGCGAAGGCGGTCGATGACTTTGACCTCGACAACTTCAACAAGGGGTCCTACTTGGACGCCGTCTCGCGCAAGGTGTGGGCCGAGAACCTGACCAAGGTCCTCTATCCGAACGACAACACGACCGCAGGCAAGGAGCTTCGCCTCCGCCAGCAGTACTTCTTCGTCGCGTGCTCGCTCCGGGACATCATCCGTCGCTACAAGCGCTTCAACAAGGGCTGGGATGCGTTCCCGGACAAGGTGTTCATTCAGCTGAACGACACGCATCCAACGCTCGTCATCCCCGAGCTGATGCGTGTCCTTGTGGACATCGAGGGTCTCGACTGGGACAAGGCGTGGGACATCACCCGCCGCTCAACGGGCTACACAAACCACACGATCCTGCAGGAGGCGCTGGAGAAGTGGCCGGTCGCCATGATGGAGAGCTTGCTGCCGCGGCACCTGCAGATCATCTATGAGATCAACGGACGCTTTCTGCAGCAGGTCAGCTCGATCTATCCGGGCGACATCAAGAAGCTGCAGCGGATGTCCCTCATCGACGAGACCGGCGACCGCTACGTTCGCATGGCGAACCTCTGCCTCGTCGGCACGTCGTCCGTCAACGGCGTCGCGAAGCTGCACACGAAGATTTTGCGTGAGGACCTGTTCAAGGACTTCTACGAGCTTTGGCCGCAGAAGTTCCACAACGTGACGAACGGCATCACGCCGCGTCGGTGGCTCCTCAAGGCGAACCCGATGCTCGCGCAGCTCATCACCGAATCGATCGGAGACCGCTGGATCACGCACCTCGACGAGCTGAAGAACCTCGAGAAGTTCGCGACGAACGACGAGTTCCTCTCCGCGATGACGAAGATCAAGCGGTCCAACAAGGGGCAGCTCGCGAACTGGACGATGAAGAACCTCGGCATCGCGCTCAATCCGGACGCGATCTTCGACGTGCAGGTGAAGCGTCTGCACGAGTACAAGCGTCAGCTCCTGCTGGCGCTCTACATCATCATCTTCTACAACCGGCTGCTGAACGATCCGACCTACGATCCCGTGCCGCGGCAGTTCATCTTCGCGGCGAAGGCGGCGCCGGGGTACTACATGGCGAAGCTGATCATTCGCCTCATCCACGGCATCGCGGACGTCGTCAACTCGAATCCGAAGACGCGTGGCCGCCTCTCGGTCGCGTTCCTTCCCGACTACCGCGTCTCGCTCGCCGAGAAGATCATGCCGGCGTCTGAAGTCTCCGAGCAGATCTCGCTCGCGGGCATGGAGGCGTCGGGCACGGGCAACATGAAGTTCATGATGAACGGTGCGCTCACGCTCGGCACTCTGGACGGCGCGAACGTCGAGATCCACGAGGAAGTGGGCGACGACAACATGTTCCTCTTCGGACTCAAGGCCGAGGAAGTCGCGAAGCTCCGGCCGACCTACCGGTCGAAGGACTTCTACGAGAACGATCCGGAGATCAAGATGGCTCTCGACATGATCAAGTCGAACGCCTTCTCGGTGCTGGAGCCCGGGCTCTTCGATCCGATTGTCCGCAATCTCCTCGAGTACAACGACTACTACATGCTGCTTGCCGACCTGCGCTCCTATTCCGACGCGCAGGACCGCGTTGACGCCACCTATCGCGATGCGAAGAAGTGGAACCGCATGTCGCTCGTCAACATCGCCCGGTCTGGACTCTTCTCGTCCGACCGCGCGGTGCAGGAGTACTGCGACGAGATCTGGCACATCAAGCCGGTG
>JAEDMC010000122.1 GCA_016303225.1 Kiritimatiellia bacterium
AACTTGTCACCACGGTCAGGCAAACGGCCTATGCATTGCACCTCTACCTCGGCACAGACCGGCATCGAACACGGACTGCTCATCAACTTCGGCTCGCCGAAATTTGAAATCGTCAAGCGAATCTATACGAAAAAACAACCGCAGGGCGAGACCCTGCCATAATCCTTCACGCCCTTGTCGGACGAAATCAAAAACCTAACCGCAAGTTGGTCTGATCCGCCCGTAGTTTCGCTTTCGTCCCAGACGACCCAGACTCACTGCCGAAGGCAGCCCAAAACATCTCTGCGCCCTCCTTGCGCCCCCTTTGCGGCGAAAACTGAAATAGTAAACGAAAACCCAGAGACAGAATCGTCACTGGGTTCGTTGCCGCAACACTAAAATTTCGTTTAGTTTTTCAATCGGCAGCCCAGATGGAGGTGGAAGGTGGAGGTGGACAATGGAGAGATTAAATCCTTCTGTTCGTCTGCGACTCACGCCCCACCTACTAAAGTGAGAACTTCCACTGTCCACCTCCACCTACTCTCTCCACCTACACATCACCGCTCCAATTGATTTCCTCACGCGGACGCAGATCATCTTGCGTCTACCATCTTTTCATCGCGTGGTACTCCTGCAGCGTGCGTACGCCAGTGCCTCCGAAGGAACCTTCCTCGGCAAGTCCGCGGACTGCCGCCCGGAAACCGTCCAGAGTCGTCGTAAGCGGCACGCCCGCCGCGACAGCGCCGGATCTCAGACGCGCATTGTCCTCAATCGCCTCCCGGCCGTTCTCGGTCGTGCTGACAATCCACTTCAACGTTCCCGTGCGCAGGAGATCGAGCGCGTTCGGGCGTCCGCGCGAGATGCGGAAGACGGCCTTCGAGGGAATTCCCGCTTCCCACAAGCGCGTCGACGTACCGCGCGTCGCGTAGATGCCGTAGCCGAGCCGGACGAGTTCACGGACGACTTCCACGCCCTCAGCCTTGTCCTCGTCCCTGAGCGAGACGAACACCTCGCCCGTCTTCGGCAACGGACTTCCCGCCGCGATCTGGCTCTTGAAATAGGCAAGTTCCGGATCATCGTCGATGGACATCACCTCGCCTGTCGACTTCATCTCCGGCGTAAGCGACACTTCCGCCCCCGGAAACTTCACGAACGGGAACACGGCCTCCTTCACGGACGTATAGGCCGGAATCACCTCCTGCGTAAAACCGATGTCCGCCAGCTTCTCGCCCACCATGCAACGCGCCGCGATGTCCGCGAGCGGAACGCCAATCGCCTTCGAGACGAACGGAACCGTGCGCGAAGCGCGGGGGTTCACCTCGATCATCCACACCGCCTGCCCGCCATCCGACGCCGTGACGGCGAGCTGGATGTTCATGAGGCCAACGATATGCAGCCGTTTCGCGAACTCGTGCGCGAGGCGCTTCACTTCGACAATCGTCTCAGGGGCGAGCGAACGCGGCGGCGTAATCGCCGCGGCATCGCCCGAATGGCAGCCCGCCGCCTCGATGTGCTCCAGGATCGCGCCGACCACCGTCGTCTCGCCGTCCGACACGCAGTCGACGTCCAGCTCGATCGCGTGCTCGAGGAACTTGTCGATCAGGATCGGTTTGCCCTCCGAAGCCGCAACCGCCTCGCCCACGTACTTGTCGAGTTCATTGTCCGTCGCCACGATCGCCATGCCGCGTCCGCCGAGGACAAAGCTCGGCCGCACAAGGACGGGATAGCCGATCTCCGCAGCGATGCGGTGAGCATCGTCGACCGAATGGGCGATGCCGCTCGCCGGCTGCCGCACGCCGACATCCTCCACCAGCTTCTTGAAGAAGTCGCGGTCCTCCGCGCGGTCGATGTCATCCGGCGACGTGCCGACGATCCGCGCCCCCGCCGCCTTCAGGCGCTGCGCCAGGTTGAGCGGAGTCTGCCCGCCGTACTGGACGATCACGCCCTCGCACTGCTCGCGATCGTAGATCTCCATCACGTCTTCGAACGTGAGCGGTTCGAAGTAAAGCTTGTCAGAGGTGTCGTAATCGGTCGAGACGGTCTCGGGATTCGAATTCACCATCACGACTTCATAGCCACGGGCCTTCAGCGCATACGCCGCATGACAACAGCACCAGTCGAACTCGATACCCTGCCCGATGCGGTTCGGGCCACCGCCAAGCACCATAATGCGCTTCGGCGAATCGGACAACGAAAGATCGACGGGCGATTGCGAAGCGCGATCGGGCTTGGAGTCCTCGTATTTGTAGTAACTGTAGTAATACGGCGTTTTCGCCTTGAACTCGCCGGCGCAGGTGTCGACCTCGCCGAACTCGGGCCGGATGCCGAGTGCGAGACGCCGTGCGCGAATCTCGTCCTCTTCACACCCAACGGCCGCAGCGATCTCCTTGTCGGAGAATCCGAAGACCTTCGCCTGGCGAAGAACCTCCTCCTCCAAACCTCCCAAACCTGCCAAACCTCCCAAACCTCCCAAACCTCCCAAACCTTCCAAACCTTCCAAACACTTCCTATACGCCTCAATCTCCGCGAGCTCGCGCCTGAACCACGGATCGTAGGTCGCCTCGTCGTGATACCTCAGCGGTGCCTCCAACGAACGGACGGCCTTCAGATACGCCTGCTTGAACGTGCGGCCGATCGCCATGACCTCGCCGACCGCCTTCATCTGCGTGCCAAGCGTCGTCGAGGTCCCCGGGAATTTCTCGAAGGCAAAGCGCGGAATCTTCACGACCACATAGTCGAGCGCCGGCTCGAAGCAGGCGAGCGTCTCGCCCGTGATGTCGTTCTTGATTTCGTCCAGCGTGTAGCCGACCGCGAGGAGCGCGGCGATTTTGGCGATCGGGAAGCCCGTCGCCTTCGACGCGAGCGCCGAGGAACGTGAGACACGCGGATTCATCTCGATGATGATGCGACGACCTGTCTTCGGATCGACCGCCCACTGCACGTTCGACCCGCCTGTCGCAATGCCGATCTTCCTGAGGACCGCGATCGAGTCATCCCGCATCGCCTGATATTCGCGGTCGGTCAGCGTCTGGATCGGTGCGACGGTGATCGAATCGCCCGTATGGACGCCCATCGGATCCATGTTCTCGATGGAACAGACGATGACGGCGTTCCCCGCCTTGTCCGCCATCACCTCCATCTCGAATTCCTTCCAGCCGATCAGCGACTCCTCGATGAGGACCTCATGATTGAGCGAGGCCTCGAGACCTCCCGTCACGATGCGCGTGAATTCGTCCGCGTCGTGCGCGATGCCGCCGCCCGTGCCGCCGAGCGTGAAGCCCGGACGGATGATGAGCGGCCAGGTGCCGATCGTCTCGGCGACGGCACGGGCCTCCTCGAACGTATGGGCACTGCCAGACTTGGGCATGTCAAGCCCCAGCTCGCGCATCGCAGCCTTGAAGAGCTGGCGGTCTTCGGCGCGTGCGATCGCCTCGGCCTGCGCACCGATGAGCTCCACGCGATAGCGCCGCAAAATGCCGGCCTTGTCGAGTTCCATCGCGAGGTTCAGAGCGGTCTGTCCGCCCAAAGTCGGCAAAACGGCGTCCGGGCGCTCCCGGCGGATGACCTCGTGAAGCGTGTCGACGGTGAGAGGCTCAATATACGTGCGGTCCGCCCGTTCCGGGTCTGTCATGACCGTCGCCGGATTGGAGTTGACGAGCACGACCTCGTACCCCTCTTTCTTCAGCGCCTTCACGGCCTGCACCCCCGAATAGTCGAACTCACAGCCCTGCCCGATGACGATCGGACCCGCCCCGATGATGAGAATCTTGCGAATGTCGGTTCTTTTCATGAGACCATCCTTATCAGTTCTTCACTTTTCACTCTTCACTGTCTTAAGGGCCGAGCGAACGAGGCCCTCAAAAAGCGGATGCGGCTCGGTCGGACGGGACTTGAACTCGGGATGAAACTGTCCGGCGATGAAATACGGATGACCGGGCAACTCGACGATCTCGACCAGCCTGCCGTCAGGAGACGTGCCCGACACCTTGAGCCCGGCCTTCTCCAACGCCCTGCGTCCTTCCGAATCGTAGCTGAGCTCGTACCGGTGACGATGCCTCTCGGAGATCATCGTCGACTTGTAGAGCTTCGCCGCCAGCGTGCCGGGCTCGATCACGCACGGATAGGCTCCGAGGCGCATCGTGCCGCCCTTCTGCGTGACGCCTTTCTGATCGGCCATCAGGTCGATCACCGGGTGCGCCGTCTTCTCGTCGAACTCGGTCGAGTTCGCATCCTTCCAGCCGACGACGTTCCGCGCATATTCGATCGCCGTGCACTGCATGCCGAGGCAGATGCCCAGAAACGGAACCTTGTGCTCGCGGGCATATTTGATCGCGACGATCTTTCCATCAACACCCCGACTCCCGAACCCACCCGGGACAAGGATCCCGTCCACGCCTTTCAGAAGTCTCGGATTCCCCTCCAGTTCCTCCGCCTCGACACACTTGACATTCACCTTGCAGTTGTGCGCCATGCCGGCATGGTGCAGGGCCTCGTGAACGGACTTGTAGGCGTCGCGAATGGCGATGTACTTGCCGACCAGGGCAATCGTGCATTCCTTCTTCGGCTGCGTCGCCTTCTTCACGAGCGTATCCCAGACCGTGTGCTTCACGGGCCAGATGTCGAGGTGCAGCTGCTTCAGAACCTCTTCGTCCAGATGCTGCTTGCGGAGTTCGCGGGGAATCGCGTAGACGGAATCCGTCACGTCCTTCTCCTCGATCACACGCTCGAGCCGCACGTTGCAGAAGAGCGCGAGCTTCTCGAGATGTTCCTTGGGAATCGGCATCTCGGTCCGGCAGACGAGGATGTCGGGAATGATGCCGATCGCGCGGAGCTGTCCGACCGAATGCTGCGAGGGCTTGGTCTTCAGCTCGCCCGCCGCCTTCAGGTACGGAACGAGCGTCAGGTGGACGAAACAGGTATTGTCGTATCCCTCTTCAAACCGGAACTGCCGCGCCGCCTCGAGAAACGGCAGCGACTCGATGTCGCCCGAGACGCCGCCGATTTCGCAGAGGACAATGTCGACATCATGCTCTCCGGCCGAGCGGATCGCCGCCTTGATTTCGTTCGTGATGTGGGGAACGACCTGCACCGTGCCGCCCAGGTAGCCGCCCGCACGCTCACGCGCCAGGACGGACGCATAAATGCGCCCTGACGTGAAATTCGACGCCTTCGAGCACGTGACGCCCGCGAACCGCTCGTAGTGCCCGAGGTCGAGGTCGGTCTCGGCGCCGTCGTCCGTCACGAACACCTCACCATGCTGATAGGGGCTCATCGTGCCGGGATCGACGTTGAGATACGGGTCGAGCTTCTGCATGAAGACCTTGTAGCCGCGGCTCTTGAGGAGGAGCGCCAGCGACGCCGAGGTGATGCCCTTCCCGAGGGAGCTCACCACGCCCCCGGTGATGAACACGTATTTGACCTGCTTTTTCATACCCTTCTCCAACTCTTCACTTTTCACTCTTCACCATTAGCTTTCGGAATTCCTCGAAGAGGTATTCCGAATCGTGCGGACCCGGACAGCTCTCCGGATGATACTGCACGGAGAACGCCGGCAGCGTCCCGTGGCGAACGCCTTCGATCGAGCCGTCGTTGAGGTTCACGTGCGTCACCTCGAGACAGTCGGGAACCGAGTCCGGGAGGACGGCGAAGTTGTGGTTCTGGCTGGTGATCTCCACCTTGCCCGTCGCGAGGTTCCTGACCGGATGGTTGCACCCGTGATGGCCGAACTTGAGCCGCCCCGTTTTCGCCCCGCAGGCAAGCGACAGCAGCTGATGCCCGAGACAGATGCCGAAGATCGGAACCTTCCCGAGCAGCGTGCGGATGTTCTCAATGGCATACGGCAAAGCAGCGGGATCGGCCGGACCGTTGGAAAGAAACACCCCGTCCGGCTTCATCGCAAGGACGTCGGCCGCCGATGTCTTCGCCGGCACGACCGTCACCCGCGCAAACTTGCCAAGCGACCGCAGAATGTTCGTCTTGATGCCGAAGTCATAAGCCACGACATGCTGGTCGCCTTCGCCGACCTCGTAAGACTCCCCGCAGGTCACCTTCGCCGCATAGTCCTGACCGTCCAGGCCCTCCCAGGCCTTCGCCTTGGCGATCGCCTCCGTCTCGGAGAGCGCCCCGGACAGGCAGAGGTACGCCTTCTGGTTGCCGTTCTCGCGCAGGTGAATCGTCAGCGCGCGCGTATCGACGCCGTAGATACCGGGCACGCCGTTCGCCTTGAGGTACGCGTTAAGCGAGTCCGTGGAACGGAAGTTCGACGGTTCCGTCAGATCACCGATCACAAGTCCAGACAGAAAAAGGCCCCGGGACTCGACGTCCTCGGGGTTGATTCCATAGTTGCCGACTTCGGCAGTGGTGAGGGTGACGAACTGTCCGGCGTAAGACGGGTCGGTCAAGATCTCCTGATACCCGCACATGCCGGTGTTGAACACCACCTCGCCACACCGGTCAATCGTCTCTCCGAAAGCGACGCCGTGGAAGACCGAGCCGTCCGCCAACGCCAGAAGCGCCTTCCGATCCCGTTCCGCCCGCCACTTTGCAATCAAGTTGTTGTCCATAGTCATAAGCCTCCAGTCCATACTAGCAAATGCCGTGCCAATTTTCAGAATTGGCGTTATTCCGTCATTTTCCGCAAGACATCATAAACGGACGACAAAAAATGTAATCCGCCCCAGCGCTGCATATCACAGAAAATGTAATCAGTAGCTCCGCCCCTCCTTGCGCGCCAAGTAGTTCTTGAGCGCGTCATGGAGAACACGTTCGCCACCCTTCGTCGGGTAGTCGCCCGTGAAATACCAGTCGCCGGACGAATCCGGGCAGCATCCGCGCATGTCGTCGACCGTCTGGAAGATGACGTCCACCTTGGCCTTCATCCCCTTCGGCGTGATCAGCCGGGCGATCTCGGACGAAAGCTCGGCGAGCGAGTGACGCGCGTAAAGGGCGCGGACGTCGTCCGTCTCCGCGATCGCACGATCGCCCTCGAGATTGACGAGCGCCTTGAAGGCCACCAGTTCGCCCAGCGTCGACATGTCGATGCCGTAGCAGTCCGGATAGCAGATCGGCGGTGCCGACGAGGCAACGATAATCCGCTTCGGACCCAGTCGGTCCAGCATCGGCAAGATCGCGTTCTTCATCGTGTTGCCGCGAACGATCGAGTCGTCCAGGACGACGAGCGTATCCGTCGCCGGCCGCACAAGCCCGTACGTGACGTCGTAGACGTGCTGGTAGAACTCCCGCCGCGCAGCCGCATCGGCGATGAACGTGCGGAACTTGGCGTCCTTGACAGCGATCTGGCCGAACCGCACCGGCCGGCCTTCGGCGAGGCCCTCCGTCCAGAGCGCCTCCAGGAGTCCGTGGAACGCGACGAGCGCCGAGTTGGGAATGTAGCTGAAGAACGTGTTCTCGAGATCGCCTCCGACGGCGTCAAGAAGCGGTTTCGCCAAAGCGGCGCCGAGCGCCTTGCGCTCACGGTGGATGTCCGCGTCGTTTGCGCGGGAGAAGTAGATGCGCTCGAAGACGCAACCGCGCCGTTCGGCAGGCTCGAGGATCTTCACGAACGAAACCGTTCCGTCAGGCGCGACGATCATCGCCTCACCCGGCACAAGCTCCTTCACCTCGTCGGGCATGAGATCGAAGGCCGCCTGGACGGCAGGGCGCTCAGAGGCCACGACGGCGACGTCGTCGTCGACATAGCAGTAGCCCGGACGAATGCCGTGCGGATCACGGACGGCGAAGCTCCAGCCGTCGCCGGTCATTCCGCATAGCGTATACGCGCCGTCCAGACGCGGCAGGAGGTTTCTCAGCGCCGAAACGAGGATTTCGCCACTCCGGCTTCCGCTCCCGTCTTTCCGCGCCATCTCCTCGCCCAGCATGCACGAGGCGAGCCACTCGCAGATGAGATACCCGTCGGCGGTCGACTCGGGGAACTTGCCCATCCCCACGTAGGCGTCGAAGAGCTCGTGCGTGTTCGTGAGGTTGAAGTTGCCGGCCAGGAACAGCGTCCGAGAGAGGCGTGCGGACTTGTGGACGAACGGATGGCAGAAACCGACGTCGCCCTTGCCGTACGTCGCATAGCGAAGATGCCCGAGAAAGAGCGTCTCGTCCATCCTGCGACGCTTGGCGAGCAGAGACAGCAAATCCGCGAGGGGGCTATCCGACGCGGATTTGAGTTCACCGTAGGCCGGCCGACCGTTCTCGGGCGTGAGCGTCAGGGTGACTGCCCCCGCGCCGTCCTGCCCTCGATTGTGCTGTTTCTCGAGGAGCAGCGACAGCTTCGTGCCACCGAAGTCGGTGGAGCCGAACTTCTCCGCATAGTGGGCGGCGTTCCTGCGCAACCGCAGGAGCGCCACCGCACATTCATGTTTGATGCTGTCTGACATAGCTTCTATTGCGTTCAACTACCAATGTCATTAGCAAACCGCGTGCCAACCGCAGATTTCTCGCCAATTCGAGCAATGTCTTACACCGGCTGTAAAACGCCAGCCAGCCGTATTTCACCACATGTACGATCTGCCGGGCGAGGCGGCCTCCGCCAGCCGTATCACGCCCTCTGGCTTCTCGCCCTCGAACTTAATGACCTGTTCGTACGACGCCATTGGAATAAACCTAAATCAAATCAATCGAAATGAATCGGACGCGCGCGCAGTTCGCGCGCTACTTGGCAAATCCTCGGAGAGGACGCACCGGGAAACCGCAGTAGCGGTCGTAGTGGAACCGGCTGAAAAAGTCCGAACGGAAGAAGAGGTACCACGCGAAGACGGAATTCTCCGAACGCGGCGTGGAGGACCAGTAGAGGCCGCTCGAGCCGGGGCTGTAGAGGGCGGAGGCGTTGCCGTAGCCGGCAGCGGGAAGGAAGATGCTCTTCGTCGAGAAGGCCCCCTTGCCCGTCACGAGCCGCCCGTACACGCCGTTGCGCGTCGTCCAGACCGTCGTGCAGTTGTCGATCAAAGCGGCGAACTCCGCGTCCGTCGGCATCCGCCACGGCGCGCCGAGGTGCGCCGTCGCCGCGTCGTACTTCGCCACGAGGTTGCCCGTCGCGTCGATGTAGCCGGCCGACTGGAGCTGGGCCGTGGTCTTGCCCCAGGTCGGGCAGTTGCCGTCCAAGAAGGAAAACGATGCGCCGGTCTGGGACGACACCCAGCCAGTGTCACTCGCATTGCGCGCATACCCCACCGTGTCGCCCCACCAGAAGTAATAGCCGTACTCCT
>JAEDMC010000123.1 GCA_016303225.1 Kiritimatiellia bacterium
CGCGGCGAACGGCGCGATCCGCGTGCACGTCCCGGAGTTCGAGAACGCCGAGGGCCAGACGAGCCACGCCGACGAGTTCATGGCCGGCGTCCTCGCGCACAGCGCGGCGGACGCGGGCGTCATCCCGCCGCCGCCGTTCTCAGCCGGCGGCGCGGGCAACTATGACGAAAGGACCATCTGATGGAAGAGCTGCGGAGACTGAACAAGATTTGGCTTGAGCGGACGAATCCGCTCAGGGGGCTGTCGATCTCCCGGGCGACGTCGATGTTCGACTCGGCCCGCGTGTGGGGATCGCCGCGGCTCCAGTACGCCTACAACGAGATCGAGGCGACCGACCCCGTGCTGATGACGTGCGTCGAGCGCCGGCAGTCGGCGCTCGCCGGTCTCGACTACCGCTTCGTCGCCTCGTCGTCGGAAGACGAGACGCTTGCGAACGAGCAGCGCGACGCGCTGGACCGTTTCGTCAGCGGCATCGAGAACTTCAGCGAAGTGCTCGAGCACATGGATCTCGCGTTCTTCCGCGGCTTCTCACACGTGCAGCCGATCTGGGACGGAAACAAGGTGCAGCACGTCAACCTGCTGGACAGCTGGAACTTCCTCAGGAACGACGAGGGACAGTGGCTCTGGAACCCGGCGTGCCACGAGACGACCGGCGGACTCGAGCCGATCGGCCCGGACGCGCGGCTCGTCTCGCTCGTCAGGAAGCGCGCGATCGACTATCCGGCGATCATCATCTACATCCGCCACGCGCTCGGCGACCGCGACTGGGGCCGCTTCATCGAGCGGTATGCGATACCGCCGGTGCATTTCGAGATGGCGGCAGGGGCGACCGACAAGGACAAGCCGCTCTACCAGGAGGCGGGCGACGCCGCGCACAACGGACAGAACACGATCCGCCCGAACGGCTCGCACATCGACTTCGCGGCGGAGGCGCGCGGGGCCGATCCGTTCACGCCGTTCATCGAGCACCAGGACAAGTACATTGTGCTCTTGGCGACGGGCGGCACGCTCACCTCGCTTGCGCAGGCCGACACCGGCTCGCTGGCGGGCGGAGCGCAGATGGAGGTCTGGCGCGAGATCGTGGCGCGTGACGGCGTGAAGATCGCCGAGGCGCTCAACCGTTCGCTCTTCCGCCGTTATCTCGAGCTGGAGTTCCCGGGGCGTCCGATGGCCGCGCGGTTCGAACTCTCCAACGAGGCGAAGCCGACCGCCGACGAGATCGCCGACCTCGCCGGCAAGCTCAAGACGGCGGGCTACACCGTCGACCAGGCCGAGCTCGAGGAGGCCGTCGGGCTGAAGCTCGTCAAGGACGAGTCGCCCGCGCCGCAGCCCGGCTTCGCCGCGCCGTTCATGAACAAGGAGGTTAAGCGGTTAAGCGATTCAGCGGTTAAGGAATCTGAACCGCTTAACCGCTCAACCGCTGAACTTCTGAAGGCCTTCGCCGCCGACATGAGCCCCGCCGGAAAGGCCGTTAAAGAGCTCTTAGACGCCCTTGAAAGCGGCGCTGACGTCAAGGCCGAGGCCGCGTCTCTCGTCTCCCGTCTTCCGTCCCTGCTGCCCGACGATCCGGCAACCGCCGCGGTGATCGCCGAGGCGATGGCCGCCGAGTTCGGAGCGAAGATTGAGAACAAGGAACTCCCGCCGCGTGGAAAGACGTCGGAAGATTCGACGCCCGGATCGTTCGCGCCCGCCGACGGAGCCGGTGCCACTGCAACCGAATCTCCCAAGGCCAAGGCCAAACGCGAGAAGCATGAGTGGCAAGTAAAGGCCAAGACGCAGGGTGTGAGCAAGATGCTGGAAGTGAAAGCCGGGAAAGACTGCCACGACTTCATGCCAGGTTTAACTCTAAGCAACGGGAAGAAGATCAGCCATATCGCGTTCTATCAAAATGGAAACGCGCATGCCAGAGATCATGTTCAGGGCGATTTTGGAAACGGAAAATTTGGCTACAACCATCAGGAAATGATGATTGGTGACAGGATCCCAAATACAATCGCCAACGGCACATGGTACAAACAGGGCACAGATTATGTTGCCGTAGAAGGGGTAGATCGCATGGTCGTCCTTTCACCTGACGGAACAGGGTTGCAATTCAAAACCACCCGCATGTCTGCAGAAGATGTAAAAAGAATACGCGAGAGCAATTACCCACGCGTATTCAACAAGGAGGATGCTGATGACGAGTCTCACTCGACCAGTGCAGGGATGTGATTTCACGTGTTACCCTAAGGCCGCGCCGCTACTTCCTGCCGTCGGCTCTTCGCCGTGCCTCAATCCATACTTCCGACGAGTTGCCTCCTACGCCGCAAATTATACCACACTTAACTTCTGAAAGGCAAGAGCGAACATGAAACCAATCAAATACGGAAAGTTGACAATCATCGGCGACACGATGATCAACCTCGATGAGGTTCGCCTCGTCAACGACAAGATTGTGCTTTTCAAGGACGATCCCGTGAGATATGGCGTCGGCCAAGAAGCGGCCGACGCCATAAGGGACTGCATCAAGCAAATCCGTCAAGCTTGCGGCGAACCGCAGCCAGAGAATCCCGATAAAGGTCCAGCACGACCTTCTTCGGATCTTCCTCCTCGCTCAGAGGGGTCAGGCGACCACCAAGAACAATCTTCGTAAGCTCAAGAGCAACTTCGATATCCGTCATCCAAATCACCTCCTTTCCGGCCACACGCCACCATGATTATACCACAGCCAGCCGACACCCCCTTCAAAACGCGCTGTATGCCGTTCAAAAACGCCCGTAGCGTTTCGGGCGGGCAAGGAGACGCCCCCGCGCTCCTCGCGCTCCTAGGGCCATTCTCGTGCGAGTTCGGGATTAGGTGAAGGTTGAAGCTGAAGGTGAACAAAGGAAGGTTAAACTTATGAACAAAAACGAACAGCTTCCTGAGACCGTGCAGCCGGGCGAGACCTTGCCCGCCGTGCAGCTCTGTCCGTTCGGGAACTTCCCCGGCGAGAAGTCGATGCAGGTCTGCGACCGTGCGGCGTTCGAGCAGCTGATCGCCGACTGGCGCGCGAACGGGGCGAAGGAGATCCTGATGGACTTCGAGCACCAGAGCGAAGTCGAGCGGATCGACAGCGACACCCGGGCGGCGGCGTGGATCTCGAACCTCGCCATCGACGACGAGCGCGGACTCGTCGGCGACGTGAAGTTCACCGACCAGGGAGCGGAGGCCGTCTCGAACCGGCGTCTCCGCTTCCTCTCCTGCACGTGGTACACCGACAAGGCGGGCCGTCCGACGAAGATGACGACGGTCGGCCTCACGAACAAGCCGAATATCCCGGTGGCTCCTATCTTGAACAAGGTGAAGGTGGAAGGTGAAGGTGAAGCTTCCACTGTTCACCTTCACCTCAATCCTTCACCTAACAAACAGAAAGGGTCCGCAATGGACATCGAAAAACTGAAAACGGCGCTCGGGCTTCCCGCCGAGGCGACCGAGGAGCAGGTCCTCGCCGCCATCAAGGAAGGCCAGGACGCGAAGGCCAAGGCCGCCGAGCTGCAGGCCAAGGCCGAGAAGGCCGCGCTCGAGAAGGAGGCGGACGAGTTCGCGGAAGCGAACGCGAAGAAGTGCAACAAGGACGTCCTGAAGGCGCAGTACATCGCCAACAAGGACGTCGCCAAGGCGCTCGTCGCCGGCATCCCGGACGCGCCCGCCGCGCCGCAGAGGGTCCTCAACAAGCAGACGGCCAGTACGCCGTCCGCCCGCGAGGAAGTCGTGCTGCAGCGGAACAAGGCCGTCGCCGAGTACCGCACGGCGCACAAGTGCGACTTCAACACCGCCTGGTGCGCGTGCCGGTCGCAGAACCCGGAACTCTTCGCCGACTGAGGCAAATCAAGAAAGGTAAAAGCAAGATGGAAATCATCGCACGTGAAAAGGCCCTCGTTCGCCTGGCCAACAAGGCGAGCACCGATCTCTCCGGGAAGGAGGGCTTCATCGCCGAGTACGACAGCGGCCTCAAGCTGTCCGGCGGCACGAACGCGCTCGGCGTCATCACCGAGGGCGGCGCGACCGAGTCCGACGTCGCCATTCTCGGCACGTTCGACGGCGTCCTGCGCGGCAAGGCCGCCGGCACGATCGCGGTCGGCGACAAGCTGAAGGTCGACTCGAACGGCAAGCTCGCCGCCTACACCAGCGGCGCGGGCACCGTCGTCGGCGTCGTCCTTCAGGCCGGCGTCGCGGACGAGCTCGTCGAGTTCGCGCCGATGGCCCCGGAAGTCCACGCGGCGTAAAGTCACTTAGGTGAAGGCCAGAGGTGAAGGTAAACAAAGGAATTGTTTCCTCCACTGTTCACCTTGAACCTTCACCTTCACCTAAACAATAACAAAGAAAGGTAACAGACAATGAGCAAACTCGGCACCTCCACTTTCAAGGAGACCCTGAAGAACTACGCGTACGGCGTTGCACAGGACGTCGGCAGCAAGCTGGCGGACTTCATCGCGCCGCGCGTCCCCGTCGGCGTCGGAACCGGCATGTTCAAGAAGTTCGACGACAAGAACGCCTTCCAGGTCTACGACACCTCGCGTGCCGTGGGCGGGCGGGCGAACCGCATCAACTTCCTCGCGACGGACGGCAACTTCAACTGCTCGGCGAACGCGCTGGAGATCGCGATCGACGACCAGGAGCGGGAGAAGGCCGGCGACGCCGACTCGGCGCTCGAGGAGGCGAAGACCCGCACGCTCGTGATCTCGGCCTGCCTCGCCCGCGAGAAGCGCGTCATGGACCTCATGGCCGCCGCGTCCGCCGGGACGAGCGCGACCTGCACGATCGCGTCGGACGACCCGGTCGCGAAGATCGACGAGATCCTCGAGGGCATCGCGATCAAGACCGGCATGATGCCGAACCGCATGGTGCTCGGCCTCTCGGCGTGGCGCAAGATCAAGAACTCCGCGAAGGTTCTCGGCCGCATCCAGGGCGTCAAGGCCCAGGGCATCGGCCTCGGCGAGTTCGCCGGCATGCTCCTCAACCCGCAGATCGACATCCGCGTCGCGGTCCTCTCGAAGGACGCGTACAAGATGGGCAAGACGGCCTCGAAGGCTGAGTTCGTGGGCGACTTCGGCTACATCTTCCACGGCAACGAAAACCCGACGCAGTACGACCCCGGGTTCATGAAGACGTTCTCGATCGGCTCCAACTCCGTCGAGGCCGTGCGCATGTACCGCGAGGAGGGCTGCCGTTCGGACATCCTCGCCGTCGACTGGTCCGAGGACGTGCAGGTCGTCTCGACGATCTCGCTCGGCAAGCTGACGCTGGCGTAAGAGGGAGGTGAAGGTGAGAGGTGAAGGTGAAGATTGGTATCTTCCACTGTTCACCTTCACCTTGAACCTTCACCTATTCAAGCAATGAACTGGAAAAAGATTACCGAAGCGAACCTCGTCGCGGCGCTTTCCCGCCGGGAGATCGAGGCCTACCGCCGCGACTTCGAGGTCGACACGGTCGAGCAGCTCATCACCGACCTCACCGGCGAGATCCGAGGTTACATCTTCTCGAACGGCAATGTCAGGATGGATCCTGACGAGACGACGATTCCGTCGAGCTGCATCCCGAAGGCCGTCGCGATTCTCGTCATCCGCGTCCTCTCGCGCATCAACCTACAGCCGACGCAGATCCGCATCGACAACGCGAAGCTTGCGGAGGAGTTCTTCAACAACCTCGCAGCGGGCAAGGGCAAGGTCGAGGACTACGACACGCCCATCACCGACACGACCCAGCAGGTCGCCACCTCCCCGGCATTCTCCGCTCCCAAGCCCGAAAGACTTTTGGACTAATCCCATGCGAATCGTCCGCGCCATCCTCCCGCCTGACTTCATCCCCGGCGACCGACTGACCGCCGAGCGGGCCGGATTGCGCGTCGCCGATCTCGTCATCAAGCACCTGCGCAAGAAGAACGGCGAGACCAAGCCCAGCCCGTTCGGGCTTCCGAAGTCGAACTACTACGACGAGGCGAGCGACACCGTGCAGACCGAGACGAGCGGCAACACTTTCGTCGTCTCCGTCGGCACAGACTCGACGGACAGGAACGCGCCAGGGCGCGGCATCTCGCTACACTACGAGGGCGGCACCGTCTATCCGAAGAAGAAGGCGCTCGCCATGCCAATCAACCCGGCTGTCGCCGGAATCTGGCCGAGCGAATATTCCCAGAGCCACAAGCTTTTCAAGACTCCCGCCGGAGCGCTCGGCGACGCAGAGACTGGCGAGATCCTCTACATCCTGCTGCCGAAGGCCACGATTCCGGCGGACCCGACCGTGCTGCCGACGGACGAGGAGATCGCCGACGCCGCGACACTCGGGATGGCGCAGTCATGGGGGGTTGAATTATGAAGCCATCCGAACTCTTTCAGCTGAAGCTTCCAACGCCGAGCGGCATGTCGTCCGCCGAATGGGCCGAGATTTCCCCGCAGATCCGCGACCAGGCGTTCTTCTCCGCGCGCGTCGAGCAGCAGCGAATCGTCGACATGCTGCACGATAAGCTGACACAACTCATCCGCAACGAGCTTGACCCGAGCGAGTTCCGCCGCGACATGCGCAGCTTTCTCGATTCGATCGGATACAGTCCGGACGAAGGCGACGTCGGCACGATCAAAGACCTCCGCACTCGGGCCCGGCTTGAACTCATCCGGAAGATCAACGTCGACATGGCGCGCGGCTACAAGCAGTGGCGGCAGTTCACCACGCCCGCCGCGCTCGAGGAGTTCCCGGCGCAGCGTCTCGTCCGCCGTCAGCGCCGGAACGTGCAGCGCGACTGGCTGACGCGCTGGCAGGTTGCCGCGCAAGCCGTCGGATGGGAGGGCGTCTACCGCGGCGACGACATGGTGGCCCTCAAGTCCTCGCCGATCTGGGTGCAGCTCTCACGCTTCGGGCATCCCTACCCGCCGTTCGACTTCAAAAGCGGCATGGGCACGGAGAACGTCTCGATCGACGATTGCGTCAAGATGGGCCTCGTCAAGGAAGGCGAGAAGCTGAAGCCCGTCCCGGAAGCCACGCTTTCGCCAGAGGAGGAACCATGAAGATCAGCGAATTTCAAGAGTACCTGAAAGACCGTTTAAACAAGGTTGAAGCCCTTGTGAACGGCAACTGCAAGGCCTTTGCGGAGGACACGCGCGAAGTCTATGACGAGTCCTCGCAGTGGATCCGCAACGGCAATGTCGCCGTCGTGGTCATCACGCCCGACCTGAACCGCGCCGGCTCCGGCACCAAGCCGGGAGTCATCCCGTTCGAGGGCGACATCGTCATCCGCTGCATCGAGCTGCCGCCAGTCGCCGCGTCGGATCCGAACACGGTCCGGGCGCTCGACGCCGCCGAGACCGTCATGCACGAGCTGGACGGCGAGATCTTCGAGTGGCGTTCCACCCGCCAAAGCGCCTCGCGCGATGGCGACGGCAACGACGTCATCACCGCAACCGTCACCTTCGGCTACACCGGAGAACTGACCAAGTAAGAAAGGAACAACCAACATGGCCACCAACCCGACCGGCATCACCGGCTCCCCGCGCGGGATCAGCAACACCCTCGACGGTTTCGTCGTCGAGAACGAGGAGTTCAGCGAGTCTCCCGTGCAGGAGGACTTCGACGACCAGAACGGCGCCCGCGCCGACGAGAAGGTCTACGACACCCGCGTCGACCTCAACCTCACCGTCTACGGCAAGACCGCTGAGGCCGACATCGCCGACAAACTTACGAAGATCGAGAACTCCGGCGGCAAGACGATCACCTACGCCGGCAAGAAGTGGAAGGTCGACTCCGTCCGCGAGGCCGGCACCTACAACGCCCGCCGCCGCTGGACGATCGCCGCCCACCGCTACGACAACTTCCCGGCGCAGGCCGCTCAGTCCGCACCCTGATAAAGGAGAAGCGGCGTCTCGCCGCTTGTGAAGAATGAGCAATGGCAACCCCAAGAAGGCCGTCGCGGCGATTCTGCCGACTCCCGTCGGAGCCGTTAAGCCGATGACGCTGGCGATGTACGCGGCCCTGGAGCGCATCGAGTCGCCGCTCGTCACCGGCGCGGAGCCGAAGGACACGGCGGAGCTGCTGCCGTCCCTCTACCTGCTCACCCACGGCGCGCAGGAGATCTTCCGCGGCAATCTGGTCTCCCTCGCCTTCGAATGGGCCGACACCGTCCCCGTCTCGGCCATGGCCGAGATCCGCGAAGCGTGCCAGCGCCAGATGCAGGTCGTGATGGACGTCATGCCCGAAGCTCAAAAAAAAACGCCAAGGGCAACGACGGCTGGATCGCCGCGACCGTCCACGTCATCGCGAAGACCTACGGCTGGAGCTTCCGAGAGATCCTCTGGGAAGTCCCGCTCTCCGCGCTGATGCTCCTCCGCCGCCAGGAAAACCTCGCGAACATCATGCCGCTTTCGATCATAGAGAAGATGGACAATGGCCAATAAGAAGCTAAAAGTCGAAGTCGAACTCGAGACCGCCAAGGCCAAGCGCCAGGCGAAGGAACTCGAGCAGGCCACCGGATCCGGCGGCGGATTCGGCGGCTCGTCCGCGCCGGGCGGCAAGACGTCGCCCGCGGCGGACAGGATGGCCGACGCGCTCGACAAGGCGTCCAAGTCGGCCGGCAAGTCCGCCGAATCGTTTGCGAAGGTCAACTCTCAGGCGCTGCAGCTGACCAGGGGCTTCGCCGGAATCGCCGTCGGCATGGCCGCGAGCTATGCCGCGAACTATGCGACCGGCGGAACCAAGGCCGCGCTGCAGTACGGCGGCAGCATCCTGTCCGGAGCGTCCGCCGGAGCGACGATGGGCCAGGCGGCGGGACCGAAGGGCGCTGTCGTCGGTGCGATCGTCGGCGGCATCGCCGGAGGCGTAAAGACCTACATGGACCGGGACGCCGAGCAGTCTGCCGTGGCGAAAGAGTACCGCGAGGGGGAAGAACGATACGCGGCGGCGAAGGACTGGGAGGCGAAGTTCCGCGACATCACGGGCATCGGGCAGAACAAGCAGAGCGACTTCATCACGGACGACGACAAGCGCCTGAAAGCCGAAATGGAGGACACGGCGAAGCACCTGGAATCCACCAAGACTAACATCAAGATACTCAATGGCGCGATCGGCAATCTCAAGGCGTCTCTCGAGACGATGATCCGGAACGGCGACACCGACTCGGAAGAGTTCAAGAAGCTGTCTGAAGACCTTCAGGATCACCGC
>JAEDMC010000124.1 GCA_016303225.1 Kiritimatiellia bacterium
CGACGGGCTTTTGTGTGTCAGCCCAGAGGGCTCGGCTGGACGGGACGACAAGCCGATGTTCCAGCGCAGAAAACCGCGCTTTTCAGCGGCTATGAAAAATCAGGGATAAGCGTGGGCTACTGGCGGATAAGCGCTGTCATTTTTCCGTCACTTCCAAATCGTCAGGGCGCGAATGACGTCGGAAAAACGCTCCTTTGCAGCAGTCGCGTTATATTCCGTGCCAATCACGATGCGCATGGCGCAGGACTCGAACTGCGCGTATATGGCATCCGAAATGCGATCGACGACGAGAATGCCGGGGATCTCGTCCTTTTCGAGGGCATGCTCGATCAGAAGCCGGATGGCTTGCCGCGTCCCTGAGGTAAAGTGACTGATGTTCGAATCCATCGAAGCGCCGGACCGGACCATGCCGACGACAAAATCGAAGACCGCAACCAGAAACTCCTTATTCGCAAACATCACGTCCGCCACCGTATGGCAGACGCCTTCAAGCTTCTGCATGTTTTTCGCGCGGGACGCCATAATCTTCGTACAGCGCTTCTCGATCACGTCCGTCACGGAAAGGATCGCCGCATCCATCACCTCGCGCTTGGAGCAGAAGTAGCGGTAGAGAACCGTCCGCGAGATTCCGGCCGCAGCCGCGATCATAATCAGCGACACGTTGTCGTAACCGACCTGAGAGAAGAGACGGATCGCCTTCTCGGCAATCTCCCGCTTGCGCTGCTCGTGATCAACCTTCTTAGCCATAGGTATAAGACAATTCGTTCCTTGCGAACTTAGATTTGCATTCGCCAACCATTATACCAAACTTACCCGGCTTTTTGGCTATCGGCGAATGAACCGTCAGCGCGAAACGGTGCCAGAAGCAGGACTGAACCAGGCCCTTCTTTGCAAGTCCCTTCACATAGCGCTCGGCCTCACGTTGCTCCGCCTTCGTCTCCGTCGGAAAATCATACATGAGATACGCGTGCACGAAGATCTTCGCCGCCTTAAGCGCCTTCAGCACCTTCTCGGCGGACGCAAGCGTAATGCCCTTGTTCATCAGCTTGAGGAGCCTGTCGTTCGCACATTCGAGTCCGCCCGTCACCGCAATGCAGCCCGCCTTTGCCATCAGCTTGCACAAGGCCGGCGTGAACGCCGTGTCAAAGCGGATATTCCCCCACCACTCGCAAACGAACTTACGGCGGATGATTTCCTCGCAAACGCCACGGACCAAAGCCGGAGGCATAGCTTCGTCAACAAAATGGAATCGCGTTCCAAGCTCCTCCATCGCATCGACAATCGCAACGGGGTCGGGCATTCGAAAGCAGCCTATGTATGGGAGAACGACATCGCAGAACGCACACTTGTGCCAGTAGCACCCCCGCGCCATCACGAGCTTCACCCACTTGCCGGAATTCCAGAGGTTGGTGACGAAGTTGTCGGTCTCCACCACGTCGAAGTACTCGTTCCAGTCGATGCCGCGATACGAGGGTCGGACAAACGCGGGAACATCATCAGCAAAATGTCCATACCCTTCATCCAACTGGAACTCGTCGAAGTACTTGTACGGCCGCTTGTCCGTCATGTCCCTGAGTTCGGTATTCACGTACCCGCCGCCAATGAGCAGCCTGACGCCCGGGTAGTGCTTTTTCACGTACTTCGCGATCTTGAACGCGGCGACGAGCGTCCCGGGGAACGGACACGTCACGCCGACCACGGTCGGCTTCACCTCGTCCATCGCCGCCTTGAGATGGCGTTCGAGCGGCTTGTCGATGACACCGCGGCGGTTGACGAGCTTGACGAGCTTCCCGAAGTCGTCGACCACGCGGCACTTCGCCTCTGCATAGCGCGAGAAACCGAATTCCGGGTCGATGTTGTCTCGGATCCAGATCGCCAGCTCGTCGATGACCTCGCTCGCCTCACGCTTCGCTTCCAGCGGCGCAGGACCGCCCAGGAACTCCAGCAACTCGTCCGTCATCTCGTCGCCGTACTCGAGCAGAATGTCCCGCACGACCTTGATCGACAAATCGCGCTGATGGACGTCGACGCCTTTCGACTCCAGAAACCCCGTCAGGTGCATCGTCGCCGGATACGGCGTGTTCGTCTGCAGCAGCGGCGGCGTCAGCAACAATATTCTCTGCTTATTCAGGGACTGAACACCATCGGCCCGTGCTTGCGCACAGGCCGACTCGAGCTCGGACGTTGTCCTGATCAGGTCGTCCATTACATCGCCGCGGCGAGGGCGTTGCCGAACGCGGAGCACTTCACCTCGGTCGCGCCCTCCATCTGGCGGGCGAAGTCGTAGGTGACCGTCTTCGCGGCAATGACCTTGTCCATCGCGGCGATGATCTTGTCCGCCGCCTCGGTCCAGCCCATGTAGCGGAGCATCATCTCGCCGGAGAGGATGAGCGAGCCCGGGTTCACCTTGTCGAGTCCCGCGTACTTCGGCGCCGTGCCATGCGTCGCCTCGAAGACCGCCACGCCCGTCTGGTAGTTGATGTTCGCGCCCGGCGCGATGCCGATGCCGCCCACGGTCGCCGCGAGCGCGTCAGAGACGTAGTCACCGTTGAGGTTCAGCGTCGCGATCACGTCGTACTCTGCCGGACGCGTCAGGATCTGCTGCAGGAACGCATCGCAGATGCAGTCCTTAACGACAATGGTGTTGCCTGTCTTCGGATTCTTGAACTCGCACCACGGGCCCTTGTCGATCAGCGTCGCGCCGTACTCGCGCTGCGCCAACTTGTAGCCCCAGTCGCGGAATCCGCCCTCGGTGAACTTCTGGATGTTGCCCTTGTGAACGAGCGTCACCGACTTGCGGTCATTCGCAATCGCATAGTCGAGCGCCGCCTTCACGAGACGCTCCGTACCCTCGACCGAGACCGGCTTGATGCCGATCGACGCCGTCTTCGGGAAGCGGATCTTCTTGACGCCCATCTCGCCCAAGAGAAACGCCTTCACCTTCTCGACCTCGGGCGTACCGTTCATCCACTCGATGCCCGCGTAGATGTCCTCCGTGTTCTCGCGGAAGATCACCATGTCCGTAAGCTCCGGACGCTTCACCGGGGACGGCACGCCCTTGAACCAGCGGACCGGCCGCAGGCACACATAGAGGTCAAGCTCCTGACGCATCGCCACGTTGATGGAGCGGATGCCGCCGCCGACCGGAGTCGTCAAGGGTCCCTTGATGCTGACAAGATTCTCGCGGCACGCGTCCAGCGTCGCCTGCGGCAGCCACTCGCCCGTCGCCTTAAAAGCCTTCTCGCCGGCAAGGACTTCCAGCCACTCGATCTTGCGCTTGCCGCCGTAGGCCTTCTCGACCGCCGCGTTCCACACGGTCATCGCCGCGCGGGTGATGTCCGGACCCGTGCCGTCACCCTCGATGAAAGGAATAATCGGATTCTCGGGAACGCACAGCTTCCCGCCCTGCATGGTAATCTTTTCGCTCATAGGCAATATTATACCAAATCAACTGCCGAACCGTTTTGCGACCTGCGCCTTCTTGCCCATGATCTCAGACGCGGGCCAGGAGGTCGTTGCGGTAGAGCGCGCGGATGGCGTCGCAGTCCTGCGTGTGTCCGGCGCGGTAGCTGACCACTGTGCCGCAGAAGCGGTGCTCGCCGATGAGGGCGATTGCGGCCATCAGGTCGAGAGTCGCACGGTGCCAGACCGGCTCGAGGAACTTCTCGCCGACCTGGAAACGCGGCTCGGTGTAGAACTTCTTGCGTCCGTGGATGAGGATGTTCCGCTCGTTGTAGCCCCAATTGCGCGTGGCGGCGAAAAGCTTGCCGATGGTCTTCGCGAGAAGGAACTGCTTGCGCGTCGCGTTCGTGCGCGCAAGCGACGCATAGGTGAACGTCTCCGGCGTCACATCAAAGAGAACGCGCTGGTCACCGATCACGGTGTTCCACGAAATCGCGCAGTCGATACGCAGGTTCTTCTCGCCGTTCTCCGCCGGCAGGAACAGGAGAAAATCGCCTCGCTTGCCGCCGAAGGCAACCGGCTCCTTCACCGTCACGTAGGTCGCCGGATCGGACGTCTCCACGATGCCGGTGTCGTTCATCGCGTGAACAAGCGGATGGGACGACTGGTCGAAAAGCGGCGGGTCTCCCGAATTGACCTTGACGAGCACGTTGTCGACGCCGAGTCCGCACTTGAGCGCGATGATGTGCTCGACCATCCGCAGGTAGTTGTGCGGCGAGCCGCTGCGAAGGACGAGGTTCTGCGCGCTCGTCCAGAGGTTGGCAATGTCGACTTTCGTGTCCAGCTGCTCGGGCTGATCCAACCGACGGATCCACCAGCCCGGCTTCTCGCTCGGGGCGAACGTCAGCTCCTGATGCTCCTTCCCGTAGAAGGTCCCGATGCCCGCGACCTGCGCCTCGCCCTTAAGCGTCTGACGGTTGGACGGGAACGCCGACGTCCCCTCCGGCGCAAGGCGCACCTCGTCGATCGGCTGAATCTTGAACCGGTCGTAGGCGGTGCGAACGGACGCTTCGCTGCCGATGACGATCTTGCCGATTTTGTAGTCAGGCATGTCCATAAGCTCAAAACTCCGTCTTAACGAATTCCGCCAGCGCATCCTGCCATTTCGGCGTCCGATAGCCGAGGAGATTGAGAACGCTCTTCTTGAGCGCCGAATTGTGCGGACGCGGCGCGGGACGCGAAAACTCCTCCGTCGCGCAGGGCACGACCTCGCGCTTCAGCCCCAACAGCCGAAACAGTTCGACCGTCAGGTCATACCAGGTGCACTGGTCTTCGCACGTGCCGTGAACGATGCCGGAGACATCCGACTTCGTCATCAGGAACTTGATGACATCCGCCACCGTCTTCGTCGACGTCGGGTTGCCGCGCTGGTCGTTGACGACCTTGAGCGGCGCACCCTCCTGCGCGCCGAGCTTCGCCATCGTGTGGACGAACGAGGGACCGCCCGCGCCGTACAGCCAGGCGATGCGGATGATGACCGCCTCGGGAAGCAGCATCTGGATCATCTGCTCGCCGGCGAACTTCGACGCGCCGTAGACCGTACGGGGACGGGGAATGTCCGTCTCGCTCCACGCCCACGGCTCCCGCGGCGGTTCGCCGGAGAAGACATAGTCCGTCGAAATGGCGAAAAGCCGCGCACCGCAGGCCTTCGCCGCAAGCGCCACGTTACGCGAGCCGTCTTCGTTCAGCCTGAACGCGAGATCGCGATTCGTCTCGCAGTCGTCGACCTTCGTCATCGCCGCGCAATGGACGATCAGCTCCGGCTTCGCCTCGCAAACCTTGGCGACAAAGCCCGTGTCGTCGGTAATGTCCCACTCCGGCAGGTCTGCAACGATGATCTCATGCCCGGCGAGCTCCCTTTGCAGGGTCCTCCCCAACATCCCCTTTCCGCCTGTAATCAGAATCTTCATCGGAACCTCTCAGGACTTTAGACCTTAGACTTTAGACGTTTCTCCGAACGATTTCACCATACACGCGCCGAGCAAAATGACCTGCCAGCTCATGTAGAACCACGCGAGGACAATCGGCAGAAACGCAAACGAACCGTAGAGGGCCGAAGACTTGGCGATGCCAACTTGCGCGACAGCGCAGATCTTGAGCACAGCACCAAAGAGAACGGCCGTCAGCGCGCCGCCGTACCAGGCGTGGCGGAAACTCACCTTGCCGTTCGGCATCACCCAAAGGAAATAGCCGAAGGCCAGCGAGGCGAAGCCGATGGAAATTCCCAGTCGGAACGGCCACCAGTCGATGAACCAGACGAGCCCGTCCGAAACCCATTTCGTCAGCCAGGTCGCGCCCATCGTGGAGACGATGACGTCCTTGACGACATTCAGGATCGGCATGGACATCGCCAGCATCGCCAAGACCGGCATGATCGTCGCGACAAAGAGGTAGAGATAGGCCTTCTTCCAGATGGGACGCGCCTTGGGGATGCCCCAGATCTCATCGAAGCTGACTTCCACCTGTCCGAGCGAGGAAATGACCGTCCAGAGCAGCATCGCAAAGCCGATCCAACCGAGCTTGCGGACGTCGAACTTCGCAATCCGGCCGAAGAGCTGATCCGAGAAGCCGCGCGCCTGTTTGGCGAACTCCTCCGCGGCAATCTGCTTCTTCAGTGCCTTTTTCATCTCAGGATCCCGCTCCGCCTCTTCTGCGGTGATCAGCTTCTGTCCCTGTTCAACGCTCGTGATCATCGCGTCAATACGCTCGTTGATCTGGTCCCGAGCGATCTTGTCGACATGCACCACCTTCGCCAGCACGAGAATGCAGCAGAGGACGGGGATGAGCGCCAGCATCGAGAAGTACGTGAGGCCTGCGGCATGCAGGGAGCAATGGCAGCCAAGGAACGACTGAACGACGTTCTTGCCCCAGCAGACGCTTTTCTTCAGGACGCCTTTCACCGCCCCTCCCTTCAGGCCTTCGCAATCACGATGCCCGTCTTATGTCCGTTCAGGCTAACCTCTCCTTCGCCCTCGGCAATCGTCACGGACACGGCCAAGATCTCGTTCCGGACGTAGTCGAGATGCGCCTCGAGCGCAGCCTTCATCTCGGCGTCGCACGAAACGGTAACGGCGATGCGCTGGACAACCTCGAAATCAGCCTCCTTGCGCATAGACTGCACGTGGCTCACGAATTCGCGGGCATTGCCCTCGGCAATCAGCTCGGGGGTGAGCGCCGTCTCGAGCCCGACCACGATCGCGCCCTGAGACGCGACCACGAGATCGTCCTTCGGCGTGCGGGTGACGATCACGTCATCTTCGGTGATCGTGAAGCCTTCGCACTCGAACGGCACCTTCTTCGCACCGGCGATCGCCGCCGCAACGGCCTTCATCTTGGGACCGCACTTCTTGCCGAGCGTCTTGAAGTTCGCCTTGAACGTAACGTCGCAGAGCTCCGTCTCGTCCGCAATGAACTCCACCTTCTTGACGTTCAGCTCGTCCTCAATAAGCTCCTCCAGACCCTTCACGTCTCCGCCGGCGAGCTTCAGGCACGCCAGCGGCTGCCGGACCTTGAGATCGTTATCGGCGCGGAGACGGCGTCCGAGCTCGACCGCGGCCTGCACGTCGGCCATGCGCTTCTCGAGGTCGAGATCGCGCGCGGCGGCGTTCGCCGTCGGGAAGTCGCACAGGTGCACCGACTCGGGATCGCTCGCGCCCTTCAGGTTCGTGTAGATCTCCTCGGCGATGAACGGCGTGAACGGCGCCGCGACCTTGGAGAGCTGCACCAAGACATAGCGGAGCGTCCGGTACGCGTTCAGCTTGTCGCCATCGTTCGTCGACTTCCAGAAGCGGCGGCGCGAACGGCGGATGTACCAGTTGGTGAGGTCCTCGACGAACTTCACGAACGGACGGACCGAGCGCTGCAGGTCATACTCGTCCATCGCGGCGGTGACGTCGTTGATCAGCGTCTCCATCGAGGAGACGATCCACTTGTCGAGCACGTTGTCGCTCTCGGGGTAGACGACCTCCGCGTCGTTGAATCCGTCGACGTTCGCATAGGTGACGAAGAACGAATAGGCGTTCCACCACGGGATCAGGAGGTCGCGCATCAGCTGCTGCACGCCCTTCTCGGAGAACTTCAGCGACTCGGCCTTCACGACCGGCGAGTAGATCATGTACAGGCGGATCGCGTCTGCGCCGTACGTGTTGAGCATCTTCGTCGGATCGGGATAGTTCTTGAGGCGCTTGGACATCTTCTTGCCGTCCTCGGCCAAGACCAGCCCGTTCACGATCACGTTCTTATACGGACTCTGGTCGAAGAGGCACGTACCCAAGACCATCAGCGTATAGAACCACCCGCGCGTCTGGTCAAGGCCCTCCGCGATGAAGTCCGCGGGGAAGTAGTCCTTGAAGTCGCCTTCGCCCATGTAATGCTGCTGGGCATAGGGCATCGAGCCGGACTCGAACCAGCAGTCGAGGACCTCGGGCGTGCGATGATAGGTCTTGCCGTCCTTCTGGATGACGATCTTGTCCACGAAATGCTTGTGGAGATCCGTCACCTTCTCGCCGGAAAGTTCCTCGAGCTCCTTGATGGAGCCGACGCAGATCATGTCGTCCGGATCGGCGTCATTGATCCACACCGGAATGCAGCTGCCCCAGAAGCGGTTGCGGCTGATGTTCCAGTCGCGCGCCTCCTCGAGCCAGTTGCCGAAGCGCTTCTCGCCGACATAGGCCGGCGTCCAGTGCACCTTCGCGTTGTTCTTCGCGAGGCGCTCGTGCAGGTCCTCGACCTTCACGTACCATGCGTCGATCGCGCGGTAGATGAGCGGCGTGTCCGTACGGTCGCAGAACGGATAGCTGTGGACGATCGTCGCCTGGTGGACGAGCTTGCCCTCGGCCTTGAGACGCTTGATGATGTCCTTGTCGCAGTCCTTGCAGAACCGGCCCTTGTACTCCGGCACCTGGTCGGTGAACGCGCACGCCTGGTCGAGCGGATCGACGATTGCGTTCATGCCGGCCTCCTTGCAGACGCGGAAGTCGTCCTCGCCGTAAGCCGGCGCGATATGGACGATGCCGACGCCGTCGTCAGTCGTGACGTAGTCGTCGTTCAGCACCCGGAACGCGCCCTCGGCCTTCTTGTCGGCAAAATACGGGAAGATCGGCTCGTACTCGGTGCCCTTCAGCTCCGTGCCCTTGAACTCGGCGACGAGCTCGTACTGCTCTTCTTTCTTGAAGATGTGAGGGAGCCGCGCCTTGGCCATGATGTAGATCGGCTTCTTGTCGTCCGTGACGTCTCGGACTGCAACATAGTCGATCTTCGCACCCGCGCACATCATCAGATTCTCCGGCAGCGTCCACGGCGTCGTCGTCCAAATCAGCAGATAGATCGTCGTGCCGGCATCCTTCAGCGCCTGCAACTTTGAAATCTGCCCTCCCACATCTGAGATCTGAGATTTGCGATCTGAGATCCGGTCAGCTCCGAAGGCAACGACCGGCGTCCTCACCGTCACCGTCGGGTCTTGAACGTCTTTATAATTCGAGCCCGCCTCGAAGTTGGAAAGCGGCGTCGAGAGCTTCCAGCTGTACGGCATGATGCGGTGCGACTTGTAGACGCGGCCCTGGTTCCAGAGCTGCTTGAAGACCCACCAGATCGTCTCCATGAACTCGGGGTTCATGGTCTTGTAGTCGTGGTCGAAGTCGACCCAGCGGCCCATGCGCGTGA
>JAEDMC010000125.1 GCA_016303225.1 Kiritimatiellia bacterium
TGGGCGCGGTCCTGCGCACGCTGCTCCTCGCCGAGGGCTTCGCCGCGCTGGTGGTCGTGGTCACCGTCCTCTACGCGCTCTGGTGCGACGACAAGTAGCGCCGCGCGCCGGAAAAAAACGCGGCCGGCTGTCATCGCCGGCCGCGTTTTGCATTCTCCCTGGACGGAGACGGCCCGATAATCCAGGAAAGAAGGAACAAGGCGTTGACGATGTGGTATACTGGACAAGCATGTGGCAGAGGGTTTGGACGAAGGGGATTTTTCAATTCTTCGTGTAAGAATCCAATTCGGCCGTAGTAATCCCTATGAAGGGTTGACGATGAACCGACAATGATCAAGTTCTGCCAGGATGTTTAGAAGAACGACAAATCCGTTTGAGAAAGGCCTGAAATGGAGTTTTTGACGGCGCAGAGACTGGATTACAAACTTCTCGCGCATGTCGGGAACTTTGCCGCGGAAGGGGATATTCGACACGAACCTCTGATTGACCATCTTCGGTTGACGGGTAGGCTTGCTGCCGGATTCGCCTCCGCGTCGGGTCTGGCCAGGACGGCTGAACTGCTGGGGCGTATTCACGATTTGGGCAAGGCGTCGTCTGAATTCCAGGCATATATCCGCGCGGTTGGAGACTCCGATGAGACCGAAGACGGGAACTCCGCGGGGCAGAAGGGTCCAGATCACTCTACGGCGGGAGCGCGATGGCTTTTGTCGCGGGTGGAGTTTCCACCTGGTGTGGGTGGTCTGCTGGGATATGCCGTGGCGGGACACCATGCAGGACTCCCGGATGGCAGAAGTGCATCTCATGCCTGCGAAGAATTCCGAATGACGAAGAAATCTATCTGCGAGTGGGAGCAGACTGCGATGGAAGTGCTTCCACCTGAGTTTCTCAAGGTGGATGGTCGCGCCGTTGTTTCTGAATTGGCGCAGACGGGCTTGCAGGACGAATTGGCGCTTGCAGGGCGGATCCGAATGGTGTTCTCGGCGTTAGTGGATGCCGACTTTCTGGCTACGGAGCGATTTGTGGATGCCGATCGCGCGCAGGCAAGGACAGTTGGGGCTCATGACATTGAGGCGCTGGAACGGCGACTGAACGCCTATCTGGAGCGCTTCGACGCGGATTGTCCACGAACCTCCGTAAACGATATCCGTCACGGCATCCGCGCCGCATGCCTGGGCGCTGTCGAGCAAAAGCCCGGGTTGTTCACGCTGGAGGTTCCGACGGGTGGCGGCAAGACACTTTCATCCATGGCTTTTGCCCTGAAACACGCCAGGATTCATGGCTTGCGCCGGGTCGTCTACGTCATTCCCTATACGAGCATCATCGAACAGAATGCAGAAGTCTTCAGGCGAATTTTCGGAGACGACGTGGTCCTGGAGCATCATGCGAATCGCGATCCCGAATACATGGGCGAACGGGCCCGGCTGCTGACAGAGAACTGGGATGCACCGATCATCGTCACAACCAATGTCCAGTTTTTCGAATCCCTGTATTCAAATCGGCCGTCTCGCTGCCGGAAGTTGCACAATCTGGCAAAGTCGGTGATTGTTTTGGACGAAGCGCAGTCGCTTCCTGCGCCCTTTCTGCGTCCCTGTCTGCACGCGCTGGATGAACTCATGTGCAATGCTGGCTCCTCGGTGGTCATTTGCACGGCGACGGTCCCGGCGTTCTTCAAAGGGGACATGCGGCCGGTGGGGCGCAGAGGGCAGTCCTGGGATGGCCTGTCTGGAACCCGCGAGGGCCGACGCGACATCGTGGATGGGAGGGCGCTTGAGCGGGACCTCAATCGCGTGGCCGTCACGAGAGTCGAGGGGCGCCTGTCGGATGATGAACTTGCCGCATGGGTGGGGCGGGAATCGTCAGCGCTTGTCATTGTGAGCACGCGGCGTCACGCACGGCGGATCTACGAGAACCTGAAGAACGTCGCCGGGGGCGACGGAGTCTTTCACTTGAGTGCCCAGATGTGCCCGGCCCATCGCTTGGAAGTTCTGGAAAAGGTCAAGGCTCGACTCGGCGACGGGATGCGGTGTCTGCTGGTGTCCACGCAATTGATCGAGGCGGGCGTGGATGTGGACTTCCCGTGCGTCTATCGCGAGATTGCCGGATGCGATTCCATGGTGCAGGCTGCTGGTCGCTGTAATCGGGAGGGTCGCCTGGAATCGGGCCGTGTCATCCTGTTCGAAAGTTCCGAGCCGCATTCGGTGCCCCGAGGCGAGTTGACGGCTGCTGCGGACAAAGGACGCGAAGTCGTCTCCTTGCCGGAATTCCGGGATTCGGCGTTGTCTTCGCAGGCCGTTCGCCGTTACTTTCAGTTGCGCTACAACGACTTGGATGCAGTCGGCGGTCTGGATGCGCGAGACATTGAGGGCAAGTTCACCTGCACGGGGAACGATCCATATGGACTGGCCTTTAAATCCTGCGCAGAGGCATTCAAGCTCATTCCGGATGACGGATTGACAGTCTATGTCCCATATGGGGAACGGGGTCGTGCCCTCTGTGAGCAGCTTCGTGCTACATATGCCATTGGGGAAATTAAGAAGATCGTCAGGCTGTTGGGGCGGTATTCGGTCTCCATCCATGGATGCATGCCATGTGATCAAGACGGACGACCCTATGCGGAACTCGTCCATGACCGGTACTGGGTAGTGACGTCTCCGGAGCTGAACTATTCGCCTGAGTTCGGTCTGACGACTGAGCCGGTGGAACAATTGCTGGAAATCTAAGGAAAGGATGGTTATGTCGAGAGGAATCCGATTGCATGTGTGGGGCGCCAATGCTTTGTTCACGCGCCCCGAGATGAAGGCGGAACGCGTGTCCTATGACGTGATGACTCCGTCTGCGGCGCGGGCCATCGTGTCGTCGATCTACTGGAAACCGCAGATAGAATGGGTTATTGACCGTATTCACGTCCTGAAACCGATCCGTTTCATGTCCGTGCGGCGGAACGAGGTCTCCGCCAAGGCGGTGAACCCGAAGTCCGAGGCACTGACCGGGAATGAAGTCGACCGAATGGGAATCGACATCGTAGAGGACCGCCAGCAGCGGGCTTCGTTGCTGCTGGTCGACGTGGGCTATGTCATCGATGCGCATTTCAACGTGCTGAAGCCGACAGTAGAGAAGAACGGACCGGCTTTGTCCGCGAGCGAGTGCGAGGCGAAGCACATTTCGATGTTCAACCGCCGTGCCCGCGCAGGTCAGTGTTTCCGCATGCCCTATTTCGGTTGCCGTGAATTTCCCGTCTCGTTCGAATTGATTGAAGAAGGAGTGCCTCTTCCGCCCTGTGAGCTTCCCGCCGACCAGCGCAACAAAGACTTCGGCTTCATGTTCCACGACTTCGTCTACCGGGAGGACAAGAAGGGATCCGTCATCGAGTCGAACGGCGGGCGCCATCTGGTCGCGGAGGCGCGTTTCTTCCGCGCGGTGGCGAAGGATGGCGTGATCGACGTCCCGCCGTTGACGGGAGAGGAGGTGCGGGCATGATTCTTTCTGAACTGGTTGACCTGTACGACCGTCTTTCAGCGGACGATGAATTCGCAAGTCGTCTGCCGCGCATGGGGATGAGCACGCAGAACATCGTGTTCTACGTTGTCCTTACACCGGAGGGAAAACTCTTCGATGTGCAGGATGCCCGTGTGGTCGAGACGTTGCCGCCCAAGAAGAAAGGCGGAACTCCTGTCCAGAAGCTTGTCCCGCGCAAAATGATTGTTCCCGGATCCGCCCACCCTTCCGGTTCGGCCCCCACGCCCCGGTTCCTTTGGGATCAACCTGCCTACCTGTTCGGCTATTCTGAGAAGGGAGGGAAGGATGATGCCAAGGCCAGGGAGAAGCTGTTCCCCGCATATCGGGACTACCACCGTGAGATTCTGGAGAAGTACGGCATCGCCGATGGCGGTTTCCGGGCCGTGGTCAGGTTCCTCGAAAGTTGGGAGCCGGGCGCGGTGCCCGATGACCTGAAGAAGAAGATTGCGTCCTTCGGCCCTGGATTTGGCTTGTTCCGCATCCAGGGTGCGGCGGGTTTTGTCTATGAAGCACCGGAAGTCGTTGCTGCGTGGAGGAACGAGAATGCGGAGCAGTCGGCGGCACGATTTGATCAACTTGGAGATTGTTTGGTGACGGGGAAGAAAAATGTACCGATTGTGCCCGTCATTGATACGAAGGTCAAGTTGCAAACTAAAACACCTGGGGGCTGTGCGATCGTGTCTTTCAATGATTCCGCGTACGAGTCGTACGGGAAATCACAGACTCTCAACGCGCCGATTTCGGAGGAGGCCGGGTTCAAGGCCTGCAATGCCCTCAATATGCTACTGGACGATGAGCGGTTCCATGTCAAGGTCGGCGGCACGACGGTCGTCTTCTGGACGGGCCGTAAGACGCAGACGGAAAGCCTGCTGGGACTGTTGTTCGGTGGCGGATTCGCGGAGTCGGCAACGGACGAGACGCTCGCGGAGAAGCTGCGCGTACTGTGGCAGATTGTCGGCCGCGCGGGCGACCCCGACCTGTCAGAAATCGGGGACGACGTGTCGACGCCGTTCTACATGCTGGGCATCGAGCCCAATGCGGCGCGCATTATCGTCCGGTTCTGGCATGAATCCACTTTGGGCGACCTGATCCTCAAGCTCAGGCGCCATCACGAGGACATGGCCATCGCCAAGACCTATGAGAACGACCCGGAGCACCTGCCCCTGTGGCAGATTGTCCGCCAGACGGCCCGGGACGCAGACGGGGTTCCGCCTCTGCTCGCCGGTGCGCTTCTCCGCTCCGTGATCGAGGGCCTGCCCTATCCGGCCTCGCTCTACCAGCTTGTGCTGAACCGCATCCACGTGAGCCATCGCGACGCGAATGGCAAGTATCGGGTCGGAGGCAAGGTCTCCTACGCACAGGCGGCCGTGGTCAAGGGATATCTAAAACGAAATAAGCAAAAAGGAGAAATTGAAATGAGTCTTGATGTTTCAAACAAGGCGCCCGCGTACTTGCTGGGACGCTTGTTCGCGACGCTCGAGAAGACCCAGGGAGAGGCCCAGGGGGACCTGAACGCGGGTGTCGGGGACAAATACTATTCTTCGGCCTCCGCGACGCCCAAGGTCGTCTTTCCGACGCTGCTCGACCTCTTCCGCAAGCATCTCAAGAAGCTCTCGGGCGACAAGAAGGGGCTGGCCGTGGTGCGCGAGAAGCTGGTCGGAGAGATCCTCGATGGCATTGACGCGGCCGCGGGTTTCCCGGCCAGTCTCTCACTGGAGGACCGCGGAGTTTTCGCTCTCGGCTACTACCACCAGATGCGCAGTTTCTTCGCCAAGAAAGACGGCGGGGAGCAGGATCGGTGATTTAACAATAAAGGAAAGGTACAGGAAATGTCTCTCAGCAATCGTTATGAATTCGTGCTCCTGTTTGATGTCAAGGACGGGAATCCCAATGGCGATCCCGACGCTGGCAACCTGCCGCGCGTGGACGCCGAGACGAACCAGGGTCTGGTCACGGATGTCTGCCTCAAGCGCAAGATCCGCAATTTCGTGAACCTGGCGAAGAAGGATCAGCCCGGATTCGACATCTACGTGGCGGAGAAGGCCGTGCTCGCACTGCAGCAGAAGAAGGCCTACACCGCGCTCAATCTCGAGAACAAGCCGGAGCACGCGTCGAAGGCAAAGGCCTGGATGTGCCAGAACTTCTTCGATGTTCGTGCGTTCGGTGCCGTGATGGGATTGAAGGAATACAACTGCGGTCAGGTTCGTGGTCCGGTCCAGATGACGTTCGCGCGGTCCGTGGACCCTGTGCTGGCGAGCGAGCACGCCATCACCCGCATGGCGGTGGCGACGGAGAAGGAGGCGAAGGACCAGTCTGGTGACAACCGGACCATGGGCCGGAAGTTCACCATCCCCTACGCCCTCTACCGCGAGAACGGTTTTTTGAATCCCTTCTTCGCCGCCGACACGGGATTCTCCGACGCGGATGCGGAATTCTTCTTCGATGCTTTGAAGCGGATGTTCGACTTCGATCGTTCGGCCGCCCGCGGGCTGATGTCCTCGCAGAAGCTGATCGTCTTCAAGCACGCTTCCCAGCTTGGCAATGCCCCGGCCCACGTCCTCTTTGATGCGGTGAAGGTCGTGAAGAAGCCCGGCATCGAATACCCGCGGTCCTTCTCCGACTACGAGGTGTCCATCGACCGTTCCGCCATTCCGGCAGGCGTCGAAGTAATCGAGTTGTAAGGAGTCGACAGGGCGGCCCCCGGTCGGTTTGCGCCTGCCGGGGTGTCAGCTGGGGCTGCCTGCGTGTCAGGGGCACCCATGGGAGGTCTCGATGAATGACGCCGATGATGAATTCGTGATGCTCAGTGCGTTGCAGCACTATCTGTTCTGCCCCCGTCAATGCGCACTGATTCACGTCGAAGGCGTCTGGTCGGAGAACTTCCTTACGGCGACGGGGCGCATGCTCCATGAACGGGTGGACCGACAGGGCGCCGAGACCCGGAAGG
Organism: Kiritimatiellia bacterium; assembly: GCA_016303225.1. Classification (GTDB taxonomy): domain Bacteria; phylum Verrucomicrobiota; class Kiritimatiellia; order RFP12; family UBA1067; genus UBA1067. The sequence goes on from JAEDMC010000125.1 coordinate 6,464, forward strand.
ACATGCATCTGGCGACCTCGCTACGCCTCGTGTCGAAGCGGATCGGGGTAATGGGGGTCGCCGACAAGGTAGAATTCCTTCGGGTCGAGTCGCCTGTGGATTCCGATGGCCGTGTCATAGCCGCATGCCTTCCAAAGCGGACGGGATACTGGCGACCGCATCCTGTCGAATACAAAAGGGGGCGTCCCAAGGAGCATTGGGCCGACGAGGTGCAGTTGTGCGGGCAGGCGTTGTGCCTGGAGGAGATGCTCGGGGTGGTGATTCCATGCGGGGACCTTTTCTATGGCGAGACGAGACGACGAGTTGAGGTCGTCTTTGACGCTGATCTCCGTCTGCTTACGGAAAACGTAACCGCACGAGTCAGGGAAATCGTTTCCAGTGGGGAGACCCCTCCGCCGATTGTCGGGAAAAAGTGCGAGGCTTGTTCGTTGAAGGAGATTTGCCGTCCAGAAGAGACATCTACAGGACGCTCCGCCCGCCGCTGGCTGGAGAAACAACTGGACGAGGTGCTGAACGGATGAGAAAGTTGCTTAACACGCTTTACGTGACCAAGCCTGAGGCCTACCTGCACAAGGAAGGCGAGACGGTTGCCGTGGACATCGAGAAGAAGACGGTTCTCCGGTTGCCCATCCACACAATCGAGGGGATTGTGACATTCGGAAACGTCATGGTTAGTCCCTACTTGTTCAACTTGTGCGCTGCGCGGGGTGTCTGCGTTTCCATGCTGAGCGAACATGGTCGCTTTCTGGCCCGTGTGGAGGGCCCCGTCTCGGGAAATGTGATGTTGAGAATGGCCCAGATGCGGGCGCATGAATCCCCTGCCCAGAAGGGGGAACTGGCACGGAACTTCGTCATAGGCAAGATTAGCAACTGCCGTACGGTGTTGCAGCGCCGGCTGCGCGATCACGGAGAAACGCCTGCGTTGAAAGAAGTGGAGGCACTGCATAAGGACGTTCTCCGCCGATTGAGGGTGTCACCCCCGGAGACGGTTCGGATCCGAGGACTCGAAGGGGAGGCTGCTGCAGCCTATTTCGGGGCTTTCAATGATCTCCTTGTGTCACAGCGGGAGGAATTCAAGATCACAACGCGGAGTCGCCGACCGCCACTTGACCCCATGAATGCACTCCTGTCCTTCCTCTATACGCTTCTGGCCCACGAATGCCGCGGAGCACTGGAGGGCGTTGGCCTGGATCCTCAAATCGGGTTCCTACACGAGCTACGCCCAGGCCGTCCAGGACTCGCATTGGACTTGATGGAGGAGTTTCGAACAGTATTGGCCGACCGAGTGGCCCTTTCGCTCGTCAATTTGAAGCAGGTGAGTGCAAGGGACTTTACGACAACGGACAGCGGAGCCGTGATTTTATCAGATGACGCGAGGAAGACCGTGTTGACAGTCTGGCAGAAGAGGAAGCAGGAGATCGTTCGCCATCCGTTTCTCGACGAACAGATCCCGCTGGGGCTCTTGCCGCATGCGCAGGCGCTACTCCTGGCTCGTTACCTGCGTGGGGATTTGGACGCGTACCCACCTTTCATGCTGAAGTGAGGTCATGCCCATGCTGATGCTTGTGAGCTATGATGTGAGCACGGTGAATGCGGCGGGGCGTCGTCGGTTGCACCGGGTGGCGAAGGTCTGCGAGAACTGGGGAATCCGAGTGCAGAACTCGGTGTTCGAGTGTCATGTCGATAGCTCGCAATGGGTCGTCTTGAAGAGTCAGCTCCTTTCGATCTGCGAACTGGCTACGGACAGCCTTCGCTTCTATAATCTCGGGAACAACTATACAGGGAAGACAGAGCACTACGGTGCCAGGGAGACAGTCGATCCCAAGACCGACACGTTGATCGTCTAGCCGCGAACTCCGTCCGCGAACCTTGAGCTCACACGTGGCGGCAGAGAGGTTCGCGGGAAATCTCGGCCTTGTTCTTTGACTCGTCGATCGTAAAAGAAGTTTATCATCGGTCTTTGTGCGCAGATGTGATACTATATTGGCGTCTCGCGCAATGTAGATGTTGGTCGAGATGGCGGTATTTGAAAGAAAACCGCGGTCGCCCCCCACGCGGGGGCGTGAATTGAAACGCGTACTCGACCTTGACTCGGCAGTCGTTGAGGAGTCGCCCCCCACGCGGGGGCGTGAATTGAAACAGCCGGTCGTAGTCGGAGACCAGCGCGTCGATGTCGCCCCCCACGCGGGGGCGTGAATTGAAACCGGCTATTGAAAGAAGCAGGGCAAAGGCATCCTGTCGCCCCCCACGCGGGGGCGTGAATTGAAACACGGCTTCGGCGGATACGTCTACACATTCGCCGTCGCCCCCCACGCGGGGGCGTGAATTGAAACACCGGCGCCGCGCGGGCGGTCAAGACCGCCAGGTCGCCCCCCACGCGGGGGCGTGAATTGAAACTCGAGCCCGCACGGCGTCGTGCGCGCGAGGATCGGTCGCCCCCCACGCGGGGGCGTGAAGTGAAACTCAGACTGCG
>JAEDMC010000126.1 GCA_016303225.1 Kiritimatiellia bacterium
TACTACCGGGAGGGGGTGTGGGGGTAATACCGGTAGACCCCAAGGGGGTAGTACCAAAATCAGCATCTGGGCATCTGAGCTTGTGAGCATCTGAGCGAATAGATGCTCGAAAGCCCGAAAGCCCGAATGCTCCGACGCCTCGCGAACGAGGTCTACACGATCACGCGAGAAATGCCCGGATGCTCAATCGCCCAGATGCCCGACTACCTTTAGAAGAATGTCATCTGGCCCGGCATTTCGGAGAGTTTCTTACGCGGCTTGCGGACAACCTTCTGGGCGTTGACGTCAATGTCGTTGGCCTCGAGGTTCTTCAGGATCTGCGACGCACGCGTCACCACCTCTTCGGGCAAGCCCGCCATTGCCCCGACGTGGATGCCGAAGCTCTTTTCGGCAACACCCGCCGCAATGCGGCGAAGGAAGACAATGCGCCCCCCTTCTTCCTTCACCTTCACCGTGTAGTTCTTGACGCCAGCGAAGGTGTCCGCAAGGTCCGTAAGCTCGTGATAGTGCGTCGCGAAGAGCGTCTTCGCCTTCGCCTGCGGCTTGCCATGCAGGTATTCCGCGACGGACCACGCGATGGAAATGCCGTCGAACGTCGAGGTGCCGCGGCCGATCTCGTCAAGGACGATCAGGGACTTCGGCGTCGCGTTGTTGAGGATGTTCGCCGTCTCCTGCATCTCGACGAGAAACGTGGATCGTCCTCGCGCCAGGTCGTCCCCCGCGCCGATGCGGGTGAACACGCGGTCAAGGACTCCGAGGCGCATCGACGCCGCCGGCACGAACGAGCCCATATGCGCCATCACCGCAATGGTCGCGACCTGACGGATGTACGTCGACTTGCCGGCCATGTTCGGACCAGTGATGAGCATGATCTGGTCCGTCGTCGTGTTGAGAAACGCCGAATTCGGCACGAACGGCTCCGCATCGGGGAGCTGCTCGACGATCGGATGGCGTCCGTCGACAATCTCCAGAACGTCCGAGTCGTCCACCGTCGGTCGCACGTACCCCGCCGCAAGCGCCCGGTCGGCAAGAGACAAGGTCGCGTCCAGCTCGCCCAGCGCGAGCGACGTCTCCTGAATCTCCACCGTCTTCGCCGCAATCGTCATCAGGATGTCCTTGAAGAGCCGCTGTTCGATGGCAATCGCCTTCTCCTGCGCCCCCATCACCTTGCGCTCGTATTCCTTGAGCTCGGGCGTGACATAGCGCTCGCCGGTCGTCAGCGTCTGGCGGCGTTCGTAGTCCGCCGGCGCCAGCGCGACCGACCCCTTGGGAATCTCAATCACGAAGCCAAAGGTCGAAACGTGCTTCACCTTGAGCTTCGCGATGCCCGTGCGCTGCTGCTCGCGCGCCTGAAACTCCGCCAGCCACTGATGCCCTTCGGTCGCGATCTTGCGGAGATCGTCCAGTTCCGCGTCACACCCCGGCGCAATGAATCCACCGTCGTTCATCATCACAGGCGGGTCTTCGGCAATCGAGCGGTCGATGAGGTCGACGATCTCGGGCTGCGACTTTAGACGAGAGACATTAGACGAGAGACCCGATGTCGTCTGTCTAACGTCTAAAGTCTCTCGTCCCGCCGCTAAAGTCTCCCGTCTAAAGTCTAAAGTCCTCCGAATCTCCGGGATCGGCCTCAGGCTCGTCGCAAGCCCCTTCAAGTCCCTTGGGTTCGCACGGCCGGCATCGACCTTGGCAACGAGGCGCTCAAGGTCGCGAACGCCCGTGAGGAGATTCCGCAGGTTTGCGAGCGAAGCACGGTCCTTGACAAATGTCTCGACGGCATCGAGCCGTGCGTTGATGTCGGTTGCGCGCGCGAGCGGACGGGCGATCCAGTTGCGCATTGTCCGCGCGCCCATCGGGGTCTTCGTGACGTCGAGGACCCCGAGCAGCGTCGCCTCCTTCGCGACCTCTCCGCCTGGCAGGAGCTGGAGATGGCGAATGGTTCCCGCATCGAGGACGAGCCCGTCGTCCGACTCTCGGATCTGCACCTTCCGCACGTGTTCCAGCGAATGGTGCAGCGTCGTCCCGACGTAATAGAGAAGCGCACCCGCGGCGGAAATGAGGTCGTTCTTGCCGGTCAGGCCGAACCCGTCGAGCGACAGCACCTTGAAGTGCCGCGTCAGACAGTCGTAGGCCGCGTCAATGGAGAAGGTCCAGCGATTGTCATCGCTGGCACACAACATTTCGGCGGGATGGTAGCGGTCGAGCGCCTCGTCAAGCTTCTCCTGCGAGGCGAACGGCTCGACGGCGAACTCGCCGGTCGAGAGGTCCAGGAGCGCGAGACCGAGTCCGGAAACGGCCGCAACGTAGTTGTTCGCCGTCTCGTCGAGGAGTCCGTCCTCCGTCACGGTGCCCGGCGTCACGATACGAGTCACCTCGCGGCGGACCAGCCCCTTCGCGAGCTTCGGATCCTCCACCTGGTCGCAGAGCGCGGCGGTCTTGCCCGCCCGAATCAGCTTCGCGAGATACGCGTTCAGCGCGTGATACGGCACGCCGCACATCGGCTGGTCGCCACGATGCGTCAGCGTCGCTCCCAGAATCGGCGCCGCAACGATCGCATCCTCGCCGAACATCTCGTAGAAGTCGCCGAGGCGGAACATCACGATCGCGCCCGCGGGCACCTCGCGTTTGATTGCGAGGTACTGTCTCATCATCGGTGTCAGTTCTGCAGCCATTTCCCTATTTCCCCTTCTTCACGACCGGACTTGCCAGAAAAAACGCGCAGATGCCCCACATGAAGAGCATCACCGCACAAAAGCCGAAGACTGGGAGCCAGCCGAACTTGTAGACGAGCGATAACGCGAGCGCCGTCCAGAGTCCGCCCCCCATGAACGGCTCGTGCAGGAGCTGCTTGTAGCCGAAGCTCATCGTCGCCGGCGTCTTGCTCTCGGGATCAACGGTCCGAAGGAGCATCAGCCCCGTCGCCGTCACGCCCATCGCCTGCCCGAACTCGGCGATCGCACGCTCGAACCACGCGTCTCGGAAAATGCGCGGCGCCAGGAACATGACGCAAGCGACCGTCCATGCCGTCCCGGCGATGCAGAGGATGACGAGCGGAACCCAGTTCGCCATCACCACTTCAAGGCGGATCGTCGCAACCGCGCTCACAACGAGGAAATCAAGCGCCGCGCCGGAAATCCGCTCCATCTGCACGCGGTCGACGAGAAGATCGACCTTCAAATACCTGGCCGCAAGCTGCAACAGGACGCCGCCGATCATGCAGAGCGGAAAGAGCGGGAAGCCCTTCATCGGGATGAGCTGACGAAGGCTCCAGCCGATCAGACACGCAACGCCGACAATCGCCACATGCCACGCCAACGAGTCGATCGAATCGCAGATCACGGTCTGGTGTCCGGCCGATGGACGCTCCTCGGCACGATGGATGCCGCGCCGCTCGTGGAGGGATCGGTCGCCGAAGGCGCGGACCTCCTTCACGAATCCGCAGCGATGCGCCCACTGGATAAGCGCCATGCCGAGGACGATGCCGATGATCATGCCGACGGTGGCGACCGTGTAGCCGAGCGCAATGCCGTCCTCCCAGCCGAAGGCCGCAAACGCCTCCGCCATGCCGCCGACCGTACCGTGTCCGCCTTCGAAGCCGATCTCAAGGAGGTTGCCGAACGCCGCGGGAACGCCGCACCAGCGCGAAAAGACGAAACCCGCAAGGCCGAGGCCGACGACGTACTGCCCCCAGGCGATGATCTGTCCGAGGCAAAGCTGCGGAAACGCAAACCGGATGACCGTCCCGAGCTTCGGCGTCATCGCACCAAGGAAGAGCGTCGCGAAGATGACGTTGATCATGAATCCGGGAATCGCCCGCATGCCGCCCGTAATCTCAGCGGGAGCATGCTCTCCGAGCGCCGTCACGACGACCAGCCCGAGAATCCCGCCAATCACGGATGACGGCAGGTACAGCCGCTGCAAGAACGGAATCCGCACCCGCAGGATCTTACCCACGACCAGCAAGAGCGAAAGGATCGTGAAGATGACAACTGCATTCATGACAAGCCTAACTCCATTTTCTGCGACTTCAACTTCCGACTACGACTATTCAAGTTTTGACTTTTGCCGCGGATCGAATGCGTCGCGCAGGCCTTCGCCGACGAGGACCGTGAGCAGCATCACGACGAAAAGCGCCAGCGACGGGAACAGGATCAGCCACCACGCGCTGCGGAACTGCTGCGCCTCGGCGAGAAGCTCACCGCAGCTCGGCGTCATCGGCGGCAACCCGAAGCCAAGGAAGTCCAGCGCCGCCAGCGAGGCAATCGCGCCCATCAGGAGAAACGGGAAAAGCGTGATAAGGGGGGTGAGCGCATTCGGCAGGATGTGCACGAAGATAATCCGCAACGTCGAGCACCCCTGCACCTTCGCCGCCTCGACGAACGTGCGCATCCTGAGACGCAGGAACTCCGCACGCATGTAATAGCTGACCGTAATCCAGTTGAAAAGCGCGTAGCAGACCAACAGGACCGTAAAGGACCTCCCCACCGTCGAACCGATGAAGATCATCACGTAAAGGAACGGCATCGCACTCCAGATTTCAGTAAACCTCTGGAGGACAATGTCCGTCTTGCCGCCGAAATAGCCCTCGATTGCACCGATCACAAGGCCACAGACCATGCCAAAAAGCGCCAATGCCAGGCCGAACAGGAGCGCGATGCGCATTCCGTACACAACGCGCGCATACACGTCGCGCCCGCCCGCGTCAATGCCAAACGGATGCCCCGGCACCGGACGGAACGGAAACGACACCTCGGCTGGGGGCAGCACCTTCTCCGTCACCTTCGGCTGCTCCTTCGGCTCCAGGAAGACCCGCGTGTAACCGGAGCGACGGATCCGGCGGGCGCGATAGCCCTCTAGCTTTTCCAGTGATTCTCGCTTCTCTCGCTTCTCTAGCCGTTCTAGCAACGACTCCGGCCCCTCATAGTCGAAGACCCCGCCCTTCTCGTCAACGCTGAACCTCGCCGCCTTCACCTCGTAGCACCGCTCCACGCGCACCTCACGGTATGGTTCGAGCGACGCGACGTCGACAACCTCGCGCGGGTCGCAGGGACAGACCCACTCGGCGCACAGGCAAAAAACAAAAATGACCCCGAGCGCGAGCAGCGACCACCAGGCCCTTCGGTTTCGCCGAAAGTTTCGCAGCCTCTTCTTAGTCAGCGGACTTACCATACCTAACCCCTAATCCCTAACCCCTAACCCCTAATTCCTAACCCCTTCTCTCGAAATCAACCCGCGGATCGATCAGCATGTACGCAACGTCGCTGACGAGATTGCCAATCAGCTGGAAGCTCGCCGTGAGCGCCAACAAGGCAAGGAAAACGGCGTAATCGCGGCCGATGAGCGCATCCCAGCTGAGACGACCCATGCCGGGGATCTCGAAAATCGTCTCGATGATGATGGAGCCCGCGAAAAGGAGGCTCATCATGGACCCAAAGCCCGTTGCGATCGGCAAAAGCGCATTCCGGAAAGCATGACACCAGATCGCGCGGCGACGCGTCGCACCCTTCGCAATTACCGTGCGGACATAATCCGCCGCAATCTGATCAAGAAGCGAGTTCTTCATCAGCAGGGTCAGCATCGCAAACGATCCCGCCACATAGCACGCAACGGGCAGCACCATGTGCCAGGCCCGGTCGACGAGTGCTGCAAGGAAGGACGGTTCGACGTCGAAGTCAGAGACCAGCCCGCCAAGCGGAAAGAGGTCAAAGAGCCCGTCTACCGTCCCGCAGAAAAGCATCTTCAGCACCATCGCGAGCGCAAAGGACGGAATCGCGTAGGCGACGAAAATGACGACGCTCGACAGCGCGTCAAACGTCTGCCGGTGCCGGAGCGCCTTCGCAATGCCCAGGGGAATGCAAATGAGATAGGTCAGGAGAAACGACGCGAGCCCGAACCAGAGCGAGACGGGGATCCTAGACTTGATGAGCTGCCAGGCCGTGCGGTCGGGATAATCATAGCTCGGGAGATTCATCCCCATTTTGTTGACAACGAGCCAGTCCCAGTACTGAACGGCGATCGGTTTGTCAAAACCGAACTGCGCCTCAAGCTGCCGGCGATATTCTTCAGTCACCTGATTGCGCCCCGCCGTCGCCATCGCCGCCGCCTCGCCGCCCTGCCCCATACCCTTCATCCGCATCAGCCGCATCTCCACCGGCCCGCCTGGCAAAAACCGCGTCAACGCAAAGCACACGACGGTGATTCCCACAAAAGTCGGAATCACCAACAGCAACCTTCGAACTAAATACGCAACCCGCTCCACAGCACAACCATCTACCAACTACCGTCTACCAACTCACAAAACATCTTCCATCGCCCTCAACACCCGTCCGCGCAAAAGCGCCCCGCCGCTCATCGTCGAGCTGCCCTCGGGCTTGACCTCGAGAAGCTGCAACGCCGTATCGTGGCACTTGACGATCGGACCGTCCTTTTCGAGCTTCACGATCGTACCCGCCGGGGCTTCAGTCCATCCCGGCTCCATTGACTTGACGATGCGCGCCTTGGTGATGACGAGACGACCGGCGTTCCCTTTCTTGCGGAATCGCTCCGGCAGGAAGGTAAAGCACCCCGGCCACGGATTGTACGCACGGATGCGGCGCTCGATCTCGATAACCGGCGAATCCCAGACGATGAGCCCGTCCGTCTTGCGCAGTTTCTTCACATGCGTCGCGTACATCTCGTCTTGCGGCACTTCGGGCGGCAGTTTGCCCTCAGCCATCAGCCGCAGGGCTTTCGCCAACGCCACCCCCCCGGCGACCGCCAGGTCGTCCATCAGCATGCCGCCAGTCGTATCAGGGTAGATCGGTTCGTAGCTCTGCAGCATAATGGGGCCGTCATCAAGTCCGACGCCCATGTGCATCACGGTGACGCCCGTCTTCCTGTCGCCCGCCTCCAGCGCAGCAATGACCGGCGCCGCACCACGGTACTTGGGAAGAAGCGAGAAATGACAGTTAACGCACCCATGCGGCGGCAAGTCGAGAAGCGGCTTCTTGAGAATCTGTCCGAACGCGACGACCGCGACCACATCCGGCTTCCACGCGCGGATTTGCGCCATCGGCTCCTCGTCATTCACCTTCTCGGGCTTGATGATCTCGGTCAATCCGCGGCATTGCGCGTATTGGGCAAGCGGACACGGCGACAGCACCTTGCCACGGCCGACCGGACGGTCCGGTTGCGTGACGATGCCGACAATCTCCAAACACTCCTCGCGCAACAGCGCGCGAAGACACTCGGCCGATGCCGAAGACGATCCCATGAACACCACTCGCATAATTGAGTGGTATTATAGCAAAAACGGATTACTTCCGCTTTGCAAGCATCTCGTGATACTCGCTGTAGCTGCCTTCGAACCAAGTCGTCTTGCCCTTGCCCTCGAAAGCGAGAATGTGCGTGGCAATGCGGTCGAGGAACCAGCGGTCGTGAGAGACGACCATCACGCAGCCGCCGAACTCCTGCAGACCCTCTTCAAGCGAACGCAAGGTCGCAACGTCAAGGTCGTTCGTCGGCTCGTCCAGAAGCAGGAGGTTGCCGCCCGAAGTGAGGAGCTTCGCGAGATGGACGCGGTTACGCTCGCCGCCGGAAAGGACGCCGACTTTCTTCTGCTGCTCCGGACCGCGGAAGTTGAATCGGCTGCAGTAGGCGCGGCCGTTCATCATCGTGGTGCCGGCCAGCTTCACGAACTCGCCGCCACCCGTGATCGCCTCGTAGACGGTCTCGTCCGGCTTCAGCTCGCTGCGCGTCTGGTCGACATACGAGAGCTTCACCGTCTCGCCGACCGTGAACGTTCCTGCGAGCGGCTTCAGCTGTCCCGTAATCAGCTTGAAGAGCGTCGTCTTGCCGGCGCCGTTCGCACCAATGACGCCCACGATGCCGCCACGCGGCAAATCGAAATTCAAATCATCGTAGAGGACCTGGTCGTCAAAGCCCATCTTCACGTGCTCGGCGCGAACGACGAGGTTGCCGAGCCGCGGGCCCGGCGGGATGCGGATGACGAGATCGTCCTCACGCGTGTTGACCTCCTGCTTCTGCAGCTCCTCGTAGCGCTCGACGCGGGCCTTCGCCTTCGCATGACGTCCCGAGGGATTAGTCTGAATCCACTTGAGCTCGTTCTCGAGCATCTTCTGGCGAGACTTCTCGACCTTCGCCTCACGCTGAAGCATCGCCTCCTTCTGCTTGAGCCACTCCTCGTAGTTGCCCTTGTAGGGATAGCAGACACCGTGATCAAGCTCGAGAATCCAGTCCGTGACGTCCGAGAGGAAGTAGCGGTCGTGCGTGACGACGATGAGCGTGCCCTTGAACTCCTTCAGGTACGCCTCCAGCCGAAACGTCGTCTCGGCATCAAGATGGTTCGTCGGTTCGTCGAGGAGGAGAACGTCTGGATTGGACAGAAGGAGACGCGCAATCGCGACACGGCGGCGCTCGCCACCCGAAAGCACCGCAACCTTCTTGTCGCCGTTCGGGCAGCCGAGGTCCGCCATGCGGCGCTCGACGAGGTTCTCGAGGTTCCAGTAGTCGTTCTGGTCGATGATGGTCTGCAGCCGCTCCATTTCCGCCGCAGCCTTGGGATCGTCGAGGTTGCAGCAGAGGTCTTCGTACTTCTCGACCATCGCCTGGGCGTCGGCGACGCCCTCCATGACCGTCTCAAGGACGGTCTTGGAGTCGTCGAGCACCGGCTCCTGCGGCAGGTACCCGACCTTGGTCCCCTTCGCGACCTGCACGGTGCCCATGAGCTCCGTGTCAAGTCCCGCGAGGATCTTGAGAAGCGACGACTTGCCGGCGCCGTTGCCGCCGATGACGCCGATGTGCGCACCGTAGAAGAACGAGAGGTTGACGTCCTTCAGGATCGTCTTCGTCCCCTGTTGCTTCGTGACATCAATCAAGCTGAACTGATATTCTCCTGCCATTTCATTCTCCTTTCGTAA
>JAEDMC010000002.1 GCA_016303225.1 Kiritimatiellia bacterium
TCGTGATGACGAGCGCCCACTCGGTGTCGCTCACGCGATCGATCGACTTGAACGCAATCGGATCCGGCTGATTGGTGACGACCGTCCATTGCGGCGTCTCCGGCGGCGGAGGCGGCGGCTCAGCACCTTCCAGCTCGCCATAGACGTTGCCCTCCTTGTCCTCATAATAGCGGTTCCCCGCTTCGTCTGTCGAGAGAGCCGTGGTCCACACGAGCAGGGTCTCGTCGGCATTGGTGACGATGCAGCCTGTTACCGACGAATCGACATCGCGGAAGAAGCGTGCGGCGCTCGGAACCAATTCCAACGCCGGACGATCGGACTGAACCCGCCCGAAGACGTTGGTGTCAGCGTTAACGCCCTCGGAATGCCCGATTGCCCCGGTGAACTCGTTCGTGAGGATCAAATAGGAGAGGTCGGAAACATAGACATTGCACTCCCCTCCTCCTTCAGTGACATTGTCCACAACCAACCCGTCGCCCGAAACGATGAACAACGACTTGTTGTCGATCTGCACGCCTGCGCCCGTCGTCGCATAGCAGTTGGAGATCACGCCGCCCTCGAAACGGAAAACCGAATTCGTACCAGCGACGATCACACCGCCACCCGCGCCCAGATTGGAGTAGTTCTTGCAGTCATAAATTTCGGCGCCCGGACGCATGACAAGGTCGGCATTCCAAATTGACACGCCAGACACGTTACGCGTGAGGTCGTCGGAACCTGACACGTTCCGAATCACCGTACCGGCCTCAAGCGTCAGCCGTCCGCGGTTCTCCGCGCGGAAGAGCGAGCATTTACCTCCCTGCGCGTTATCCAGCCGCGAGCCGGTCACGGTCACGTTCGTCAGCGTCAACGCATTCCCCTGGCCGGTAATCAGGAAGCGGTTGTCGTTATCGCGGCCGATGCGATGCCCTTGTCCGTCAACAGTCACCTCTCCGTTCACGGACACCTTGTCGTCGTCTGTCGAATCAAGCATCACGTCCGCCAGAAGCGTCACGCGCGCAACACCGCCCGTCAGTCCCGCAAGCGCCGCCGGCAACTCCGTAAAATAGAGAATCTTGCCCGCGCGGTCGACCTTGATCTTACCCTCCGCCTCCGACACTTCGCCCGGCTCAAGTTTGGCGTCACCCCAAACGAGGCTCGTGCCGAAAGAAGACACATACGCCGCCGATCCGTCAACGTGGCAATCCGGAATCGTGTCATTGACGAAAGCGAGCGCGGCGGATTCCTTATCGACATCGGCAAGGCCGTCTGCGAACACGGCCAACTCCCCGCCCTTCGCGTTACGCACCTTCGCAGAAGAGGAATACTGCACGCCGATCTTTCCGCCCACGAGACCGTCAGCGACCGTCAGCGGGCAAGCGGACGGATTGCCGGCAAAATAGGAATTACCCAGCTTGACGGAGCCGTCCGCACCTTGTGTGTTGCCGAAAACGACCGCCGCGCCCGACACCGCCATCTGCGCTCCACTGGTGACATAGATACCGCCGCCCGACGTCTTGGCTGTACATCCACTGATTGAGCCACCGTCAATTGTCGCCTTGGCCTTAGATGTCAGATAGACGCCGCCGCCGTTCTTTTCAGACGAGCACCCTTTGATGAAGGAGCCGTCCTCCATTGCAAAACTGCCTGCGACCTTCACCGCACCGTAGGTGCCGTAGGAATTCCGGATGTTGCTGAGGCCGGCGCCGTCCTGCATCCGCAGCTCACCTTCCTCGGCGACGCTGACAAAGACGTTGCCAGACCTCCCCGCCTCGCCGAACTGCGAAAAGCCGCTGAAGACGACGTTCGACAGCACGAGCGTCGAACCGCGCTGCACAGTGATCGCCGCAATGACATCGCTTGAGCTGCCGTCCTCACGCTCGGGCGTGATCGTCGCCCCGTTCTCGGAACGGATCGTCACGTTCTTTGTCACATCCAGAGAGCATCCCAGCTGGCAATCGCGAAGCACGACGAGCTCCGCATCGTTGGTGACGAAGCCGATTGCCTGGGCGAGCGTGCGGAAGTTGACCGTCGTGTCGTCCTGCACGAGCTTGACGTCCGCCGCCGCATCCGGCACGTCACCGAACCCCCACTTGAGGTCGCCCGTGCCGTCATCGACGACGCCCAGCAGAATGTCATTCCCCGCATTGACGAACAGATTGGCCCAGGCCTTCGCCGTCGTGATGTCGACGGACGCCGTGCCGAACGTCGTCCCCAGCGCCGACCCCGCGTGCGAAACCTTGTAAGCATAGGCACTGTCCAGCGGACCCGCGATCTCCAGCGATCCGCCGGCGACCAAGTCGACCTTGTCCAGACGCACCTTGCCCGCGAGCGCCGCCGTACCGCCCGCCTTCACCTGCAACGCCGTCTCGCTCGTCGCAAAGACAACATTTGTGAAGAGCACGCGGGTATCAGGAGCGACAACGAGCTTCGCGCCCGATCCGCAGCTGATCGCCATCGTTTCCGGATCGGCCGCGGACGAGAAGATGCGGCAGTTGTAGTTGATCTCCCAGGCATCCGTCAGGGCGACCGGACCCAGGATCTCGATGTCGATCGTCTCACCCGCAGGCAACGTCTCCGAAAGATCGCCGGCGAACATCAGCGCACGAATGATCGACATGCAGGGGATGTCGTCGCCCCGCGAAGTCTTAACCCGCACGACCGGCTCGCCCAGCTTCATGTCGTTGCCCCAGGAGTTGCCGACTTGCGTCGCCTCGATGCCTTCATACGAACGGACGACCATGTCGTGAATTCCGTCATCCAGGATCAGCCCGTTGATCGTCGTCTTGTGCGTCGTCGTCCGGACCGCATGCACGTTCGACATTGATGCGATCGCTTTGTCCTTGCTCGCATCGATGTCATAGTAGCCGACCGGAACCACCGCGCCGTAGACGCCGGTTGCGGACGACACGACGCTCGTCACGCACATGCCCGTGCCGGCTTCAAACAGCCTGACCGTCGCCCCTTCCACCGGATTGCCGTCCTGATCCACCAACCGGCCGGAGACAATCGCCGACTCCGCGTCGCCCTGGGGGAAGATGTTGAACACAACCTCGTCGACAACGACAAATCCCGCCGTCTCCATGTCTGGCAGGTTGTACCACATGTCATACGAACCCGACCAGCCCATATTCAGGTGGACAAACGGCAACGTCACCCACTTCTGCTGCGCGTTCTGAACAGTCGCATAGCCATAGCCGTCGCCCACGATGGCATGTCCGCCGACGCCTCTGACGCCCAGCAACACTGGATAGCCGGCATCAAAGTTCGCGAAGAGCGCGTTCTCCAGCACACCCTTGACGGCGGTAATCTCGGTCGCCGAGAATATGGCGGCGTTCCCGTAGCGGAAAACGTCCGTAAACGCCGCAACCGTATTGAACATGAACGCGCCGCTCTCCACGTTATAGCCCATATAGACCGAAATGCCCGCATCCGACGTCAGTCGACCGATGGCCGCACGCTGGGTGGCGTTCAGACTCACTTCTGCCGGGCGAAGCGGCATCTGATCCCACAAAAAGGTCTCGCCACTTGTCGTCAAGTTGGTCTCTCCGACGAACTCTGCAATGAAGGTCTCCGGATTTACCTCGTACCGCGGCTCAACGAAGCACGCGCGCGTCACGATCTTGGCCGGCTGAGTCGGATACTGGTGATAGCGCATCAGCTGCGACATCGCCGTCGCCACGCACCCGCAAACAGCACGCTTGCCATTCCGCAGCTCGGGCGTGTAGTAGTTGTAGCAGTCACTCCCGCCGCAGGTGGACTGCGACCACTGCGACTTGACGAGCGCGTCCACACGCAGGTCGCCGTTGAAGGGGAACGGATTAAGCGGATCAATTTCCGTCAGCGGCTTTTCAATATCTCCGCTCCCGGCCTGCGCAAGCCGCGTCCACGCGGACGCCGCCTTTGCCGGCTGTGCGTTCGGCGCAAGCCGCGCCGCCTTACGGGCCGAAACGTCGGCATTAAGGAGCGCCCAAAGCGGACTCTTCCGGTCAATCTCCGAAAAGTCATGGCTGTCGGACGTAAAGGCGATGATCGGATCCTGCTCCGTGTCGCCGGACAGAAAGACCGTGCCGCCTTCCTTCATCTTGACGGCGTAGAACAACGCCCCGTTTGTCGTGCTGTGCGCAGCGACTTTCTCGACACTCGTGCCGAGCTGAGCCTTGAACGCCTTCGCGCCAAGAGCTAACGCACGGGCAGCCGAAGCCGCCTGATTTTGCGATACCGGCACTGCCTCGACGCCGCTAAACGCAAGCGCGAGCAACGCCATCAAAATGGCTTTACTTCTCATGGTACTATTCCCCATTCAAACTGTCATGAATTATATCAAAAATGCGGGATTAAAGAAACCTGCCGGTGACAGAATCTTTGCAGGCCCGGATTTTCGGCACCGGACCCTCGCAAACGAGATTTCCGCCCTTGTCACCGCCACCGGGGCCAAGGTCGATGATCCAGTCCGCCGAGCGGATGACGTCGAGGTTGTGCTCGATGACGACAATGGTATTGCCCTGGTCACGCAGCTGCAAAAGGATCTTCATGAGCTTTGCGACGTCATCAAAGTGCAAGCCCGTCGTGGGTTCGTCGAGCAGATAGAGGGTCTTTCCCGTCGAACGCTTGGAGAGCTCCGTCGCCAGCTTGATGCGCTGCGCCTCGCCGCCCGACAAGGTCGTCGCCGACTGCCCGAGCGCAATGTACCCGAGCCCGACGTCGACGAGCGTCTTCAGCTTCCGCGCCAAGGACGGCACCTTCGCGAAGAACTCGTAGGCCTCGGCAACCGTCATCGCAAGGACGTCGGAGATGTTCTTGCCGCCGTAGGTGACCTCGAGCGTCTCCGCATTGAACCGCTTGCCGCCGCACTGCTCGCAGGTGACGTAGACGTCGGGCAGAAAGCTCATCTCCAGCTTCTGCACGCCGTCGCCCCCGCACACCTCGCAACGTCCGCCCTTCACGTTGAACGAAAAGCGTCCGGCCGTATAACCCCGCGCCTTCGCCGCCTCGGTCAGCGCGAAAAGTTCGCGGATCTCGGAGAAAAAGCCGACATAGGTCGCCGGATTCGACCGCGGAGTCCGTCCGATCGGCGACTGGTCGATCTCGATCACCTTGTCGAAATGCTCCATGCCGGTCAGCTTCTTGAACTTGCCCGGCTTCTCCTTCGATCCGTAGAAGCGGTTCATCAGCGCGGGCTTGAGCGTCTCGTCGATCAAAGTCGACTTGCCGCTTCCGCTGACCCCCGTCACGACCGTGAACGATCCGACGGGAATGTGCGCCGTCACGTTCTTGAGATTGTGCTCGGAAGCGCCGGAGAGGGTGAGACAAGGGAAGGACTTGAGACTTGAGACTTGAGACCCGAGACCTTGTCTTCCGTCTAAAGTCTCACATCCTCTCCCCCTAACGTCTTCCGTCTTGCGTCTAAAGTCCTCCCCGACCCGCTTCCGCCCCGTCAGATAATCTGCCGTCAGCGACTTCGCCTTCAAAAGCCCCTTGAAGTCGCCCTGATACATGAGCTGCCCGCCTTCGCGTCCGGCCCCGGGACCGAGGTCGACGATCCAGTCCGCCGCGCGCATCATCTCCTCGTCGTGCTCGACGATGACAACCGTGTTGCCGCGGTCGCGAAGCTCCTTCAACGTCGCAATGAGCCGCTCGTTGTCCCGCGGATGCAGTCCGATCGTCGGCTCGTCGAGAACGTAGAGGACGCCCGTGAGGCCCGACCCGATCTGCGTCGCGAGGCGGATGCGCTGCATCTCGCCGCCCGACAGGGTCGCCGCCGCCCGGTCCAAGGTCAGGTAATCAAGCCCCACGTCGATGAGGAACTGAAGCCGCTTCGTAATCTCAGTCAATATGTCGCGAAGAGCCGAGAGACGATTTGAAGGACTTGAGACTTGAGACTTAAGGCCCTGTCTTCCGTCTAAAGTCTCATGTCCTTCACCCTTAATGTCTTCCGTCTTCCGTCTAAAGTCCTTTCCTCCCCCGAGTTCCCTAAAGAACTCCAGCGCCTCGCCGACCGGCATCGCCATCACTTCACAAATCGTCTTGCCGGCGACCGTGGCCGCGCGGGAAAACTCGTTCAGGCGCGCGCCCTTGCAGGCGGGACAGACCCGGTAGCTCTGATACGCCTCGTACTTGGCCCTCGTCTCCTCGTCTTCCGCCTCCTCGAGCCGCTTCTGCAGAACCGCGAGGACGCCCTCGAACGGCTTGTCGACCGAACGCCACGGCAGCACGAGGTCGTCCTTGAACCCGTGCATCAGGTCGTGGCGGAATTTCGCCGGCAGCTTCTCGTAGGGCGTCGACAGCTTCACCCTGTACTGCTTCGCAATCTGCTCCAAGAGCGCGTTGTAGTACATGATCGCGTTATGTCCCGCCCTTCTCCACGGATGAATGCATTCGCGAAGCGGAAGCGACTTGTCCGGCACCACCAGGTCCTCGTCGAAATAGTAGAGCTGTCCCAAACCCCCGCACGTCGGACACGCCCCGAACGGCGAGTTGAAGGAAAACGACCGCGGCTTCAGCTCGTCGAAGCTGATGCCGCAGTGCGGACAGGCATTAAGCTCGGAGAAGGTTTGGGAAGTTTGGGAAGTTTGGGTGGTTTGGGAAGTTTGGGTGGTTTGGGTGGTTTCGAGCGTTTCGACGTTAAGGACGCCATTGCCGACCTTGAGGGCAAGCTCCACCGAATCGGTGAGGCGCGTACGGTCACAGGGAAGGACCAGCCGGTCGACGACGACGTCGATCGTGTGCGCCTTCTTCTTGTCCAGCTCCGGAACTTCTTCGAGGAGATACGTCTCGCCGTCGACCCGCACGCGCACGAAACCATCGCGCCTTAGCTTGGCGAAGACCTCCTCGTGCCGGCCCTTCTTGCCCTTCACGACCGGAGCCAAGATCAAGATCTTCAAACCTCCCAAACGTTCTATCGCCTCCACGATCTGCTCCGCGCTCTGCCGCGTCACCTCGCGGCCGCACCTCGGACAGTGCGGCGTTGCAATCGAACCGTAGAGGATGCGCAGGTAGTCGTGGATCTCAGTTACGGTCGCCACGATCGAGCGCGGGTTCCCGCTCGTCGTATGCTGCTCGATGGAGATTGCCGGCGAGAGCCCCTCGATCTTCTCGACGTCTGGTTTCGCGAGCCGGTCAAGGAACTGCCGCGCGTAGGCGCTTAAGGACTCGACATACCGCCGCTGTCCTTCGGCATAGAGCGTGTCGAACGCGAGCGTCGACTTGCCGCTCCCCGAAAGCCCTGTCACGACCGTCAACGAGTTGCGAGGAATCGTGACATCGATCCCCCGCAGGTTGTGCATCTTCGCACCCGTTATAACGATATCGGACATTCCAACCTAAGTTCGGCAGTTCAACTCGCACATAATCGTGAAACCACAGAGAAGACTTATCCAATCTTGTTGAGATCTAAGGCTAAGAGGAACTCGGGGTTCGACTGCGTCTTCTTGAGCGAATTGAGAACCGACTTCATCGCGCTCTCGGGACCGGCCGCCGCGAGAATGCGCCGGAGCCCCCACGTCTTCTCGAGTTCCACCGGATCGAGGAGGAGGTCTTCCTTGCGCGTTCCCGACTTCTCGATGTCGATCGCCGGATAGATGCGCTTGTCGGCAAGACCGCGGTCGAGCATGATCTCCATGTTGCCCGTGCCCTTGAACTCCTCGAAAATGACCTCGTCCATGCGCGAGCCCGTGTCGATGAGGCCCGTCGCGACAATCGTGAGCGATCCGCCGCCCTCGATGTTGCGCGCCGCGCCGAAGAAGCGCTTCGGGCGGTGCATCGCCATCGCGTCCACGCCGCCGGTGAGGATCTTGCCCGAATGCGGCTGCACCGTGTTGTACGCGCGCGCCATGCGCGTCAGCGAGTCCATCAGGATGATGACGTCGCGCCCGTTCTCGACCTGGCGCTTCGACATCTCGAGCACCATCTCCGTCACGTTCACGTGATGCTGCGGCTCCTCGTCGAAGGTCGACGAAAGCACCATCGCCTTCGTGTTCCGCTGCATGTCCGTCACTTCCTCCGGACGCTCGTCGATCAGCAGGATGATGAGCATCGCATCCGGATGGTTCTTCGAGATGGCGTTCGCCATCTTCTGAAGGAGCACCGTCTTGCCGACGCGCGGCGGCGCGATGATCATGCCGCGCTGGCCGAACCCGATCGGCGTGAAGAGGTCGATGACGCGCGTCGAGAACTCCTTCGCGTCCGTCTCCAGGATGATGCGCCGCGTCGGAAAGGTCGCGGTCAGGTTCTCGAAGTGGACGACGCGCGCGGCGACGGACGGCTCCTTGCCGTTCACCTTGACGACGTTCCCCAGGCAGAAGAAGCGGTCGCGGTCGCGCGGATCGCGAATCGGCCCCTCGATGATGTCGCCCGTGCGGAGCGCGTGACGGCGGATCTGCTGCTGCGTCACGAACACGTCCTCCGGACACGCCAAAAAGTTGTTCTTCGCCGAACGGAGAAAGCCGTGCCCCTCGCGGACGATTTCCAGGCACCCCGACGCGATGACCGCGCCGCCGGCCGCCAGATACTTGCGGATCGCCGCGAAGATGAGTTCGTGCTTGCGGTACGTGCCGAGCTCCTCCGGATCGGCCCCAGGCATCATTCGCTCGACGATGAGCGGCGCGGGCCACGTCTGGATGTCCTTCAGCTGAAATTCGGGCAGGTCGGGATTGCGGTTCGGGTTCGCCGGCGCCTCCGGCTCGACGGCCTTCGGCTCCGTCGGCAACGGCGCATTCAAGAGCGGGTTCACCGACTCCTCGCCATTCGCTCCGCGCAAGGGCGAGTTGTTCTTGTTCTGCCCGCCGCCACGGTTGAATTTCTTGTGAAACGGCTTCTTGCCGCGATGCTGCGGCTGGGGCGCCCCCGAACCGCCATTGCCGTTCTGCTGATGCTTCATCGCCCCGGCGAATACGTCGAATTCTTCTGCCATAGTTTTTAGGTGCACCTTCTTTCTACACCTTACTTTTCTTTTAACCAATTTACAAACTCTGCGACCTTGAACTTCAGTTCTTCGGCAGTTCCGTCGTTCTCGATCACGTAGTGGGATTTTGCGGCCTTCTCCTCGACCGGCATCTGCGCCTTCAGTCGGGCCTCGGCCTCCTCGCGCGTGTAGCCGCGCGTTTCCATCATGCGCGCAACTTGCGTCTCCCGCGCAGAACGGACGCAACATATTATATCATAATCTGCGTCCCAGCGGGTCTCGAAGAGGAGCGGGATGATGGCTACACGAAGGACCTTAGACTCTAGACGTGAGACTAGCCCGCCTTCCGTCTCTCGTCTAAAGTCCTGAAACGCCTGAATCTTCCTCTTCACTCGCGGGTGGATACGCGCCTCGAGAGCCTTGCGCTTCGCCTCGTCGGCGAAAACCTCCGCGGCAATGCGCTTGCGCTCGGCCGGATCGGGAATGAGTTCATGCACGACGTCGTCAGCGTCGATCGTCTCGATGCCGAAGTCGTTGAGGAACTTCGCGACCATCGACTTCCCGCACGCGATTCCGCCTGTCAGCGCGATTCTCATCAGTCTTGCTTCTGAATTGTCTCGACCTTGTAGAAGAGCTGCGGCATCCCGTCGATGACCGGAGGGTCAACGACAACGATTTCGCCCGTGCCCTTCTCCGTCGCCATCACGCCCCAGCTGTCGATCAGAAGATTCGCATTCGTGAGAAGGTTGTAATCAAACTTCGCATCCGACTTGAACGACAGCGAGAACTTGCCGTCTGCAACTGCCGCGGACGAGATCGTCACCGCATCCGTCGCCTCGGGCACGGGATGCTCAGAGCTGTCCGGTTCCCAAGAAACCGAATCCAGCCACACCTGATCGCCGTTTGACACGTGTGAAAACACAATTTTCTGTCCCTCAGCCTTCGGGATGTACACACTCGCAGATTGCCATTCCTCATTTGCAATGCAGACGAGATTCGTCCCACCGGTCCCACCCTCGAATTCCATGACAAGAATTGTCTGCAAGTTCCCAGCCCAGATATCCTCCTCGTACTGGCCTTTCCACCAGAAGGTCAGCGTTCCCGAGGTTGAGACATCCGCCGCAATCTGCGCCGCCGTCTTGCCCTGAGACGCGGGATGCGTCACGCAAGCGCCGCGGTCAGCATCGTCCGTCACCTCCCATCTTTCCGCCGTAACGTCCTCAAAGTACAGGTTGTTGCAGTCCAGCGCCACGGAGATCGGGGACGGGATGAATCTCCAGATTGCATAAAGCGTCACTTCGCCGTCGGCCGCCGCTGTGAGGTTCGAGACCGACTCGTTGGGCTGGTAGGTTCCGGTCTCCTGCTTTGGATCCATCCCCCAGCCGGTGAACTCATGATGCAGGGGCGCGTCTGGCACGGGCGTCAACGGCAGTTTCTTTACCTCGTCGTAAGCAAACTCCATGTTCTCCGGCACGGAACCCGTTCCGCCATTCGCGTCGAAGGTGACCGTGTACTGATGCGCGTTCCAGAGCGCATGGAGCGTACAGGACTCGCCTGCCGCGACAAGATTGGTGACGGCCGCGCCGTTGACGAGGAGGGACTTCTCGTTCGGCGGCAGGTTCGTCGTCCACATCGTGAAATCGTAGCCGATCCGCGTGAACACATTCGACGGCAGCTGGAAACCGACGTCGCGCTCGACATTCGTCGCCGCCATCTCGCCCTCGCCGCCATTCGCATCAAAGGCAATGGTATACCGTCCAAGCCAGTCCGCCTTGAAGGTCACGACCCCCTCAGCCTCCGAAGTCAGATTTGACACCGTCGCCCCGGCCAGGAAGTTCGTCACAACCTTGCCACTGACCAACACCTGCCAGGACCGGAACTCGCAGCCCGTCTTCGTAAACGCGCTCTCGGGAACGACGTATGCCTCGCCGTATTCGAGCGAAACGGAGTCCATCGCCCCCTTTCCCCCGTTGCCATTAAAGACGACCTCGTACGAAATCGGCGTCCAGATAGCGTAAAGATGAACTGAGCCTTCCGTCGCCAGGTTGGCGACGGACTCGCCCGGCTGGTACCGAACTTCGGTTGAATCTTCGCTCTCCGCCCAGCCCTTCAGCACGTATCCCGTGCGCGAAAGCGGCAGCAGGGCATTCGCCTCGCCATAGAAAAATTTTTGCTCACTCATCGCGCCAGACCCGTCGTTGGCATGCATAATTACACGATACGAATTGGCCTGATAGCTCGCATAGACCTTTTCGTCCTTCGCAACCGCCGTGTAGTTACCGGACCATCCCGTAAAGCGATAGCCATCATGCGAAGGATTCTCAGGCGGGGTCGCAGATTCACCCTTCAGCACATACTCCACCTTGAGAATGCCGTCCTTGTTTGGCGTCGTTCCGTTGAACATCTCTTCCTCTTTGAACGTCACCATGAACTTCTGCGTCCAGCGAGCGTAGAGGTTCACGACTTCATTGTGAACCGCCGTCAAATTCTTGACCGTCTGCTTGTCCGCATAGACAACAGCCCCTTCCGTCGGGCTCGTCGCCCAGCCGGCGAAGGCATAGCCGTCCTTCGTGTAGGCATTGGCCGTGAGCGCCTTCGCGGAATCATAGGTGAAGGCCTCGTCCGACATCGACCCGCCCGTCGCACCGTTGCCGTTGAACTTCACGGTATAGGCATTCGCCGCCCACACGGCTGAGAGCTCGGAGTGGAACTTCCATGTATTCGAATCCCAGAAACTAGTGCCTGTGACCAAGGCTTTGTCATTGAACGTCGCGCCAAGGTCGTTTGTCCAAATGCTAAACGTATAGCCCGTCTTCACGAATCCGTTCGCCGTCAGGTTGAACGACGAGTCGATGTTCTTGTCCTCGATCGACGCCGTCGAGCCCGATGCCGACCCGTTCCCCTTGAACGTCACCGTGAACGGCAGATAATCGAAATATGCGCCTAACGCACGCCTGACAGTGTTGGGAACAGCCGAAACCTTCAGCGTCGCCTTGCAGGACAGACGATCGCTCGCCACAGTCAAAGTCAGATTTGGATCACTGTTTTGCGTCAGCTCAGACATACCGTTACGGACCACGTAGTCCATGCTTTCGTTCCAATACCATCCCATAACCACATGACCGGCAGGCGGATGCGCGACGAAATTCGCCTCCTGAACACCATTGCCGCGCGTGACTGCGAACGTTGCCGAAGCGGGGTCGATTTCGCCCTTGGTCACCAGTTTCCAGTCGCTGCCAGTCGATACGGTTCCGCGCGTGTTGTAATAACAATACACGGTATCTGTATTTTCCGCCACCAGGATTCCTGCGAAAAAGCCGCAACAGGCTAAAGTCAGAATGAATTTTCTCATTGGAACAATTCCTCCTCAATGACTCATCTACCCTAACAGACTTCGCGCAAAACGATTGCGCCAGAATCTCATCTGACCCTTTAGCGATTAGCATTTAGCGGTTAGTTATTAGCTTTTCACGCTAACCGCTAACCGCTAAGAGCTAATAGCCAAGAGCTAATCTCAGTCGGCCGTCGGTGCAGCCTTGACTTCAGCCGCTGCATCCGTTTCCTCGGCATTGACCGTGAGTTCGCGACCGGACGGCGTGATGAGGCGGCCCGTCACGAAGATAAGGAGGTTCTTCTTGATCGTCTGCTCCGCATGACTGCGGAAGAGGCGACCGATGAACGGCAGGTCGCCGAGGAACGGCACCTTGTCATCCATCGCCTTGCGCTGTTCGGTGATGAGACCGCCCATGACGACCGTCGAGCCAGGCGTGATCGAGACCTTCGAGTCGATCGAACGGACCGGGAAGAACGGCTGTTCCATCGGCGCGTCATACCAAGTCATGTTCTGCGAGCCAGCCGTGGAGAGGTTGTTGATCGCGGCCATGGAGGTGTCGACGACACGCCCGCCAATCTGCGTGCGGTCATCATCCGTCAGCGGCACGGCGAGAGCCTGGAGGGAGGCCGTCATCGCCGAGATGATCCCTGCAAAGTCCGGCACAGCCGATGCGCTGCCCGTGTTGCCCGTGAACGGGATCTTCATGCCGTAGTTGTGCCAGATCGGCTCGTCAACGACCTGCGGCTTGAGTTCAAGGTCGATCGTACCGCCGTTCGCCTCAGAATAGGTCGGCGTGACGTCGAGGATGACGCCGACTTCGCGCATCGTGAAGTTCTGCGGCTCGACGACGGCGAGAATCGCGGACTGCGAGCTGCCCGAGTTGCTGCCGCCAGAAGACGAGCCGGACGACTGGAGCTGCACGTCGTAGTCCTGCGGGTAGATGTACTCGACGACGACCTTGATGACAGCGTTCTCGCCCGACTTCGTCACGACCTTCGGGGCCGAGAGGAGGTCCGTGTCGCTGCGCTGCGAAAGCATGTGCAGGATCAACGAGAGGTCCGCCTGACCGAGAAACGCGTTCACACGCATAAACTGGTCGTTGTTTGAGAGACCCGAACCGGAGACATGGTTGCCGACGTCAGAGAGATAGCGGTTGCCGCGGTTGTATTCAGAATCGGTGCCGCCGAAGGCATTGATGCCAAGATTGCGGTTGCCGCCCACATCGCGGATCAGACGGCCGTTTCTGGAGCTGTACGGCACATTGCGGGAATACGAATCCGTGAAGTTTCCACCACTCGTCCAGTTCTTGGTCGACATCGTGTCGGTAATGGAACTCGTGCTCGTGATGTTAGGCAACGGCTTACCGTTGCTCGTAGCCAAGTCCGTATGCGTCTTATCCGTCACCGTTCCAGAATCGTCAAATCCATTGCCAGAGTTTCTCGTCCAGCTCCTGCCACCGCTCTCCGTGCCCCAGGTCGAGCCCTTGAGGCCAAGCGCCTTCTTGAGCTTGCCGCCGACATTCAGCGAATAGTCGCTGTTCAGGATCCACTCAAAGCCAAGGGAGTTGAGGTCTTCCTGCATCACTTCGACGAAACGCGTCTCAATCTCGATGAGCTGCGGCTGACCGCCGAGCTCGTCCAGCACTTTCTCGAACTCAGCGAGGTTCTCGCGCGTGTTGCGGACGTAGAGCTTGCCGAGCGACTTGATGTGCTTGATCGAGGAACCCTCGGGCCACTTGACGCCCATCTGCTCGAAGAAGACCTTCCAGTCGCGTTCCTGATTTTCCTCACCGCTGTCGTCAGAGGCCCTCTTCGAGCTGTCGACGAAGCCGCCCATCGTCTTGATTTCCTCGGACGCGGAGGAGACGCGCTCGATGAACGCCTCGGGGACGTTGTACTTGCGCGCCAGGATTTCGGCGGTGGACATGTCCTTCTGCATGACCATGACGACGGAATCGCGGATGACGAACTTGTAGTCGACCGAATCGCAGACGAGCTTCAACGCCTCGTAGATCGTGAGGTCGCTCGCGGAAATCGTCGGAATCGGCGCCAGCCCGTTGCCGGACTCGGTGGCGTCAACCACATCGTTGCTGGAGAAGTCGTCCGCCTCCTCCGTGGCCGCGGCCTGCGACTTGATGGCGCCCTGCGGCGTCTTGAGGTAGAAGTTGAAGCCGCGCTTCTCAACCGGAATCTTCGGGTCGTCGTAGTCCTTCGACGCGGTGCGGAAGAAGTCCACCGCCTCGATGATCGTCGCCGGCGGCTTGAACGAGATGGTCGGCAGGCGAATCGTCTTCATGCGGCGCTCGATCTCCTGCTCGACCGTGCGCTCGGGATCGTCACCCGTCGACGCCTTGACCGTTTCGGAAGACGAGTCCTTCAGCTGCGCGGCATTGGGCGCGTAGACCGGACGCCACCGCTCGTCGACGTCGGCGATCATGCCGTCGCGCGCCGCGATGCGCTCGCTCTGGAGAATGACCTTGCGCTTGCGCTGAATCTGCTCGCGCAGACGAATCGCCTCGCGGTTGTACTTGTCTTTCTTGAGGACGATCTCGCACTCCTCCGCAGCCTTGTTCAGGTCCTTCACCGCCAGATACTGGCTGCTGCGCCGCAGGTGCCGGCGAATCTGCTCGCGCTCCTTCTTGTATTCCGTATCATTCCGGCGGTGGAGGTTCTCCGCCACATCCGTCTCCTGCTCGGCGCCGGCAGCTTCCGCATTCCAAAGCTCCAACACGCGACGGGCCTTCGGATGACGCATGTCAATCGCCTGCTGAATGCGCTTGTAGGCCAGCGCGCGACGACCGAGGTCATACTCCTGCAACGCCGCACGATAGAGACCCTCGGCAATTCCCAGATCGCACTCCTTGCGGAAAGCCTTCGAGGACTGACGGTCGTTCAGGAGCTTGAGCGCAAGACCGTAATGACGGACGGCCTCATCATACTCCTCGCCCGCCATGTTCTTGCGCGCCAGATCGATTTCACGCTTGGCCTGAACATCCAATGCCTTGCGGCGGACCAGCTCCGTGTTGCGGATGTTCTCGATGAGTTCGGCATCGCTCGGCGGAACGGACGGGGCCACGTTGGCCTTCTCCTCGACCTTCTCTTCGACCTTGGCCTCGGCAACCGGCTCCTCGACCTTGGCCTCGGCCACGGCTTCAGCAACAGGTTCCTCGGCCTTCGTCTCGGCCTTCGCCTCAGTCGCCTCTTCGGCCTCGGGAATGCTCTCGGCCTTCTCCTCGGCTTTCGCTGGCGTTGCAGCCTTTTCACCGGACTCGGTCTCGAGATCCTTCAAAAGACTGTCGAGATCATCCTGCGCGACAGCAGAGATGGAAACAACGGCGAATGCCATCGCGACGCACCAGGCGACTACGTTCCTCTTATTAGTCATATCGACCACCTTCTCCTTCGATTTGCCAACCATTATACTATATCCTGCTTCAAGGTTCAAGGGCTGACCAGCTTGCGCTTCTTCCCAGTCAAACCGTTTTCGACTGTGATTTCCGCACCATCCCCAACCGTTTTGATTTCAGAAATCGTGTATTTCGCCCCGCTGAGCGTGATCTCCGAGCCCGCGACGACGTCGAAATTCTTAACCGCGCCACGCCGCGAATAAGTGAGTTTCGCCTGCACGTCGACGGACATCGGCTTCTCCTTCCGGCTTTCCGCGACCGTCAGCGTCAGCTGCTTGCCATCACGCTTGCGCTCGATCACGACTTCGGAGACGTCGACATCCCGCTTGTTGACGCTGCCCTTGATCGCGCGCTTCTCGGACTTCTTCTCGTAGCTCTTCAGGACGAAACCGCTGTCGCCGATGTTCTCGCCGATGAGCACGGACGTCGACACGCCCTTGCGACCGTAGCTGTCCTTGCGCGACGCATCGAAGAACTCGCAACGCCAGCTCTTGGGGACCGGTGTCGCCGACAGGAAGATGAACGGCAAATAGGTCTTCTTGAGCGGCAGCTCGATCGCCAGCGAATCAAGATAGTCGGGATGATCCTTGGCGTCTGTGGGATCGGTCTTCGCGAGATACTCCTCGAGGTTCGAGAAGTCGTCGCCGTCCGCATCGGCCGCAGCATCGGCGGCATCCGCGGGATTTAAGCCGTACTTCTTCTCCCAAGCGTCCGGAAGTCCGTCCTCGTCGGCGTCCAGGGGCTTCGCCACCTGCGCGACCTTCTGCGTCACACCGCAGAAGACGCAGACGAGGTTCTTCTCCTCATCGTACTTCTCCGGCATCGCGCGGCCGCAAGCCTCGCTGATGCAGAAGACGCGCTTCTCGCTGGCGAACGAACCGAGGAAGCGGTCCTCGATCCGACGCGCAAGCTCGACCGTCTTGGACACGTTCGTCGACCGGCAGCAACCGGTCAGATCGGCGTCCGCCACGGCTGCGCGTTCCTTGCCGCGGCCGGAGATCGAAACCGTCGCCGCCTCGATGTCCGCCTCGGCGTCGCCGCCGAGAAAGCAGAACGCACCTGCGCCGACCAGGGCCAGAATGCCGACCCCGGCCGCCAGCCACTCGTAGTGCGCTGCGAAGAAATTGCCCTTGCCCGAACGCGAAATCATTTCGAAGCTCCTTTCTCGTCCCCCTCCAGCGTACGGAAGTCATAGACGGACACCGTCAGCGCGACGTTCAGCGTCGAATCGGTTTCCGGATCGAAGACCACGCCGCCAAGCGACGCGTTTGACTTCTTCTCCGCAGTCTTCACCGCCTCGGCCACGACGCCGCGACGGCGACGGCCCTGTCTGCCGGCGGACGCGGCGGCGATCTCTTTCTTCTCGCCAACGCCAAACGCCTCGGCGATCGCATCACGCTCCCGCGAGAAACCGAAGCTCTCGACAACCGTGAAGCGCTTCTGAAAGCTCAGCGTGCGGATCACGCCGACCAATGCCGCCGGCTTGGCCTGGAAGGTCAGCCGATACGTCTCGACCGAAGGTTCGGTCTCCTCGGCCTCCACCTTCGCCTTCGATTTGGCCTTCGACTTCGTCTTCGACTCGGCCTCCGCCGCCGGCGCCTTGACCTCGACGACCTGGAGGTCCGTGAGCCGGATGACGCCGTTGGTGGCCAGCAGCTCGATGAGGGAGGTGATGTCATACCACTGGCGCTGCAGCCGGGCAAGA
Organism: Kiritimatiellia bacterium; assembly: GCA_016303225.1. GTDB lineage: Bacteria > Verrucomicrobiota > Kiritimatiellia > RFP12 > UBA1067 > UBA1067. The sequence continues at coordinate 17,327 of JAEDMC010000002.1, forward strand.
CCGTCCCGCGCCGGCATCTTGTCCGCCAGATACTCCTTGAACGGACCGAAGGTGAAGTCCGGCGCGACGATGGCCGCGGGGTTCTTCTTCGCCGGATTGGACAGCGCCTTCGCGTCCCGGCCGATCAGCTCCTTGAACTGGGCGGGCGAGCAGTCGCCGTCCGCCAGCCAGTCACCCGCCGCAGCGACGCTGCGCACGCCCTGATACCAGTCTTCGAACGTCTGGCAGTTGGCCTGAAGCTTCTTCTCGTTCGCCTTGTCAGGATAGGGCTTCTTGTTCATGAGCGACGCCACCTGACCGACGACGGTCACAAGGCCATCGCTTTCTTCGTTGCCCTCGAACGCCGCCGTCTTCTTCGAAAACGCGCTCCAGAGGAAATAGGCAGCCACGAGCACGCCGACGGCAATCACGCCGCCGGTTGACGCCAATATGATTCTCGTCTTATTCATTTGCACTTAAACTCCACGGTGAACTGCTTGACCTGGGCGCCCTTGCCAAGTTCCGACATGGACGTGATCTTCACGCTTGCGCGGTCGATGACGTTCGTGTCATTGCTGCCGATTGCACCGGCGATCGACTCGGCCGTCGTCTTGCCGCCCTGCTCGCGCGCCTTGTCCTTCCACTGCCGAACCGTCACGCCGGACGCGTCCCAGCGGTCGATCCAGGCGCCCGGCCGGCCCTCGAGGGCCTTGCACACCGCGCCCAACCGCCGAAGCGCGGCCGTGCGCTTCTCGAACAGGCTTCCGAGCGCCGCCGCCTTCTGCTCCTGAACCGTCAGGGCCTTTTGCGCGGCGGTGATCCGCTTGTCTTCGCCCCTCAGCCGGTTGAGGTCGTTCTGAACGGCGTCCCGCTTCTCCTCGACCATCGCCGCCTGGCGGTTGACCGAAACCGCAGTCAGCGCCAGGGCCGCGACAAGCGCGACTCCGCCGACGACCACAAAGGGAATCTTCGCCTTCTCCGCGCGCGCCTCCACGAGCGACGGCGGCAGGAGGTTGATCGCGAAACGGCTGAGCCCCGCCAGGTGCAGCGCAAGACCCGCCGTCGACGACACCAGCGCGCCGTCCGACTCAAGCGCCTCGGCGTTGACTTTCGAACCGATCGCAATTGTCTCGAACGGATTGAAGAACTCGGTCGGAATGCCGAGCGAAGCCGAGAAGAACTGGTCGATCTGCGGCAAAAGCGCCGTGCCGCCCGTCAGGTACAGCTTCACCGGCGTGCCACCGCCCTGCTGCGAACGGTAGAAGTTGATCGAGCGCGTCAGCTCCGCGTTGAGACGCGTCAGCACCGCGCGACAGACCTTCGAAACGCGGTCCGCGACCTCGTCCTCGTCTTCCGTCACGCCGCCCGTCGAGACATAGCCCTTCTCAAGCTTGACCTGCTCGGCTTCGTCCGGCGTGCAGCCGAGCGAAGAGACGATCTCCTTGTTGATCGCATTGCCCGCAACCGGAATCGACCGAGTGTAGATGCGGTCGCCCTCGGCGATCGCCAGCGACGTCGTCTTCGCGCCGATGTCCAGGACGACGATGCACCCCTCGTCCGGCCGCGCATGATACAGCGCGTTCACGATCGCCAGCGGCGCGATGTCAACGAGTTCCGGCGTGAAGCCGACGGACGCGACGGCGGACGTAATCGCCTCGACCTGGTCGATCTTCGCAGCGACGATCAGCACCGACTTGTCGCCGTTCTCCGTGTCGCCCAGCACCTGGCGGTCGCAGACCATCTCGTCGATCGGGAACGGAATGTTCTGCTCGACCTCGTAGCGGACCATCTGCTCGAACTTCTCGTCGCCGCCCGCCGCGGGAATCGCCGCGAGCCGCGGGAACGCAAGCTGTCCCGAGATCGACACCGCCACAGGGCCGGGGCGAATCCCGCTCGCCTGCATGATTTCCTGCAGGGCGGACGAGAGAATCGTCTCGACGTCACCGCCGTCCAGCGAAGCCGCCAGGCGCGCCGTGCCGTAATTGAGGAGCGTCAGCGCGCCCTTCGCGCTCGTCTCGTACTCCGCGAGCTCAACGTTCGCCGCGCCGATGTTCAGTGTTAGGTGCTTCTTTGCCATAATCTTCCTTCACTGCATCGTCGCCTCGTAGTCGTTCGGATTCACCAGCGCCCAGATCGTCTTCGACCGGTCGACGAGACCCTGTCGGCGCTCGATCATCGGCTTGCCGCCCGACTGCGCGTTCATAATGTCCTGGTTCTCCCAGAACTTCGTGTCGTTCTTGATGCCCTTCACCTCGCTCACGGTGCCGCCGCCGAGGATGTCGCCGTTCGCATTCGAGATCGTGAAGCCGATCGCCTTCGGCTCGCCGTAAAGCTCGAGATACGAGGGCGGCAGGCAGACGCACGCCGCATGCGAACCCTGCGGGATGTTGAAGTAGGTCGTCGTCGTGTTGAAGTAGCTGTACGGCGCCAGCCCCAGCTTGTTGCCCTTGTTCTCCTTTGCGCTCTTCGTCTCAAGGAGGACGTGCCAGTTGAAGGTGAGCTGGTCGAGGAACTTCGCAAACGTCGTGTACTTCGTCTCCAGGACGATCCAGCGACGCGGCTTCTGATAGCAGACGCCGATGAGGGTCGCACCCTGAATGCCCGGCGCCGGCAGACAGCTCTGCTGGCCCGTCTTCGGCATCTGGTCGACGAGGATCTTCATGTCGCGGGCGTCGGAACCGTCTTCGCCGCCGGCCTGAGCCCTCTTGGGCGCCGCGACCACCGTCGCCGCCGCCATCACCACCATCGCCATCATCAGCTTCTTCATGTCAGTCTCCTTTCTAACAGCTAACCGCTAAAAGCCAAAAGCTAAAAGCTTACTTCGTCTGCGCCTGCAGCATCGTCACCGCGACGGTCGCCACGATGTCGTCCGCCGAGCAGCCGCGCGAGAGGTCGTTCATCGCCTTCGCGAGACCCTGCAGGTTCGGACCGATCGCGTCCGCGCCGCCGATGCGCTGCGCGACCTTGTACGCGATGTTGCCGGCCTGGAGGTCGGGGAAGATGAAGACGTTCGCGTTGCCCTGGATCTCGCCGTTCGGGTTCTTCTGCTTGCCGACGGACGGCACGATCGCCGCGTCGAACTGCATTTCGCCGTCCATCTTGATGCCCGCCTCGGCAAACTTCGGACGCGCGAGCTCCACCGCCTTCTGCACCTTCTCGACGAGGTCACCCGCAGCGGATCCCTTCGTGGAGAACGAGAGGTACGCGACGCGCGGCTCGTTGCCCGTCAAGTCGCGGTAGCTCTGCGCCGTCGCGAGACCGATGTCCACGAGCTGCTCGGCGGTCGGGTTGGGAATGACGCCGCAGTCGCCGAACGCGAGAACGCCGTCGCCCGACTCGGTCGGGGTCTTCAAGTCGATGATGAAGCACGAGCTCGCCGTCTTCACGCCCTTCTGCGTGCCGAGCGTATGGAACGCCGCGCGGAGCATGTCGCCCGTCGAGGCGATCGAGCCCGCGACGAGGCCCTGAACCATGCCCGTCTTCACCATCATGCCGCCAAAGTAGATCCGCTTGGTCGCCAGCGTCTTCTTCGCCGCCTCAAAGTCGATCAGCTTCTGCTTCTCGGCCGGCTTCTTGGCTTCCTTGGCGTTCCACGCCTCATGATAGACCTTCGCCAGGTCGTCAAGCAAGGGAGAAGCGGCGTCCCCGCCGCTTGTGCCAGAAGCGGACATTCCATCTTTCTCAAGCGGCGAGGACGCCGCTTCCCCTTTCTGGAGCGTCTCCCCCGTCGTGTAGTCGATCGCCTGGATGCCGAAGTCGGCGAGCTTCTTGCCGGCCTTCGCCTCGGCGTCGGCGATTTCCGCCGCGGTGCCGAGCACGATCGGCGTCGCGATCTTGCGCTCCACGAGCGCGCACGCGGCGGTGATGACGCGGGCATCCTGTCCCTCGGGGAGGACGACCGTTCCGTTGAGCTTGGAAGCCCGTTCGATGATGTTCTTGATTGCGTTCATGATAAGCTGTCTTTATTTTTTCTAGATGCTCTAGTTGTTCTAGAACTTCTAGGGCTTCTAGAACAACTAGGCCCCTTTACCCCAGCACCCTCACCGTGTCCCTGGCGATCATGAGCTCCTCGTTCGTGGGGATCACCACGACCGGGATCTTCGAGTCCTTCGTCGAGATGACGATCGTCTCGCCGCGCTTCGCGTTCGCCTTCTTGTCAACCTTGATGCCGAGCGCGCCAAGGCGCTTCAGGATGCGCTCGCGCACCTCGGTCGAGTTCTCGCCGATGCCGCCGGTGAGGACGATCGCGTCCGCCCCGCCGATGACCGTGTTGTAGCCGCCGAGGTAGAGCGCCACGCGATACGCGAGCATCTCAAGCGCCAGTTCCGCATGCCGGTCGCCCTTCGCGGCCTTCGCGCAGATGTCGCGGCAGTCGCTCGAGCCGGTGAGCGCGAGGAGGCCCGACTTCTTGTTGAGGAGCGTGTCCGCCTCGTGCGGCGTCAGGTGCTCGGCCTCCATGATCGAGAGAACGGCCGCCGGGTCGATGTTGCCGCAGCGCGTGCCCATCACGAGCCCGGCGAGCGGCGTCAGGCCCATGGTCGTGTCGATGACCTTTCCGCCCTTGATCGCCGCGAGCGAGCTGCCGTTGCCGAGGTGGCACGTGACGAGGTTCACCTTCGAAAGCGGCTTCTTGAGGAACTTCGCCGCCGCCTGGGTGATGAACTTGTGGGAGGTTCCGTGGAAGCCGTACTTGCGGATGCCGTACTTCTTGTAGAACTTCGGGTCGATCGCATACATGCCCGCACAGTCCGGCATCGTCGCGATGTGGAAGGCGGTGTCGAAGACGCCGACGTTCGGGACGCCCTTGAAGATCTTCTCGCACGCCTCGATGCCGCCGAGGTTCGCCGGCATGTGCAGGGGCCCGAACTTGACGAGCTTCTTGGCCTTGGCCATGTTCGCCTTGTTCATGAGCGCCGAGTCGGTGAATACCTCGCCGCCGTGCAGCACGCGGTGGCCGATCGCGTCAATGCCCTTCGCCGCGTCGCCGAGCTGGGCGACGACGTTCTTAAGCGCCTCCGCGTGGTCCTTCGGACCGCCGCAGCCGATGCGCTCCACCAGGCCCTTTGCGAGCCGCGTTTCGCTCTTCATGTCGAAGAGCTGATACTTCAGCGAGGAGCTCCCCGAATTGACCACCAGTACTTTTCTGATCTCTTTCTTCATTTCATTATCTTTCAAAATCTTTCAAACCTCAAACGTCAAACCTCAATTCAAGCCTTCTTTACTGTACAATCTCCACCTTGTAGAAACCGCTGTTGAAGTCGACGCCGGCCAGCGGCACCTCGATCCGCTCGGTCATCGTCGAGCCGTCAATCGTCACGGTCTCGGTCTTGACCGGATCACCCCAGTTCGCGGTGGCTAGGTTCTCCTTGCGGTAGACCTTGATCTCCACTGTCGTCGAGGTCGGAAGCTCGTAGATCGGCGAGAACAGGTAGCCCGCGATCGAATCGGTCGCCTTCGCGCCGATGGTCAGGATGACCTTGCCGTTCGTGCCGTTGCCCGCATCGACCACAAGCGAGGTGATCTTGACTGAGTTCGGCTCGATGTTCTTCTCGACCGCGCGGCGGATCGCGTCTATCGTCGACGTGTCGGTATCGCCGCCGATACCGAGCAACAGCCCCGCCGCCTCGAAGTTCTCGAACAACGTCAGCGTGGCGCCGGAGAGGAAGCGGGAGATGCCGGCCTTACCTTCAAGGATGCCGTCATAAACGGTCTTCTTGAGGATAATCCGTCCCTCTGGATCGACCGAGGCGTCAGAGCGTCCGATCTCGTACTTGTCCGGATACTGGTACTCGTATGCATCAGGCACCCAGTCACTGTCGGTGTCGGCATCCTCGATGTAAAGGCCGACGATCGGCGCAAGCTGGTTCAGCTTGACGGTGACCGGTTCTTTCACGTCTCCCCACGACTCCCACGGATCCTTCTTGAAGTTTCCGTTCGAGTCGATGTAAGCGCGGATGTAGTAGGTGCCGCTCTTGAGCCCGATCAGGCGTCCGTTCGCCCGGATGTCGGTGGCGTCCGTCAGCGCAAGCTTGTTCGTGACGAAGCCCTGCGCCGCAGGATCGCCGCTGAAATCGGGGCTCGTGAACGCCTGAAGGCGAACCTTGCCCTTGATCTCCGCAAGATTCTCGCACTGGCCGAGCACCGCCTCGGGCCCCGTGTACTTGACGGCCACGTCGATCGAGGAGTAGCCGTTGTCGCCGGTCTCCTGCTGCGTATCGACGGACGTGGAGAACGAACTGGGATCAGACCACACGTCGCCCGTAATCTTGGCGTTCGGCTTGAACTTAGCGTTGTACATCGCCACGCGCCACTGGTAGTTGCCGGCCTTGGCGAAGACCTGGCCAAGCGACGTCTGGTCGCCGGCATAGATCGGCGCGGTCCAGACGAAGTTGCCGCTCCTGTCCTGCGCCGGCGCACGCATGACGTCAGATGTCCAGACAAGCTTGTTCAAGCTCGTATTGACCACCTGGATCCGGAACGCCGTATAGGACGAACCGAAGCGCTTCGCATACGCTTCCTCGTCCGGCATCGACCAGACAAAGGTCGGACGCGATCCGTGGAGGACGGCTCCTTCGCGAAGTCCGATGGCCTTCGGCTTGGACCAGTTGCGCTCGAAGCGACGGGTGACGAGCAGCGGCTTGGCCGCATCGGAATCGTCGGACGCGCCGGAGGAAGAGCCCGACGACTCGCCCTCGGAGGCCAGCAGCGCCGTCACTCGATCGGAAGCGTTCGTCTGGTTCTTGCGCGTGAAGCCGACAGGTCCGTCGCCGAGCACGACGAGGTAGGACATGTTGGTGACCTCGTAGTGGTAGCCGGCGAGCGGCGAGGCGACCTCGCTCTTTAGGTACTGCCAGTCGATGTCGAACTCGTCGCTCGAAAGGAAGTCGGCTTCGCTGAAGCTGTCGTCGACGCCCCTCGTGAAGTCGCGGTCAAGCACGACGCGATTGGTCACGCCGCAGCTGTAGGTGAAGAACCCGTCCACCGCATAGCGGACGACTCGGACGCGCACGGATTCCTTCTCCGGCAGCGTCAGCTCGAGGTTGAGCCCGCTGAACGTGCTCGAATCGGACGCCAGATTGCGGCTGTCATATTCGCCATACGTCTCTTTGTCAAAGTTGCTGGCCCGGTCGCTGATGCCGGTCCAGATGTCGACACGCGGCGTGATGGCGCTCATCGTCGTGAGGTCGATCCTGAGCTTCGCGCCATCCCAGCCGACGTCCACGTCGCGCGCGACACCGAACGGCTCGCCGGGCGTATACTCGCCGTTGCCATCGGAGTCGACGAACGCCACGAAGGTGTTGAGACCCTCGCGGACGTACCCGCCGCTGAGGCTCGACACGCTGCTGCCCGCATCGGAGAGGTAAAGCGTCTGGTTGAACGAGCCGAGCGTCGTGCAGGAGCTCCAGGTCACAATCACATAGCTCTGCTCAAGATTGAGGAGATCGTAGGTCGAATCGTCCTTCTCCTCCTGCTTCGCCTCGCCACCCTCGCCTTCGGCCACCGACTCGGTGTCGCCGAGCATCATGCCGTTCATGCGCTCCGCGTCGAAGTTGACCGTGACCTTTCCGGTCTTGTAGTCGACGGTGCCCACGGCCTGCTCGCCGGCGATGACGCCGCCGATCGTGTAGAGCACGCCCTCGCGGTCCTGCGCCTTGTAGTACCACTTCGCGTAATCGGGATCGCCGATCGACAGGTTCTCGATCTCGCCGTACTGGTCGAGCTTGGCGACGCAGTAGCTGAGGTCCTTGAAGGCAATCCGCACCGAACCGTGCTGGATCGCGCCCGGCCCGAGGTTGAACGTCCGCATGCCGTTCGGCTTGAGACCGACGTACTTCTGCGACGTATTCACTCCGACGGACGCCTGTTCTTCGGAGTTCCCGAGGTGCCAAACCGCATCGGCCTTACCGGTCATGTTCGGATCGATCTTCTGGCTCCACGCCTTGATGACAACCGGTGCCGCGGCATCAGCCACGCCGGAACAGGTCAGGAAGGTCTCGATGCACGGCTCCGGATAGGCCGCGAGCACGTAACCGTCGATGCCGACGTCGGCCTCCGTCTCGGGATCCGTCCCCGCTTTAGCCTCTGCCCAGTTGGACCAGCCGTCGCCGTCGTCATCGCGCGACGGATCGTAGGCGTAGCGATTGGCGGAGCCCGGATACGCGCTCTCCCAGATGTCGTTCACCTGGTCGTGGTCGGTGAAGATCTCGCCGACGTAGAGGTCGCCCATCTTGCGGAAGTAGTCGATGCAGTACCCATCCGTCTTCGGGTTCCTGGGATCGAGCTTCGCGTATCCGAACACTTCGCTGATCAGGTACTCCGCGTAATTCGAGAGACCATCGCCGTCGGCGTCCTTGCCCGCGTCATCGCCCTTGAGGCAATACTGGTAGGCGTAGTAGTCAATGACGCCGTCGTTGTCGGTGTCGAGATTCCACGGATCGGTCGGCAGGTGTCCGCCGTCGTACTCGTCGAGCAGCGTGAGGCCGTCACCGTCCGGCGAAGCGAGGCGCGCGTCGTTGAAGTTCCACGGGCTGATCTTCGCCTCGGCGAGCGCGCAGCTGCCGACACCGTTGGGGCCGAACATCACGTAGAGCTCCCAGCCGTCGGCGATGCCGTCCTTGTCGTTGTCGGGATCGAGCGGCTTGAGGGTCAGGTCCTTCCACTGCTGGCCCGGCGTCAGATTGAGGTTCATCGTCTCCTCGCTCGCGAGGCCGGCCGCCTCGAGGTAGCGCACGAGCAGGTACTTGTCGAGCGCCGTGAACGCCTTCGAGTGCTCGCCCGCACCGGTCGCAACGTCCGGCTCGAAGCCGAACGCGTCGTAGACCTGGCCGTGCACCAAGACGACCGTGCCCTCGCCGACCTGCGCGACGCGGTAGAGCTTGCCCGCTTCCGCCACGAGCGTGACGTTCGTGCCGAGGCCGACGCGGGCCTGCAGCTCACCGCCGACGCTGACCTCGTAGGTGTAGGTCTCGAAGAGCGGCAGACCGACCGCCGTGTCGCCGCGGACCGGCTTCTTCGCCACGTCCTCGCCGAGCACATAGACCGTGACGTCCGCCGGATCGTCCGTGTTCTGCACGGTGACGAGCGTCGCCTCGACCTCCGCATAGGCCATCCAGTCGCCGTCCGTGACCTCGTCGGCATCATAGAAGCGCGGATCCAGCCCCGCAAACTCCATCTCCCAGCCGTCGGGCATGCCGTCGCCGTCGGTGTCCCACAGCGTCGAATCGGTGCCGAAGCCGTTCTCCTCGTCGTCGGTGAGGCCGTCCTTGTCGCCGTCCAGCGCGCCGGAGCTGTCGCCGCCGCCGGTGAACTTCTCGGACTCGAGACAGTCGGGGATCTCGTTGCCGTTCAGGTCGCAGTCCTCGATGTAGATCGTGCAGGTCGGCACCTGGACGAGCGAGTCGACAATCCCGACGCCGACTGGGTTGTAGATCGCCGCCACGCTCTTGCCGACCGAATTGACATAGCCCCAGCTCTCCCAGTTGTCGCGCTTGCCGTTGTTGTTCTGGTCGATGTACGCACGGAGGTACACCGTGCCCGGCTCAATGCCCTTGAGGAACGCGTTCGTCGTCGTGATGTCGGTGATGGAGTCAATCGCCGCGACGTCCGCGATGCGCGTACGCGCCACCGGCTCGCCCGTGAAGTCGGCGTTCTCGAACGCCTCCACGACGATCATGCCCGCGAGGACGTTCGTCGGCCCGTAGTAGCGGACCGCCGCCGCCACGCTGCCGTAGCCCGTCGCGAACTGCGCGTAGCGGTTCTTGTTGCCGACGTCCATCTGGAACTTGCCGAACTCGCTCCAGCACGCCGGGTCGGACGTGTCGTTGAACTTCGCGTTCATCAGCGCCACGCGCCAGACGTAGTTCGAGCCGTCGTGGAAGACCGTCGAACCGTTCGTCGTCACCGCGCAGTCGGCGTAGAGGGCCGGCGTCACCGTGTAGGCGTACTCCCCGACGCCAAGGCCCTGGCGCGCCGGCAGAATCCGCACGCCCGAGTCCCAGACCTTGTCGACGCCGTTCGCCGCGAAGACCTGGATCTCATAGGCCGTCATCGTGTCGTCCGAGCTCGAGAACGCAAAGGTCGGACGCGCCGCGTAGACCGGCTTGTCCTGCGCCGGCGCCTTCACGACCGGCTTCGAGCGCTGCGTATTGAACTGCCGCGAGAAGCAGCCGACGACGCTGTTCGAGGTGCTGCCGTCGGCACCCTTCGTCACGCGCTCGACCGTATAGCCGACGGTGCGGATGTCCTTGAGCTCAAGACCGAGTTTCTCCGTCGCGTCCGTGACCAGCCACTTCCAGTCGAGGTCGCAGACGTTGCCGCTCAGAATGTCCGCCTCGGTGAGATACGCGCGATCGTCCAGCACCACCGTGCGCGTCGCGAGCTGCCGCTGCGGCACCGTGACGTCGTTGATTTCGGACTCGCCGTTGATCGTCACGCGGCGGATCACGAACTGTGCCTCGCCGCTGCCGCCGCCAAGCGACTGGCGCGTCAGCGCGACGCCCTCGTCCTTCAGCTCGATCGCCAGCTCCGGCACCTTATGCCAGCCGATCTCCACGTTCTTGAGGACGCCGTAGGGCTCGCCGTCGCTCCACTGTCCGTTGCCGTCGAGGTCGAAGAACGCCTCGACCGTGTTGAGGCCTTCCTTCACGCGGCCCTTGCCGACCACCTGACCCTGGCCGAATTCCTGCGTGTCGGAAAGCCAGACGGCCTGCGGCCAGTTCTCGCCGATGTGCGAAGCGTAGGTGACGCGCAGGATGCTGCTCCCGAGCTTGTCGCCATCTTCGTCGCTGACCGCGAGCTTGCCCGTGTCAAGGTCCCACTCGCCGGTCCTGAGGTCAATCGTGCCGATCTCCGTCGCCGTCGCGCTGTGGATGATCTTCGCCGTCGTGCCCGCCGCGTCGCTCACAGAAGTCGCGAACGCCGTCCACTCGAGCTCGCCGCCCGTGAGCTCGATGTGCGGATACCGGAGGAGATACCACTTGTACTCCTCGAACGTGCCGCTGGAGGCGACACCCTGCGGGACCTCCTCGTACCACTCCCAGCTCCAGGTGTAGGTGCGGTCGCTGGAGGTGAGCGCCTTCTCAAAGACGACGGAGCTCGGCTGCACCGAACCGGGGCTCATGAAACCGCGCATGACGGTCTCCTCGCGGAAGCCGCCGACGAACTTCGTCGCGCCACCGGCCTCGTGCGAAACGATGAACGTCGCATCGACGCGCGGCGAGATGCCCGTCCAGGTGCGGACGACGAGCGGAACGCCCTTGACGTCCTGCGCACCGTAGTAGTAGGGCCGGATGCCGATCGCCGGCTCCGGATAGCTGACGCCATGCATGTCGTTGTCCATGTAACGGTCGATGAAGTCGGCGACGTAGTTGCCGCCCCAGAGCGCCGCGCGGCACTCCGCGAAGTTCGACCAGCCGTCCTCGTCCGCGTCAAGCTGCGGATCGTAGACGCCGGTGTTGACGAACGTGTTCTTGTACTGCTTCTCCCACCAGTTTTCCATGAAGTCGTGGTCGGTCGCGATCTCGCCGAGGTACTCGTGCGAGTTGAAGTGGCGATGGATCTTGCCCTTCGCGTCGACCGTCACGTTGCCCGGTATCGCGTCCGCCTCCGCCGGACCCGGCAAGAAGTAGTCGACCACCAGCTGGTCCTTGCCCGAACGCGCCTGCGTCGGGTTGAGGAGCGGGAAGCCGTTGTCGATGCCGTACGGGGCCGAACCGAACGAAAGCAGGTATTCGGCGTAGTTGGAGAGGCCGTCGTTGTCGGAATCGTCCTCGGCGCCATACTGCGCGACGCCCCAGAGGTTCTCCCACCAGTCGGGGATGTTGTCGCCGTCGACGTCAGCGGTCGAGGCGTAGGCCGAATCGAGCGTGCCGTCAGGCTGCAGGCCGCGGGCGAGGTCGATGAGGTAGGCCTGGTAGGCCGCCATCTCGACGCCGAGGTAGTTGATCGCCGTATCCCAGTTCAGCGGAATCTCGGGATCGAGGTCCGGGCAGTAGTTCTCGCGGGCATACTCCTCCCACCAGTCGGGAAGTCCGTTGCCGGCCGCGTCGACCTGCGTCTGCTCCCAGGCGTCGGCCGGCGAGCCGTCGTCCCACATCTGCGGACAGGTCTTCGCGTACGCGCCGCCGAGCGGCAACAGGTCGGTCGTGCCGATGAAGCGGCTGCGGATGTCGTAGCGGTACATGTTGAGGATCGGCTCGTAGGTGTCGCCGCCCAGGTTGAAGAGCCGGTTCAGGGTGAAGAGCTTGACGTAGCGGTCAACCCAGTAGTTGGAGCACGGATACGGCATCGCATCGTTCGGGAACACGAACTTGTTGACGCCGTTCGTCATCGCCGGGGTGTAGTACCCGCCGAGCTGTTCGGAGAAGAAGAAGTCGTCAATGCAGCTGCCGTCCATCACCGGCAGGTGCGAGACCGTGTTCTCGATCCACGGCACGACGCGCGCGTCGCTGTAGACCGTGCTCCTCAGGCCGCAGCTCTCCCACCAGCCGACGCCGATGCCGCCCTTGAACTTGTAGGAGCCGGCCTGGCCGTCCTTGAGACCGCGCGGATCGGTGAGGCCGTGCGTGTTCATGTCGGGGTTGCGCGACGAGAGGTAGTCGTTCTCGGCCTGCTGCGCGACCGCCTTATCGAAACCGCCCGGCAGCTTCGCGACGTCGGCCGCGTTCACCGCGCCCGGCATCGTCACGAAGTTGTAGTGGTGCAGGAGCTCGGCCGGCAGCATCGCCTGGCCCGAGGCGTCGTTGCGCGTCGCACCCTGCAGCCAGGACTGGTAGACCGTCGTGCGGTTCGCCTCGACGTCCGCAAAACTCATGCGCGAGCGGTAGTTCGACAGAATCTCCGAACCGGAGCGCGCGCCGTCCCAGATGCGCACTTCGTCGACATAGCCGTTGAAGTACTCGCCCATGTTGGCGAACGACTCGACGTGCTCGCCGTTGCGGACGAAGTACGGATAGAGCGGCACCATGCGGTCCACGGTGTTCTTCGTGTGCTTCGGACGCGCGCCGACGTAAAGCGCCACCGCCCGACCGCCGTACTGGTATGCCGGGAAGCGCGAGGGATCCGTCGGATCCTGTCTGATCTGCGTGACGCCATTCGCCGGAATGAGAGAGGTCGGCTCCTGCTTGCAGAGATCGCCGTTCACGTAGAGCTTCAGCGCCTTGCCGTCGTAGGTGAGGGCGACGTGCGACCACTTGGCGAGCGGCAGCACGAGACCGTCGACGCGCATGCAGCTCAACGGCTGGTTGAGACCCGACTGGATCGAGTCGTTGTTGTCGAACATGCCGTAGACGCGGCCGTCCGCCGCGAGGCCGATGCGGAAGTTCGCGCGAATGGCGCCGCCCGCCTTCGTGATCGCATCGCCACCGTAGTAGGAGGAGCGCTCGATGATCGTCTGGTCGGCACCCGTCTTCTCCGGCCTGACCCACGCCTCGACCGTGAACTGCTTCAGCAGGTCGAGGGCGTCGACGCCGCGGTACTGCAGGTCACGCGACATCACATACGCGTCCTTGCCCGGGAAATACATCGCCTGACGGCGGTCCGGATCGCTGAAGTTCAGCGGCGAGGACATGGTCTTCACCGTCTTGACGATCTCGCGGCCGTCGGGCTGCCAGTCGTTGTCGGTATCGTAGCCTTCATTCTCCTCGAAGGAGAAGAGGTAGGCGGAATTCGCCTTCTCCATGGCGACGAGGTAGTAGTTCTCGCCCGCGATGCCGACCGCGTTCGGGTTCAGCCAGAACGGCAAGACGGCGACCGTCGAATCGACAGCATAGTACTGCGACACGTAGCTGTTCGCCTTCGACGTGTCAGTCATCCACAGCGGCGTCGGGTCGGTGTGGCTCGCCTGCGGACTCGCCTGATTCGCGACAATGCGCTCGTCGTCATTGCGGAGGCCGTCGCCGTCGGGATCGGCCGCCCAGCAGCCGATCGCCCACGGATAGAGCACCGGGTCGTATGCCATCGGCGCGGTGATCGGCATCTTGCGGTTGCTGGTCGGGATCTGGGCGTGGAACGCAAGATAACGGTTGTAGTCCGGATGAGTCCACTCGTTCCAGTAGGCGTTGTAGAAGACCGGCATACCATAGGCCTTTGCAATCACGTCCTTGCTGCCGGCCGCTTCGGGATCGGCGCCCAGGAGCGGGTTGAGCCCGTGGAAGAGTTCGTAGAAGTCGTCCATGCCGTCGCCGTCGGAGTCGGCCTTTTGCGGCGACGTCGAGACATACTTGCCGTACACCGCCGGACGCATGTAAGTCTTCCAGTCGATATACATCGCGTTGTAGTGGCAGACGATGCGGTCGAAGCCGTAGGTCACCGGCGCCATGTAGCCGAGCGCCTCCCAGCCCTCGTCCGTCCACGGATGGCTGTACCGGAAGTTGATCGCCTCGCCCGGATGCGCGGCGAGCCACTCGGCGTCGTTCATGTGCTTCAGGACGAAGTCGGCCTCCGACCCGAGCAGGAGGTTCGTCGTCACCGTCACCGTGAAGTTCGTGGAGATGACATGCGTGTACGGGTTCTCCGTCACCACCATCGCGTTCGTCTTCGTGTGGATGCTGAGGACGTCCGTGTCATACCACGTGGTCGCCGCCTTGAGGCAGAATTCGTGCGCGCTCTGCATCATCGGCGTGAAGTCGAGGAAGTTCTGCTGATGGTACGGCCCCTCCTCGAGGACACGGCCCATGAGCGGGGTCGAGATGTCGTCGTAGCGGAAGTGGCGGACGGCCTGGACGAGGTATTCCTGCCAGTTCTGGAGTCCGTCATGGTCCCAGTCGACGTCGCGGTTCGTGCCGGTGAGCGGGTCGTAGGAATGGCTCAACCTGGCCGGCATGTCCAGCGGATCGGTGTAGGCGTCGCCGCCCCACGTCGCGTCCATGCCGTCGATGATGATGACGCCCGTAAGCGACTTGCCGAGGATGCCCGCGGCGAGACGGCGCGCGTCGAAGAACGTCGGGTCTTCGCGGACGCTCGCCCACATTCCGGCGCCGACGCCCGGCGGCATCTCGTCCGGCTTCACGTAGTTGTTCGCCGCCATGTCGTACGGCAGGCCCGCGAACTGCATTTCCCACGCGTCGGGCAGGCCGTCGAGGTCGGTGTCGGCCGTGAGCGGGTTCATGCCGCCGCCGCGGATGCAGGTCGAGTTGTCGTCGGTCGGCTGGCCGTAGATGAAGCTCAGGCCCTCGAGAGCCTCGCTGCCCTCGTCGTCCGCATAGCCGATGACGACCCAGCTGCTGCCTTCCTGTCCGTCATAGACGCCGTCGGCGTCGGTGTCGCCGTTGTCCGGATCGGTCGGGAAGAACTTGTTGTACCAGCCCTTCGCCTTGCCCGGATGGTTCTTGTAGATCGACTCGCAGCTCTTGTAGGCGTTGCACGAGTCGGTGCCCGCGAACTCCGCCGCATAGGTGAGGACATCGTCGTCAATGTCGGTCGGCAACATGAGCCTGGACGGTCCCTCGGAGATCGGATCTTCCTCTTGGCCGAAAGCCGTGCACGGGTTGCGGTAGGTGTAGAGCTCCCAGCCGTCCGGCACGCCGTCGCCGTCCGTGTCGGCGCCGTGCACCTGGATGACGCCCTTGTCCGGCTTGCCGGCTTCCTTGAAGGCCTGCGCGATCAGCTCGGCGAGCTTGCTGTTCGCCGACTCGACGTCGTTCGTGCCGGCCGTCCCGACGTCGTTCGTGCCCGACGCCTCCGCGTACACCGACGGCACCGTGGTCTTCGAGGCGATGTAGCCCCAGGTGTCGCCGGACTCCTTGATCTGCTCGCCCGGATAGACGATGCTGAAGAGCGAGCGGTAGCGGCCGAGCAGGTACTCGTCATACGCCGCGTACGGGATCGTGTTGATCGACTTGCCCGTCGCGCCCTCGCCCTCCTCCCAGCGCGAGCCGACGAAGCGATTCTGGTTCCTGAACCAGCCCGTGCGCGGATCGAACCCGAAGATCGAACGGACCTGGTCGTGGAGCATGATAAACGGAATGGGATAATCGCCCTTCATCGGACCGCTCTGGTAGATCTTCTCGCCCGCCTTGAAGGTGCGGGTCACCCACCAGGTCTCCAGCGACCACTTCGGGTTCTGCGTGAAATTGTAGTACCAGATCACCGGATTCTTGACCGGATCCTGCGGCATGTCTTCCTCGCGACCATAGGCCGTCATCGCGCCGTCCTGCCAGAACGGTCGCACCACGAGCGCGCGAATCGTCTTGGTCTGCGTCATCACGTAGACACCCGGTTCGCCAGGGGCCGGACGGAAGTCCCAGTCCTCAATGAGCTGCCCGCTGACGTCGAAGTACCAGTTGGTCTGGATCTCGAAGACGCCCCTCTCGATCTCGACCTCCTCGCCAATGGCTTCAGTGCCGAAAAGGCCCAGCGTCGTGAACGCCGCCATGAAGTCGCCGTCGGCGTTCGCCGCCTTGTCGCTCGTGCTCTGCGGGTCGAGGCCCATCATGACCTCCCACGCGTCGCACATGTGGTCGCCATCCGTGTCCCAATGGCAGGGATTCGTGCCGATCAGGTATTCCTCGTAGTCGGAAAGACCGTCGTTGTCAAAGTCGCCCGGCGCCTTCTCGCCGCGCGGCTCGCACGGATTGAAGTGAGCCTCGACCTCGGTGTTGGTGATGGCCGTGCCGAAGATGAAGCTCTTCGCGTTAAAGCGCTCGAAGACATAGGACTGGCCGTTGACGGGCTTGGCCGTACCCGCCGGCACGGTCACGTGGGCGAGGTACCAGAAGTAGTATTCCCAGCCGTCGGAGAAGTGGTCGCCGTCGGTATCGTCCGTCGTCGGATCCATCCGGACGCTCTCGCCGGTCGGTTCCGGGCTCCAGCGCGACAGGTCAGGCGTCCAGAACGGATCGTCGTCCGCCGGCGGATTCGCCGGATCATAGTTCGCGTCGTTCGCGATCAGCCACGCCTTCCACGCGGCGAGCTCGTCCTTGCTGAAGTCGGCGTCGGACTTGAGGTCGTCCTTCGCGTTGAGGCCCGGCTCGAAGCCGCGCAGCTCGCGGACCGTCGTGAACGCATGGCCGATCGGCGCATAGCTCTTCTGAGACGCCTGGACGAGCGCCATCTCGCCCTCGACCCTCCAGACGCCCGGCAGGTAGTCCTCGTCGGGGTTGGTCTTGGCGAGGTCCTTGAGGTCCGCCACGTTGCCGACGGCATCACCGTAGATGAGCTCCAGGAGGTTCACGCCCGCGCCCCTCCAGACCTTCATCATGTAGATGTCGGGGATGCCGTCCCAGTTCATGTCGCCGCCGTTGTCGGCCGGGTACTTCTCCTTCGAGAAGAGCACCCCGACCTCTGTCGCCTTGTAGCTCGACTTGTTGCCGCCCTCGTTGTCCAGGTCGAAGAACTGGTCCGCCAGCGCGGACGGCGACTTCTTCGGATCCGGCGCGCCGACCGTCCCCTGATGCGTCTCGGGATCGACCGTGACCCAGGCGTAGAAGTAGTTGTCGTTCTCGCCCGAGTAGTCGTAAAACTCCGTCGCGCCCACCGCCGCAACGTTGCCGTCGGGATCGAGCGGCACGCCGGAGATGCCCGTGATGAGCTTGCCGTCGTCATACGCCGGCGACTCCGCGGCCGGATAGCCCGCCGCGTA
Organism: Kiritimatiellia bacterium; assembly: GCA_016303225.1. Lineage (GTDB taxonomy): Bacteria > Verrucomicrobiota > Kiritimatiellia > RFP12 > UBA1067 > UBA1067. The sequence continues at coordinate 34,884 of JAEDMC010000002.1, forward strand.
GACGTGCGCCTGCTGCGCGCCTTCGTTGTAGTACCAGGTCTGCTGGAACTGGAGCGACAGGTACTTGCCCGTGCCGTCGGTCGCGTAGACGTGGCCGCGGCCGAGGCCGTCCTGCGTCAGGTACCGCGTCACCTTCAGCTTCTCGGCAGGACCGGTCGGCGTGAGGATGACCTTCTTCGTCGGCACGACCCTGATCCAGAACGTGTACGGAACCGCCGAACCGCCTTCGCCGTCGTCCGCCGTGACCGTCACCTCGGTGAGCGCTGCGTCGGGAACCACGAACGTGAAGGTGCCCTTCGCCGTCGAATTCGCCGTGCTGCCGACGATCGGCCAGCCGTTGGTCAGCGTCATCTGCGTCTGGCCGCCCTCGTCGAAGATGCCCGTCCAGCCGACCGTGAAGTTGCCGTTCGTGAGGTCGTTGGCGATGTCCTTCACCGTCCACTGCAGCGTCACGCTCTCGCCCGCCGTCCACGTGTTCGTCACGCCGAAGCTGATGCCCGCCTTCGCCGACGAGAGCTTCAGGTCGTACGGGGCGATGTTCTGCACCGCAAACAGCACCGTCTCGCTCGGCGAGTACCAGTCGCTCCACGCGATGTCGTAGGAGTTGTGCTTGTCGTTCGTCGTCACGCGCGCCGTCGCCTCGAAGTACGACGGATTGTCCATGCCGCCGTTGATGTTGCTCATGTCGAAGCGGACGATCTTGCCGGCCTTCGCCTCGGCCTTGGACTTGAAGAGGATGTTCGTCGACGTGCTGAGGTCAAGCGCGAGGCGGCCCGCGTCGCCCGCAGTCTTCTTGAGCGTCACCTTCACCGCAAGCGGATTCGCGCCTGAAATCGCCTTCTCGCCGGCCGCATGGTCGTTCGGCGCCGGGAAGTCCGTCAGCTTCACCGTGAAGTAGGCGCCCTGCTGGCCCTCGTTCTCGTTGAAGACCCCGTCCGGATGCTCCGGCGCATACTCGATCACCACCGCCGGAGCCTCCTGCACCGTCACCGTGAACGAGCCGAGGAGATGCTTCGACGCGTCGATCTCCTCGCCGACCGCCTGCTGGTCGCGGTCAATCGCGTAGATCCGCACCGTCTCCGTGCCCGCCGCGCCGAAGTAGACGTCGAACGTGCAGACGCCGTTCGTCGCCACGACCTGCGTCTGTTCGTATGGCGCGTTCTTGCCCTCGACGTAGTTGCCGCCCGCATCCAGCATCACCTTCGTCGTCGCGTTCGTCGCGTCAATGAGACCGAGGTCCTTGATCTTGACCGTGAACGTCACCGGATAGTCAACCGCCACCTGGCCGTCGTAATGGCCCGTCGTCTGGCCGTCCTCGATGATGCGGTCGAGGTCCTCCCAGCTGCCGCGGCGGACGCCCGCGAGCTGCGGCGCCGCGTTCGTCACCGTCAGCGTCTCGGCGTACGCGAGCGGCTGGTAGTTCAGCGTCGAGACCGGTGCGCCGGACTCCGTCGTGAGCCGGACGCCGAACTCGATCTCCGTCGAGCCCTTCTCGTTGCCGTCCAGGAGCTTCACCGGCAGGTTCGCCGACATTTCCGCGTCCTTCTGGATCTTCACCGGCTCGGTGTACGCCGCGGCGTCGATCAGGTTCGAGCTCACCGAGCCCTTGCCCGTCGTCAGCGGCACCAGGTACGCGAGCATCGTCTCGCCCGCCTTGACCGGCTTGCCGTCCTGCTCGAGGACGAAGCGCACGTTCAGCTCGTCGCCTTCGCAGAAGCGGCTGCGCAGGTCGCGCTCCGCGCCCGTCTCGTTCGTCTTGAAGAGGGCCGGCTTCACCGTCGGGATGGCCGGACGCTTCTGCACCTCGAGCGGCACCACGAGCGTCGAGGCGTTGCCGACCGGGTCCTTCACCGTCAGCGTCGGCTTGTAGCTCTCGTCCTTCGTCAGGTTCGTCGGCAGCTTCAGCGTGAACGTCACCGTCTCGCCGTCGACGAACACGACGTTGTTCGACGTCTCCATGAAGCCGCCCGAGACGCTGACCGTGTAGCCCTTCTCCTTCGCGAAGTTGAGGTCACGCCAGTTGTCCTGCACCATCACGTCGAACGTCACCGTCTCGCCCTCCATGCCGGTGAGCGGCAGCGACGTCGGCACCGTCACGGCCGGGGCCTGCTTGTCGGTCACCTTCACGGTCGAGGTCTTGTGCGTGCCTTCGGAGAAGAACGTCTCGGCCCCCGCCGGCGACACCACCTTCGGCGTCATCTCGATCTGCGGCGCCTTCAGGTCCGCACTCGGCAACACGCCGAGACCGCACACGTAGAAGATCACCTCGGTCTCGCCCTTCGGCACCACGACCGAGCTGACGCCCGCGCCCGTGTCGCCCACGTCGTCGCGCGAACGGAAGATGCGGATGACGTTCGTCGCCAGCGGATCGATGGCCGCAAAGTCCTTCACCGTCGGCTGGAGCGCCACCTCGACGTCGGCGTCCTTGTACGGCGAGGAGAAGCGCACCTTCATCTCGGTCACGTTCCACCAGTTCGTCGTCGCCGAAACCGCAATCGAGTTGTTCGGGTTGCCGACCGAGTCGGTGACCGACATGTACGGCTTCGGCGCCTTGATGACGCGCACCGTGCGCGTCACCGTCGAGTCCTCCAGGAAGTCGCCGACCTGGTTGTAGCTGCCGCACGGCTGCGAGCTCATGTAGATGGTCGCCGTCGAGTTCTCCGCCGCGCTCCCGCCCTTCAGCTTGAACGTCGCGCGCGTCTCGCCCGGACCGATCGCCACCTTCAGGCAGTTCGTGCCGTTCACGACCTCGATGTCCGCCGGATTGTCGCTCGCGACGTCGAATACCGTCGCGTCGCCGGACCACACCCAGACCGTCGCGCCCTCCTTGCCGCCCGCGCCCTCGATCGCCGGCGCCGTCGTGACGAAGTCGGTGATGTCGGGATAGACGTCGCGCCACACCGTCGGATCGGTCGGCGACGTGCCCGCGTCAAAGTCGATCGCCTGCACCTTCAGGTTCGCCTTCGAGAGCGAATAGTCGACGAACGGACCGCCCGCGTTCGGCGCCTGCGGCACGTTGTCGGGATGGTTGTCCTGGTCGATGAAGTGGCAGCTCGCGAGATCGCCGTCGTCATTCCGGAGGTCCCACAGGTAGTCGGCGGAAAGGACCTTCGTGTTCACGTTCGGGAAGAGGTAGTCGGAGTTCTTCACGCCGCCCTGGTCGGGAACCTCGCCCTGGTAGTTGAGAAGCTTGATCGGGAGCCCCAGGTCGCCCGGCTTCACCGTGTAGCAGAAATAGAGGTCGGTGTAGTAGGGGTACGTCGGGTTCTGGCCGCTGATCTGACCCGCCACCGGGCCGACCTCGACATACTCCGCCGCATCGATGCGGCCACCCACCGAGATGCCGATCTTCGGCGGCTGATACACGAGCTGCAGCTTCTCCAGCGCCTCCGGAGACGTGTCGTGCAAACGGAACTTCCAGGTCTTCGCCGGATACGTCACGGGATCGCCCGAAGTCTGCAGCCAGCCCTTGTCGACCAAACGCACAAGGAAGTAGGCCTTCTCGCCCACGCCCAGGTTGCGCGTGTAGTCGACGCCAGCATACTTCACCGGCTCAATCGAGCTGATGTCGCCGTTCGCGTCACGCCCCGCAAAAAGGGCAAACGGCATCGCCAACGCGGCAACCGCAATCGTCGTGATCTTGACCATGGATTCCTTGATCTTCATATCTCTACTCCTCATTTCGAAATCTTTCCTTGAACCTGACCGGCTTCTCCGCATTGGTTCTTGCGGAGCTTGTCGATCGTCTTCGACATTTCGTCAAACTCTTTCTTGAGACGCACCCACTCGGCATCCTTCTCAAGCTCGGCCTTCAGGGTCGCCTCGTCCGCGCCCGGCAACCGGTCCTGCGCCTTCTCAAGAATCGCATGCAGCCGCTCGGCAAGCCCGTCGCGCGTGACCAGCGTCGCCGTCAGCGGATCGGATGGCGCGGGCGCGACGGAAACAGCGCTCTCGTCCTTCCGACAACCCGGAAGGAACGCCGCCGCAAGCCCCGTCATGCACAGCATGAAAGGCACGTATAAGCCGATTCTACAGACTAATTTTTGCAATCTCATAGAGACCAAGAGACACTACTCCCAGTCAATCATGCGATATGATATCAAAATTATGTTGATAAAATCAAGTGTTGTCAACAAGTTGTCATGGCGTTTTTAGAGGGGTGGTAAAGAGGGTGTCAACACGAGTGAACAGTTTTTCGACACTCCTCTTCAGCCTATTCACAGACTTGTCAACCTAAAGCGGCGAGACGCCGCTTCTCCTTTGTCGGTCCCAGCGCAAAGCGGCGAGACG
>JAEDMC010000127.1 GCA_016303225.1 Kiritimatiellia bacterium
GCCCGAATGCCCGAATGCTCTGACGCCTCGCGAAGCAGCTCGCCGAACTGGACACGCAGTTCCTCATCGCCGAAATGCAAGGCTACGCAAAGTACACGGACGAGCTCAAGGCGAAGGTCGTCGGTCTTATGGCAGGGATCCGCGCGTTCTCGGCAACGCTCTCAAAGGCCTGATAAGTCGCGACGGGGTGGGGGACCCGTCGAGGGAAGAGGAATCGGACAAAAGCCGCAACCGCCTTCGAAGCGGAATCATCGGCAATGCACGGCGACTGCGGCTTTTGGCACGACCACGCGAGAAATGCCCGGATGCTCAATCGCCCAGATGCCCAGATGCTGTAGTCGGGCGCTCAATGCCGCGAAGCGGTGTTGAGTGACCGACTACCATCATCGTGCATCTCAGTTGAATATGATATAATACCCGTCATGAGCGAAGAACTGCTGAAGATAGAGGGTCTGAAGAAGTCGTTCGGGAAGCTGGAAGTCCTGAAGGGGCTGACGACGACGATCAAGAAGGGCGAGGTCGTTGTGATGATCGGTCCGTCCGGCGGCGGCAAGTCGACGTTTCTGAGGTGCATGAACCTTCTGGAGCAGCCGACCGAGGGGAAAATCGTCTTCAACGACATCGACATTGTGTCGGCTGACGAGAAGACGAAGAACAAGGTCCGCAGCGAGATGGGCATGGTGTTCCAGCACTTCAACCTTTTCCCGCACCTCTCGATTCTCGACAACATCACGCTCGCCCCGCGGCTCGTCCGCGGCGTCGACCGCGCGACGGCCGAGAAGAAGGCGATGGAGCTGCTGGAACGCGTCGGACTCGCCGAAAAGGCGAAGGCGTATCCGCAGCAGCTCTCGGGCGGACAGAAGCAACGCGTCGCGATCGTCCGTTCGCTGGCGATGGAGCCGAAGGTGATGCTCTTCGACGAGCCGACCTCTGCGCTCGATCCGGAGATGGTCGGCGAGGTGCTGGACGTCATGAAGGACCTCGCGAAGAACGGCATGACGATGGTCGTCGTCACGCACGAGATGCGTTTCGCACGCGATGTCGCGAGCCGCGTCCTCTTCCTCGAAGGCGGGCGCATAGCCGAAGAGGGGGCGCCGATGGCGATTTTCGGCGCGCCGAAAGGAGAGCGGCTGAAGGAATTCCTCAGCAAGGTCGAGCTTCCTATCATGCGCAAGGCCGTGCTGGCGGACGGAGAGGTCGATTTGACCGAGGCGCGGGCCATTCTTTCGACGCTGGAGCGCCTGGATACGGGCTCGGGCAAGACCGACGCCTTGCGGATGCTGCTCAAGGTCGCGCTCAAAGACAATAAGATTACGACTGCGGAATCCGAGATGATCGCCGATATGCTCAAGAAACTTTAACGAATGTTAATTAATAAGAAATGACGCTCTTATGAAAAGCCTGAAATCATCCTCTAGCTTTTTACTTTATACTTTTTCCTTTTTACTTTTCTTCTGTGGCTGCTCTCAGCGCTCCACGTTGACCGACGGACGCTTTGTCGTTGGTTTTGACGCCGATTTTCCGCCCTATGGCTACAAGGACGGCGCGGAATACAAGGGTTTCGACCTCGATCTTGCGCGCGCAGTCTGCGAGAAGAAGGGATGGACGTTCGTCGCAAACCCGATCAACTGGGACGCGAAGGACATGGAGCTCAACTCGGGTGCCATCGACTGCATCTGGAACGGTTTCACCATGCAGGGCCGTGAGAAGGCCTACACCTGGAGCTGCGCTTACGTCGACAATTCGCAGGTCGTGCTCGTGAAGACGGGGTCCGCGATCAAAACGCTCAAGGACCTCGCCGGCAAGACGATTGGCGTGCAGACCGATACGCCCGTCCAGAAGGCGCTTGCGGGCGCAGACGAGGGCAATGCCGCGGCCGCCGCGCTCGGCAAGACCTTCAAGCAGCTCATTGTCGAGCCGAACTACAATCAGGCCATCAACGAACTGGACGCGGGGGCCGTGGACGCTGTCGCGTTGGATATCGGCGTCGCGAAGAAGAAAATGGCCGACCTGCCTGGCAAGTTCGAGCTCCTCAAGGAGATCATCATGACCGAGACCTACGGCATCGGCTTCAAGCTCGGCAACACGGCGCTCAAGGACCAGGTCGAAGAAGTTCTGAAGGAACTCGCCGACGACGGCACGATGAAGGTTCTCGCCGGCAAGTACGGCATCGAGGAGAATGCCCTCATCCTATGGAAGAAATGATCGTCGATTTGCTGCGGGGACTTGCCGTCAGCGTGGAGATCTTCCTCTGCACGCTGGCGGTCTCGTTGCCGCTCGGCATCGTGATCGCCCTCGGGCGGATGTCGAAGAATCCGCTTGTCTCGGGCTTTTTCCGCGTCTACATCTCGGTTGTGCGCGGTACGCCGCTCATGCTGCAGATCATGTTCGTGTATTTCGCGCCCTACATGCTCTTTGGCCTGCCGCTCTCGAACTATCCGCGCTTTCTTGCGACGGTTATTGCGTTCGGACTCAACTACGCGGCGTATTTCGCGGAGATCTACCGCGGCGGAATCCTCTCCATCGACCGCGGACAGACCGAGGCGGCGGTGGCGCTCGGGATGCCGAAGGGGATGTGCTTCCTGCGCATCATCCTGCCGCAGGTCGTCAAGCGCGTCATTCCGGCCGTCGGCAACGAGGTGATTACGCTCGTCAAGGACACGTCGCTGGCGTTCACGATCGCCGTCGCCGAGATGTTCACGATTGCGAAGCAGCTCTCGTCCGCCAACACGACGATGGTTCCGCTGATCGCCGCCGGCGTCTTCTACTACGTCTTCAACTTCATTGTCGCCTGGACGATGGAGCGCATCGAGAAGCGCCTGTCATATTATGAGTAGCTTCGCCGGACCTTTACTGATCCTCCTTTGCACGGTCGTCTGGGGATCGGCGTTCGTCGCGCAGAAGCTAGGAGCCGATCATTTCGGTCCCTTTGCCATCAGCTGCTACCGCAATCTGCTCGCGGGGTTCTTCCTCTGGGGGGCGCTCGGCCTGCGCCGTCAGTTCGCGCGGCGGGTCCGGAGCGAGTTTGGCGGCAGTCTGCTGGAGTCTCCGTGGAAGCGGACGGAGATCCTGGGCGGCGCGGCGAGCGGCGTCGTCCTCTTCGTCGCCATGCTCGCGCAGCAGCTCGGCATTGAGCGGACGACGCCCGGCGTCTCCGCCTTCCTGACGGCGAACTACGTGCTGATCGTGCCGGTTCTCGCCTGGATCGTCGGCAAGGGACGTCCCGGCGTCGGTGTCGTGACGGGCGTTGGCCTTGCACTCGTCGGAACGTACTTTATTTCCATCTCCACCTCTACGCCTGCCGCTGCAACAGCTCCTCTTTCCATCGGGGCGGGCGAGCTGTGGACGCTCGGCTGTGCCGTCCTCTTCGCCGTGCAGATCATGGTCGTCGATCACTTTGCGCCCGGGAGCGACATGCTGCGTTTTTCGATGGTGCAGATGTTTGTTGCGGGACTGGTGGCGCTTCCCTTCGTCTTTTTGCCGAGCGAGCTCGCACGGGCGAGCTGGCAGGGGTTCATGAAGGGTGTTCCGGCGCTGGTCTACCTGGGGGTCTTCTCGAGCGGCATCGCGTACACGCTGCAGAACCTCGGGCAGGCGCGGACGCCTCCTGCGCTGGCGGCCATCCTCATGTCGATGGAGAGCGTGTTTGGCGCATTCTTCGGCTGGCTGCTGCTGGGGGACGTCCTGAGCTTGCGTCAGATCGTCGGCTGCCTGCTGGTCCTGTCGGCGGTGATCCTGTCGCAGCTCTTGTCTGCGCGACGGACCAAGAATTTCAAGTTGACGAACGGACTATGAGAGGATATCGCCAGATGGCAAAGGGAAGGAGCGAAATGCGATGAATTTACTCAATCAGAAGAGAGAACTCGGGAGTCTTGCTGCTCATCGGGCGTTCCTCGGCAAACCGCCGAAGAAAGGGAGCGTCGTGCCATTTCCGTGCGAGCCGAGGAAGGTGTTTGCCGCACAGGTCGCGGGCCTCGCGAAGCGTCTGAAGGCGATTCGGTGCCGCGACGTGGTGATCGGGCTTTCGGGCGGACTCGACTCGACGCTCGCCTTGCTCGTCGCGGATGCGGCTTTCGCGAAGCTGAAGCTCGACAAGCGGGGTATCCACGTCTACACGATGCCGGGATTCGGGACGTCGAAGCGGACGAAGGGCAACGCCGACCTGCTCTGCGAGGGGCTTGGCCTGAAGCTCGAGACGATTTCAATCGTGAAGAGCGTCCGCCAGCATCTGAAGGACATCGGCCACGACGGCAAGACGCCGGACGTCACCTATGAGAACGCCCAGGCGCGGATGCGGACGATGATCCTCATGGACAAGGCGAACATGACGGGCGGCATCGTCGTCGGTACGGGCGACTTGAGCGAAATCGCGCTCGGATGGTCGACGTATAACGGCGACCACATGTCGATGTTCGCGGTCAACAACGACGTGCCGAAAACGGTGGTGCGTAAGGTGTGTCAGTGGTGGATTCTCGCGCAGAGGAGCAGAGGCGCAGAGGGGGTGTTGCGGGCTGCCGATGCGGTTGAGGACATTATCAACACCCCGGTGTCGCCGGAACTGGTGAAGGGACAGGTTACGGAAGACAAGATCGGCCCCTACGAGCTCCACGACTTCTTCCTCTGGAACTTCATCATGAACGAGATGGGTTCGAAAGACTTGCAGAAGGCGGCGGAAAAGTATTTTCTCGGACCTCAAAACCGCAAAAGCTCAAAACCTCAGGCATATTCAAGTGACCTTATCGCAGCGACTTTGAAGACCTTCCTCTGGCGATTCTTCACCCAGGCGTTCAAGCGCAACTGCCAGCCAGACGGCATCAAGGTCTTTCCGTTCGAGCTTTCGCTCCACGACTGGTGGATTCCGTCGGACCTCGGTTTCGTCAGGCTTTGACGATTGCCGAGATTCCGTTGGGAATCACCATGTGGTATTATACACGAAAGTGAAAATCATTAATAATTCAATACTCGAGGGGATTAAAATGGATAAAGGCATTACGATAACGATGGGACCGCCGTCGGAGATTGCGAACGACAGCGGACGCATTGCCAAGTATGGCGTCGGGCGCAAGTGTCACGGCAAGGTGGTCAACTTCAAGCCGTACGGTTTCTTCGTCGAGACCGATGATGGCGGATTCGGACTTGTGCACGGGAGCAGCATCCGGGGCTGGAGAAGGGGCCTGCGCTTTGACAAGGTGTTCCGCTACGGCACGGAGATCGACGTCGAGGTCGTCGACATCGACGAGAAGACGAACCGCATGTCCTTCGCCTGCGACCTGCCGGCGGAGTACGCTGAGACGGACGGAGAGCCATCCGCGGCGGAGATTGCAGACGAGAATTTGCCGCCGCCGCCGTCGCGACGCGAAATCGCCGAGAAGTGGCGGAGCGAGAACGCCGGAAAGTCCCAGGCGGCGTACGATTGGCTTAAAACCGAGCTTGAGGATGGTCCGCTGTACGGCCCCCTGACGAACGTTCTCTGTGACCGCTTCGAGGTTCCGGTTCCCGTGTCGCAGTGGATCCTGCTGTTTCCCGACTTCACCTGCTATTCTGGCAAGGGGGACAACCCCAGCGATTTGCCGGCCGTGGCGCTGTCCGTGCGTGCGGGCGAGGTCGCGTACTGGGAGCGGATCAAGACGCGCACCGAAGACTTGACGGAGTTCCGCAACCGTGGCGAGGACAAGACGGCGCACTATGCCGCACTGATGCGGCGGCTAGACGAAAAGGGCGTTTTCCCCGGCGCAAAGTGGCTGCGGAACTACGAGACGACGGCGAAGGGGCTTGCGCGCGGGAGCGACGTCTACGGACGCGCCGACACCGTCGAGCGTCTCGTCATTCCGATGCTCGGCGAGCTCGGCTGGGATGTGTCGCCCGCCAATGCGGCGCTGGTTCGCGGCGACGACTCGACGTTTGACGTGCGTCTCTATGGCGGCGCGGCGTCGAGCGGCAACGTGGCCCTCGCGGTCAAGTGCGCGCCTGCCGGTTCCGCGTTTAACGACGAGCCCGATGCGGTCGAGCGCGTCCTCGCGCTGTATAACCGCCTCGGCGGAGACGACCCGACGTCGACGAAGGTCGTCTGGACGAACGGCATCGAGTGGATCGTCTTCACCCGCGACCTGCTGCTCGCCTGCATCGGCGTTCTCGCGGAGCACCGCGGCGTGGAGCTCGGCGAGGCGATGGACGAGAAGTATTTCAAGCGTGTCGTCATCCCGACGGATACGTCGCCGTTTGCCTGGCTTTCGGCCTTCGCCGAGTTGCAGGACGTCATTGGCTCAACCTAAACGAGGAGTATCCATAAACACAACGAGAAGAGAGTTTCCGAACCAGATGGGGTTGGCGTCGGTCGCGATGTCCGCTCCGGCTCATCGGAAATGTGCTATAATGTTAGACGAGTGGAGTTGAACGGATGAAAAAGTGGACAGTAGCGACGGTTAAGGCTGCGAAGGGGGTCGAGAAGCTCGGCTGCTGCACGGCCTATGATGCGTGCTTTGCGCGGCTGGCGGACGAGGCGGGCGTGCCGATCGTCCTCGTGGGCGATTCGCTCGGAATGAACGTTCTTGGCTATCCGACGACGCTTCCCGTCAACTTGTCCGACACGCTGGCGGCGGTCGGCGCCGTCGCGCGCGTCGTCAAGGACGCGCTGGTCGTCGGCGACATGCCGTTCGGATCCTACCAGTGCGGCGACGACAAGGCGATGGAGAACGCCATCGCCATCATCAAGGCCGGTGCGGACGCCGTGAAGCTCGAGGGCGGCGCGTCCGTCTGCGGGCTCATCAAGCGCCTGACAACGGCCGGCATCCCGGTCCTGGCGCATGTCGGCATGACGCCGCAGAGCGTCAACCAGTACGGCGGCTTCAAGAAGCAGGGCAAGACGCGCGAGGCCGCCGAGCAGGTGCTCTGCGACGCGAAGGCCGTCGAGGCGGCGGGTGCGTTCGCCGTCACGCTCGAGTGCGTTCCGTCGGAGCTCGCGGCAGAAATCACCGCAGCCCTGAAGATCGTCACGGTCGGCATCGGCGCGGGACCGGTCTGCGATGCGCAGTGGCTGGTGATGCACGATTTGCTGGGTCTCAACGAGAAGGTGCCGTCCTTCGTGAAGAAGTACGCCGATCTCGCGGGGACGGTCCGCGGCGCTTTTGCCGCCTATGTCCAAGATGTCAAAAACGGGATGTTTCCCGAAAAGTAAAAGTAAGAAAGGGTAGAATATCATGAAGAAGCTGGTTTGCGCGGCGATTGTTGCCGCTTCGATGTGCGCGATGGCCGACGAGGCCAAGAAAGATGCCGCTCCGGCCGCTGCCGCGGTGGCGAAGCCGACGGCCCCCGCCCGTCCGCAGATGACCGAGGAGCAACGCGCCCAGATGCGAGAGCGCCGCCAGAAGTTCATGGCCGAGCGCAAGGCTGCCATGGAGTCGAAGATGCTCGAGGTCGTGAAGAAGTACGTCCCGGAGGAGGCCAAGGCCAAGGAGCTCGTCAAGGAGCTCCAGGAGGCGATGATTGGCGCGCGCCGTCCGATGACGAACCGTCCCCGTCCGATGCCGAAGGCCGCGAAGCCGGCGGAAGCCGCGCCGGCCGCCAAGTAAGCAGCCGATGAAGGCCAAGACGTTCATAGACCAGGTTGAGGTGCTGGTCCGCTCCGGCAAGGGCGGCGACGGATCGTGTTCGATGCGACGCGAGGCCCTTGTCATCATGGGCGGACCGGACGGCGGAGACGGCGGCCGCGGAGGCGACGTCGTCTTCAAGGCGTCCGAGCACATCAACTCGCTGCTGTCCCTCTACTACGACCCGAAGTGCTTTGCGCAGGACGGGGAGGCGGGCAAGGGACAGAAGATGTTCGGCAAGCGCGGCAAGGACCTCGTGATCCCCGTGCCGCTCGGCACCGAGGTCTATGACGCCGACACGGACCTGCTGATCGCGGACATCACCGAACCCGGCCAGGCGGTCGTCGTCGCGAAGGGCGGCGCCGGCGGGTTCGGCAACGTCCACTTCAAGAGTTCCGTCAACCAGGCGCCGACCGAGCATACGCCCGGCGGCGAGGCGGAGGAGAAGCGCCTGCGGCTCGAGTTGAAGACGATCGCCGACGCAGGCCTCCTCGGCTTTCCCAACGCCGGCAAGAGTTCGCTCCTGTCGGTGCTCTCTTCGGCGACGCCGAAGATCGCCTCCTATCCGTTCACGACGCTCAATCCCGTCGTGGGCACGATCGTCTACGACGACTTCGCGAAGATCCGCATGGCGGACGTCCCCGGCATCATCGAGGGCGCGGCGAAGGGCGTCGGGCTCGGTCTCGCGTTCCTGAAGCATCTCGAGCGGTCGAAGGTGCTCGTCTATGTCATCGACATGGCGGGTACGGACAATCGCGAGCCCTGGACCGACTACAAGATTCTCAAGAAGGAAATCGACGAGTATTCCGCAGAACTTGCGGAGCGTCCGTATCTCGTGGTCGCCAACAAGCTCGACACGGTCGCGGCACAGGAGAATCTCGCACGGTTCAAGGAAGAGACGGGTGTCGATCCGATTTGCATTTCCTGCGAATCGCGCGAAGGACTCGAGACATTCAAGTCCGCATTGCGCGAAATCGTGCAGCCGAAGACGAAATTTCACCATACGCACGCCGACGCGCCGGACCTCAAGGACATGCCCGACACGTCCGGCGACGAGCTCCCGGCCGAGGCGCTCAAGTTCGCCACCTTCCTGAAGCTCGAGAAGCCAAAGGCGAAGTCGCATCCTTCTCGCGGCAACATCCACTAAACAGGGGATACAAAAAGGCGCCTCGTTTGTGATATAATACGAGGCATGAATCTGTTAATTGCATTGCTGTTTG
>JAEDMC010000128.1 GCA_016303225.1 Kiritimatiellia bacterium
GTGGCGAGATTGAAAATGGGACTAAACGAAATTGCAATAGTAAACGCTGGCTCATTCCAGGGATGAAGGGATCGGTGGAATCTCCTATCTGTTGATAAACACCATGAGATTTCTTTTTGCAGGAGTAAACCACTCCTAGAACTTTCGTTTACCTTTGCAACCGACAGGCGCCGGAATATCCACCGGCCGTCAGGCCGCTTGCGAAGCAAGTCGATAGAGTGGTGTTGATTCCGTCGTGGCGCGGAGAGGAACTTCTCCGGGATGATGGCATGGCTTGCCGGTCATTGTACAAGGAACGAAACGGGGAGACGGCGGAAATTACATTGATTGTAAACTTCTTCAGTTGAGAATCGCTGTTTTCGCGCTTGGCACGGCGTTTGCTAATGATTCGGTGTCGACTGTGGCGGATGGTCCGCCATGGCGAACGAAAGGAAACGAGAAGATGAGCAACTGTGCCAGAATGGCGGCTACGAAGAAGGTTGCGGCACTCAAGGCCGAGATGCCGTGCGCACCCGAAGGGGTGAAGGAAATCGGCTATGCGGAAGACGTGTTCACGCGCGAGACGATGCGCGAATACCTTTCGAAGGACACGTGGAAGAAGCTCATGCAGACGATTGACAACGGCCAGCCGCTCGACCCGTCGATCGCCGGCGAGGTCGCGCATGCCATGCGCCATTGGGCGATGGACCGCGGTGCGACGCACTACACCCACTGGTTCCTGCCGCTCACCGGCTCGACGGCCGAGAAGCACGATTCCTTCCTGGAACTGAAGGACGGGGAACCCGTGATGGCGTTCTCGGGCAAGAACCTGATCGTCGGCGAGCCTGATGCCTCGAGCTTCCCGTCGGGTGGCATCCGCTCGACCTTCGAGGCGCGCGGCTACACGGCGTGGGATCCGACCTCGCCCGCGTTCATCAAGCGCCACGGCAACGGCGCGACCCTGTGCATCCCGACCGCCTTCTGCGCCTATACGGGCGAGGCGCTCGACAAGAAGACGCCGCTCCTCCGTTCGATGCAGGCGCTCTCCGCAGCGACGAAGCGTTTGATGCATTGCTTCGGCAAGGGTGACGAGAAGGTGACGATCACGCTCGGACCCGAGCAGGAGTACTTTCTCATCGACAAGGCGTTCTACCTGCAGCGTCCCGACCTGGTGATGACGGGCCGTACGCTCTTCGGTGCGCCGTCCGCGAAGCACCAGCAGCTCGAGGACCATTACTTCGGCACGATCAAGATGCGCATCCTCAACTTCATGAACGAGGTCGAGAAGGAGCTCTGGAGGCTCGGCATCCCGGCGAAGACGCGCCACAACGAGGTCGCGCCCGCCCAGTTCGAGCTCGCGCCGATGTTCGAGGAGCTGAACCTCAGCTGCGACCACAACATGCTCGTCATGGAGGTCCTCCGTCAGGTCGCCGACCGCAACGGACTCGTCTGCCTCCTGCACGAGAAGCCGTTCGCGGGCATCAACGGTTCGGGCAAGCACAACAACTGGTCGGTCGCCTACGGTGGCGTGAACCTCCTGAACCCGGGCAGCGATCCGCACCAGAACGCGATCTTCCTCACGACGCTCTGCGCCGTCATCGAGGCCGTCGACAAGCACGCGGATCTCATCCGCGCCTCCGTCGCAACGGCTGGCAACGACCACCGTCTCGGCGCGAACGAGGCGCCGCCCGCCGTCATGTCGATCTATCTCGGCGACCAGCTCGCCGACGTCATCTCCCAGCTCGAGAAGGGCGCGCCCAAGAGCTCCAAGCACGCGGGCACGATGAAGATCGGCGTCGACACGCTGCCGTCGCTCCCGAAGGACGCGACCGACCGCAACCGCACGTCGCCGTTCGCCTTCACCGGCAACAAGTTCGAGTTCCGTGCGCCCGGCTCCTCCGCCTCCTGTTCGGCGCCGAACGTCGTCCTCAACACGGTCGTCGCCGAGGCGATGAACCGCATCGCGGGCGAGCTCGAGAAGGCCGGAGTTGTCGGCAAGGCGAAACCCGGTGAGCATACGGCCTCGTTCCACAACGCCCTGCAGAAGATCCTCCAGGACATCGTCAAGTCGCACAAGCGGATTATCTTCAACGGTGACGGCTACAAGGCCGACTGGCTCGCCGAGGCGGCGAAGCGCGGCCTTCCCAACACCCCCACGACGCCCGAGGCGCTCAAGGCCTACACGCGCAAGGAGAACGTCGCCGTCTTCGAGAAGGCGGGCGTCTTCAGCGCGCGCGAGCTCGAGTCGCGCTACGAGATCGCGATGGAGGATTACACCGCAAAGGTCCTCATAGAGGCGAATTGCGCGCTCGACATGGTGAAGACCATGGTCCTTCCGGCCGTCCGGCAGGAATACCGTGAGGCGATCAGCGCGTACAACGAGACCGATGCGAGCAACGTCAAATGCGCGATCGACGTCCTGCATGACGAGGTCGTCCGCCTCGCGAGCGGCCTGACGGCGACGACCGATTCCGTCGCCCGCCTGGAGGATGCGGTGCGCAATGCGGATCCTGAGGCGGCGATCGTCGAAATGTCGACGCTCCGCAAGGAGGTCGACGCACTCGAACGCCAAGTCGCGGACGAGAAGTGGCCGTTGCCGAAGTACCGCGAGATGCTGTTCGTGTACTGACAGTGTGGCGGGTTCCGCGGCAAACTCTGCTGCGGAACCCGCCATGAAAGGGATCGACAATGAAACTGATAATCGCGTATATTCAGCCGGAGCGGCTGAATGCCGTCAAACAGGCCTTGTACGAACGCGAGATATACAAGATGTCCGTGTCCAACGCACTCGGCTGCGGACAGCAGAAGGGATATCTCCATCAGTATCGTGGCGCGATCGAGGAGGTGACGCTCCTGAAGAAGATCCGTCTCGCGATCGCCGTCAACGACGAGTTCGTGCAGAAGACGGTCGACGGGATCATCGAGGGCGCGCGTACGGGTGACATCGGCGACGGCAAGATCTTCGTGCTGCCGATGGAAGATTGCATCCGCATCCGGACCGGCGAGCGCGGTCCTGCGGCGATTGGCTGAGAAGTTCAAGTCTGATGGCAAAGGCAAGGGAGGTCTGATATGGAACCAAATTCGGTAGAGCTGGTGCAGAACAACCTGAACGTCGTCTGGACGCTGGTGGCGGCGATTCTCGTCTTCCTGATGCAGGCGGGCTTCGCGCTCGTCGAGACCGGATTTACGCGGGCGAAGAACGCGGCGAACATCATGATGAAGAACCTGATGGATTTCGCGGTGGGATCGCTCGCTTTCTACGTGCTCGGCGCGGCGCTGATGTTCGGCGCGTCGAAGGCGGCGGGGTGGCTCGGCTGGGGCGGACTCGGCATGCCGTCGCTCGGCGCGGGCGAAGGCGTCTGGGACTGGACCTTCCTCTTCTTTCAGACGATGTTCGCCGCGACGGCGGCGACGATCGTCTCGGGAGCGGTCGCCGAGCGCATTGAGTTCAAGAGCTACCTTATCTACTCCGCGCTCGTGTCGGCGGTCGTGTATCCGATCAGCGGGCACTGGATGTGGGGATCGCTTGCGGGCGAGACGTCTCAGGGATGGCTTGAGGCGCTCGGCTTCCACGACTTCGCCGGATCCACCGTCGTCCATTCCGTCGGCGGCTGGATCGCCCTCGCCGGCGCGATGATGCTCGGTCCGCGCATCGGCAAGTACCGCCACGACGGCAAGGCCAATCCGATCCCCGGCCACAGCCTCGTCCTCGGCACGCTCGGCGTCCTCCTCCTCTGGATCGGCTGGTTCGGCTTCAACCCCGGCAGCTACACCGCGGGCATCGGATCGATCGGGCGCGTCGCGATGACGACCAATCTCGCGGCCTGCGCAGGCACGATCGCCGCGCTCGTCACGGCCTGGATCATCATGAAGAAGCCGGATCTCACCATGGCGCTCAACGGTTCGCTCGCCGGTCTCGTCGCCATCACCGCGCCCTGCGACCAGGTCACCTGTAATGCCGCGATCGTGATCGGACTGGTCGCCGGCGTACTGGTGGTGCTTTCCGTCTTCGCGATGGATCGCGTGCACATCGACGATCCTGTCGGTGCGGTGTCGGTCCATTGTGTGAACGGCGTCTGGGGTACTCTCGCGGTCGGCTTGTTTGCCGCGCCCGAGGCGCTCGGATACGGCAACACGATGGTCGGACTCTTCTACGGCGGCGGCTTCAAGTACCTGGGCGTGCAGGCTCTCGGCGCCGGCGCAACCTGTGTCTGGGCCTTCGGCGCGGGGCTTGCGATCTTCTTTGCGCTCAAGAAGCTCGGCATTCTTCGCGTCAGCGAGAAGACAGAACTCAAGGGCCTCGACGTGACCGAGCACGGACAGGACGCCTACGCCTCATTCCAGTTCTTCTCGAACATGTGAGCATCGAGCTATGGCAGGAATGAATGAAACTCCGAGCGGGGACCGGATGCACATTTCGGTATTCGGTCTCCGCAATGCCGGCAAATCAACACTGGTGAATGCCCTTACGGGACAGAACCTGTCGATCGTCAACGAAAAGCCGGGAACGACGACAGATCCTGTTTCGAAGGCGATGGAGATCCTGCCGCTCGGTCCGTGTCTGGTCACGGATACGGCCGGGTTGGATGATGATGAGGGCGAACTTGGCGCACAACGTGTCCAAAAGACGTATGACGTTCTCATGACGACGGACATCGCCGTCTGGGTGCAAGGCGATTCGTCGGGAGACGGAGGTCTTTGCCGGATGCGCTTTCTGAAGGAGTGCGAGCTACGCAACGTGCATGTGCTGGTGTTCGCCCGTGGCGATTCGGTGGACGATCTCAAGCGGCGTATTGTTGCACTTGGCGCGGCCGACAATGCGCCGCATCCCTTGGTCAAGGACTTTGTCATGCCGGGTGGATTCGTCGTCTGTGTCTGTCCGATCGATTCGGCCGCGCCCAAGGGACGGCTGATTCTGCCCCAGCAGCAGGTCGTTCGCGAGATCCTTGACGCCCGGTCGACGGCCGTCGTCTGCAGGGAAACGGAGTTGCAGGACACGCTCTCCCGCCTGCCGTCCGTTCAGATGGTGATCACGGACTCGCAGGCGTTTGGCGTTGTGTCGCGAGTGGTTCCGAAGGAGATTCCGCTGACGTCCTTCTCGATTGTTTTCGCGCGCGCGAAGGGCGACTTGGACGAGTTCTGCCGCGGCGCTGAGAGCTTGTCCGGACTGAAGGACGGGGACTTGGTTCTGATCTCCGAGGGCTGTACGCACCATCGGCAGTGCGATGACATTGGAACGGTCAAGCTGCCGGGTTGGATACAGTCCTACACGGGGAGGAAGTTGAGATTCGAGTGGTCGAGCGGCGGCGGATTTCCCTCTGACCTGTCTAGATACGCGCTTGTCATCCACTGCGGTGGTTGTATGCTGACACGAAGGTCGGTGCAGGAACGCATCCGGGCCTGTCGCGATGCGCATGTGCCGATTGTCAATTACGGGATAGCCATCGCACGCTGTCATGGAATCGAGGTCGCTGCAGGTTCTGTGGCAGTCAGGAGGACAAATCAGTGAAGGGGTTCTACAGGATAGCCGTTGCGACACCGAGACTTCATCTGGGAAATCCTGAGGCGAATCTCGATGAGCATGTCAGGCTCGCACAGGAAGCATCCGGGAAAGGAGTATCGGTTCTTGCCTTCCCGGAGCTGTCGATTACCGGATACACCTGCGGCGATCTCTTCTTTCGCACGGATCTTATAGACGCGGCGAATGCGGCGCTCTCTTCGTATGCACGCAAGACCATGCGGTTGCCGCTTGTCAGTATCGTCGGCTTTCCCGAGAGGAAGGACGGCAACCTTTACAATGCCGCAGCCGTCGTGGCGGGCGGAGAGGTTGTCGGAATCGTCCGCAAGAAGACGCTGGCCAATTACTCGGAATACTACGAGAAGCGGCAGTTCGACCCTGCGCCGGTCGAGGAGGAGAAGACCGTGTTCGAGGTCGATGGTCTTCGGTTCGGCGTGGAGATCTGCGAAGATCTGTGGTCCCCGATTCCGCCGAGTTCGCGCATGTCGGGAGTTGACGTTGTCTTCAATCTCTCGGCAAGCACCGACTTCCTCGGCAAGGCGACGGTGCGAAACGGTATGGTCCTCCAGCAGAGCGCCCGCCTCGGGTGTGTTTACGCATTGGCGGCGGCCGGTATCGGCGAATCGACATCGGACGCTCTTTATGGCGGTGGATCGTTGATTGCGGAAGCGGGACGTGCCGTTGCGGAGATGCCGCTTTTCTCTGAGGGCGGCCTCTTGACAGCCGATGCCGATGTGGAAGCGTTGAGATACAGGCGGAGGGCGGAAAGTTCAGTGCGTGCGATGGCCGCGGACGTGACGTCCTCGTCGCGTCTGGTCAAGGTGGACATCCCTCGTTCTGACACGGAGGGGACTGCGCGTCTAAAGGACTTGTCGGTCTCACAACATCCGTTCCTGGATGAATTCGGCGAACCGGGGTGGATTGACAAGCTGCTGACAATCCAGGCCGTTGCGCTGGCGCGCCGGATGGAGACGGCTCATGTCACAAAGCTTGTCCTCGGCCTCTCGGGCGGTGCTGACTCGGCGTTGGCTCTCCTTGGTGCCTCTCGTGCAATCGAACGTCTTATGCACCTCTCAAACCCCTCAAACCTCTCAAGCCCTTCTCTCCTCGCCATCGTCATGCCGGGGCTCGCCTCCTCCGAGAAGACGCAGCGTCGAGCCGTCGCCCTCGCGAAGGCGCTGGGAGTCGAGGTGCGTGTCATCGACATCTGCGAGGCCTGTCGCCGGCATCTCAGGGACATCGGACATGACGAGACGGTGCACGACATTGTTTTCGAGAACGTGCAGGCGCGCGAACGGACGCAGATTCTTATGGATCTGGCCAACCAGGAAGGGGCGCTGGTGGTCGGTACGGGAGACCTTTCCGAGATTGCTCTCGGCTGGAACACCTACAACGGCGACCATATGAGCATGTATCAGGTCAACGCCTCGGTCCCGAAGACCATGGTCCTCGCGGCGCTGAAGGAAATCGCGTCGCAGAGTCCGGAGCCGGTCGGCGCATTGCTGCGCGAGATCGCCGAGGCGCCGATCACGCCCGAACTCGTGCCCGGTGCGGCGGCGGGCGATTCCGAGGACCGTCTCGGTCCGTACGAGCTGCACGATTTCTTTCTCTATCACTTTCTTGCGAACGGCGCCTCGCGGGCGAAATTGTCGCATCTGGCCGGGATCGCCTTTCGCGGACGCTATGACGAGATGACGATCGGCAGGACGTTGGCGATATTCTGGCGCCGCTTTCCGGCGGCGCAGTACAAGCGCAACTGTGTGCCGGACGGACCGAAGATCACGCTGTCGCTTTCGCCGCGGGCCGATTGGCGCATGCCTTCGGACTCGGAGTTTTCGTGAATTCTTGTGCCGTCTGAAAAACTAAACATACCTTTGAAGAGGTAAACGTGGCTTTTCGTCCTTGAGTTACGTTTACCTCTTCCGAAGCGGCTGCCATTCGTATCGATTTGGTCCCGTTTCAACTCGTTCTGCCGCATTCTCGGCATTTTTGATACAACAAAACCCCAACCCGCGACGCCGGGAAAATTTCCGGCTTGCCCTTATTGAGTCGTGAGTCGGGGTCGATTCCGCAGGTGGTATTGCCACACGCAGAGCGCGACCGATTCGATTTGTGCGGGTCCTTGCGTCCGGCTTCGCACCCCTTGTAGTTATCAGGAATTCCTGATAATTGTAGCCAACCCCTTCGCGGCGCCTGCGGCGGGGGATATGCCGCTTCGCGCGCACCCTCTTGCGACTTTGCTTCGCAAAGCTCCTCGTGTTACTCGTCGGGGAACCTGACGACTTCGTCGCAGGTGCATCTCCCTTCGAAAGCTGCGCTTTCTTCGGCGCATTTTCGACCCGCGGCCATTGGCCGAGTTTGACTACACTTTGACTTTCCATTCGAGGGCTTCGACCCTCAGACCCTTTTCGGCTGAAGCCCGATTTACAAGCCTAACTGAAAACTGCTATACTATCAATCAATCACAAGAAAGTACTTGCCTGACCATGCTACGCAACGAGTGTTGCGTTGGCTACTGGAAGGTGGGCTGTCAATTATCCTAAAGGGGAATATGCAGTGAAGATTTCCTGTCTGTTCGCCGCCGCGCTGGCGGCCGTCAACCTGCTCGCCGCGGAGCCCGTCGCCACGTCGGTGACGGCGCGGCAGCGGTACCCGTGGAACGGGAAGGTGGACATTGTCGTGACGTTCTCGGGCGCGTCGAACGACGTGGCGAAGGCCGGGTGCGTGTTCGCCGCCACGAACAGCGCGACGAAGGCCGCGCTGGCCATGGCGCATGTCACGGACGCGGGGACGATCTCCGGCTCCGGCACCACCTGGACGCGCCGCTACGTCTGGGACGCCGCGGCGGACCTGGGCGAGGTGAAGATCGCCGACGTGGTCCTGGCCGCCGAGGCGACGACGCCTCTCGGCGGCGTGCAGCTCTGGGAAGGTGGCCCCTACTGGGCGGAGTGCAACGTGGGCGCCACGAAGCCCGAGGAGTACGGCTATTACTTCTGGTGGGGCGACACGGTGGGGTATGCGCGCAATGCCAGTGGCAATGGCTGGGTGTCGTCCCGGACCGGCGCATCGTTTTCCTTCAAGGTCGACAACTGCTCGACCCACAAAAAGACCCTGACCCAGCTCCAGTCGGCCGGCTACATCGACGCGACGGGCAACCTCGTGGCGCAATACGACGCGGCGACGGCGCACCTCGGCGCGCCGTGGCGGATGCCGACGGACGCGG
>JAEDMC010000129.1 GCA_016303225.1 Kiritimatiellia bacterium
TGATTCCGCTGCGGACGCCAAACCGGCGGCGCCGACGGCCAACACCATCAGGATCTTCTTCATTTCACTTTCCCTCCGTTGCGAATTTCCTCACGTTCTCTTTAGCAAGCCAGACGTCGCGACGCCAGTCGCGTTCCATCAGTTCGCCGTCCAGCGCCTCCTCGTGCACGACCAGATACTCCAGCGGGCTGATTTCGCCCGCTTCCAGCAGGGCCTCCGTCTCGGCCCTGCTTGATGACGGCTCCGGCGGATGATTCGTCAGTCGCGCGAGATGACGCTGCGCCGCGTCCGCCTCCTGCACGACCTCGCGCCACGCGCGGATCGCCGCAAAGCGGGCTTCGTCGCGGACGCCTTCCGCCTCGGCGATTCCCTTGCGATTGCGATTCCAGAGCGGGATCGTCAGGCCCGCCGCAAAGCCGAGGCGATCCATCCCTTCCTCGCGCGAATACGCCGGGCCGACCTTCAGGTCCGGATACTGCCGCCGAATCTCCGTCTCCAGCGCAGCCTCGCCACCGGCCAGCCGGCTGACGGCGGCCTGCACACGCGGATGACGCACGAGGGCGAGCGGGCCCTGAAGAGACAACGCCTTCTCGCCGTCTTCCTGCAGCACGTTGCCGCGAAACGCCAGGTCGACAGCCGGCGCGACGCCCAGCAGCTGACGAAGCGCCTGCTCGGCTTCCGCTTCGGACGCCTCGGCCTCGCGCAGACGATGCACGCGCTGATGCCGGCGAAGACGAGCCGAGGCCAGCTCGATCTTGGAGAGTTCGCCCGCCTCCGCAAGCCGCGCGGCAGATTCCAGCGCGGAGGCCACGCGCGCGTCCGCCTCAAATGTCCGCAGGGCCTGCACCGTCTCGCGCGCAAAGAGGAGTCGAAGCGCGGCCTGACGGGCAGACGCCCGCAGGTCCCATTCCGCCGCCAGGATGTCTGCCGCATCGGCGGCCGCATAGGCCTCGGCCGCGCGGCGCTCGAGTCCGGTGACGCCCGAAAGCGGAATCGTCAGCGACAGCGCCACCCCGCCGAGATGCGGATTCTCCGCCGGATTGACGATGCGCAGGAGATCGCCGCTGATCTCGGGGTCCTCCCACCAGCCCGTCTGGGCGGCGACC
Source organism: Kiritimatiellia bacterium (assembly GCA_016303225.1). GTDB lineage: Bacteria > Verrucomicrobiota > Kiritimatiellia > RFP12 > UBA1067 > UBA1067. Next base: position 1,107 of record JAEDMC010000129.1, read on the forward strand.
TTTTCGGACGCCGCCCGTTTCAGGCGAAGCGCATTGAGTTCGGGGTTGCCGACGAGCGCCAGGCGCGCGACATCCTCCAACGTGTCAAACGTGAGCGCGCCCTTCTCCAGCCAGACCGCGTGTTCGCGCGCCCAGTCAATTGGCAAGGGGCGATACGACTGGCATCCCAGGATGGCGGCAAGGAGAGGGAAGAAAAGGAATTTTCTGGACATTCAGGACCTCCTGCGGAAGATTTTTTCGCTTAGCCAATCGCTCTCTTCATCGTCAGGCGCGCGGCCGCCGGCAGGACCACGAGGTTCAGCACCATGGCGCCGAAGATACCGCCGAACTGGACGACCGCCAGCGGCGCGAGCAATTCGCCGCCGGGTTTGTCGCCGGCCAGCATCAGCGGAATAAGCCCGAGCACGGTCGTTAGGGACGTCATCACGATCGGGACCATTCGTTCTTGCGACCCTTCGCGGATCGCCTCCTCAACCGAGTGCCCGTCCTGCAGACCATCCCGATACCGCTGCAGCAGGAGAATGCCGTTGCGGAGAACGAAGCCGGTGACCGTCACGAAGCCGACAAGCGACGAGACGGAGAGAACGGGCGTGGCAAGAGCCACCGCCGCCACGCCGCCGATGAGGCCGAGCGGCACGTTCAGCAGCGCAAGCGCCGCCAGGCGCATCTCGCGCAGCGCCACGACGAGAATCAGGAAAATCACGACGATCAGCACGACGGCGAGGACGGCGAGCCGCCGCCCGGCGCTCTCGCGCGCCTGATGGCTGCCGCCGAACTCGACAGTGCAACCGGACGCGGCGGCGATGGGCTCAAGCGCCGCCTGCAACCGGGCGACAAGCGCTCCGGTGTCCACTCCTTCAGCCGGATTAAGCGACACCAGCGCCTTGCGCCGTCCGCCTTCGCGCAGCATCAGATCGCTCGCCTCCTCCGGCACGACGTTCGCAACCTCGTCGAGCCGCACACGCCGTCCGCCGCGTCCCGACAACAGCAGCGCCTTCACGGTTTCCGCGTCCGGCGAATCCGCCGCATCCGCCAGACGCACGACAAGCGCGCGTCGCCTGAGACCGTCCCGAATCTCGCCAACCTCGAGTCCGTTGAACGCCAGCGACACCTGCTCGCCCGCCTCGCGCAGCGTCAGCCCCGCCTCTGCCAGGGCCTCAACGTCATAGCCGATGCGAAGCGTGCGCACCGTCACCTCGCGGTTGGCCCGCACGTCGGAAACCTCTGACATCCGCTCCAAGACCCTCTTCATCTGCGCAACCGTCTCGCGCAGCACAGCCTGGTCCTCGCCATAGACGTTCACGGCCACCTCCGCTTCCGTCCCCGAAAGCACGGCGCTGATGCGATGCGCGATCGGATAGCCGACGAGGACGGAGCATCCCGGCAGGCGTCCCAGCCGCCTGCGAATCGCCTGCCGGACGCCCTCGACGTCGCCGTTAAGATCGACGCGGACGACGAACTCGGAACTCGAGACGGGCTCTGCGTGCTGGTCGCGTTCGGCGCGTCCCGTCCGCCGCGTGACCGAGAGAACGCCCGGGATCTGGCGCAGTTCCGCCGCACTCGCTTCAGCCACGCGCTCGGACTCGTCCAACGAAGCCCCCGGCGGCAGGGAAAGCATCACGTTGAACGCATCCTCGCGAAACGGCGGCAGAAAGCTCGAACCGAAGCCGCGCGCCACGACCACGCTCAAGACGGTCGCGGCTATGACGAGGACCATGACCAGTACGGGGAACCGCAGGGCAAACCCCAGAAACGGGCGATACGCCGCCTTCATGACGCGCACGCCAAGCGGCTCGCCTGCGCCTGTCATCGGCACGCCCGCCTGGCGTCCCCGATCCCGGCCCAGCAGCCGCGACAGGGCCGGCGTCACCACAAGCGCGAGGACCAGCGACGTGGCAAAGACGGCGAGATAGGCGAAGCCGAGCGGACGGAAGAAATTGCCCTCAAGGCCCGATAGCATGAGGAGGGGGATGAACACGAGCGAGACAATCAGCGTCGAGAAGGCGACGCCCGGCAGGACGGTTCCGACGGCCTTGGCGATCGTCAAGTCGCGTCGCCGCCAAATCGCCTCGGTGAGAATGATGGCCGCATCCACGATATCCCCGGCCGCGACGGCAAAGCCGCCAAGCGTCATCACGTTGACGCCCAGGCCAAGCGGCGGGAACAGCAGCACGGCAACCGGAATCGTCAGCGCCATCGAGGCCAGCACCACGAGAACCGTCCGCACGCGGAAAAGCGTCAGCACCAGGACGACCACGACGACGATCACCGCATCACGCACGACGCGCGCGCCGCCGTCAATGGACGTGCCGATGAAGTCCGCCTGGCGATAGGCGTTCGCATGGACGGCGACGCCCTTCTCGCGAACGGACTTGCCGAACGCCTCCAGGGCGCGGTCAAGCTGCCGCGTGATCTCGGGCGTATTGCCGCCCGGCACCTTCTGGACAGACAGGACCACGGCTTCGCGCCCCTCGAACGAGGCGCTGCCGCGGCGCGGCGCGCCAGCCAAGGAGACGTCCGCCACATCCCCCAGACGAAGCGCGCCAGACGCGCCCTGGACAACCGGCGTGCGGGCAAGCGTCTCCAGCGTGTCCGCCCGCGCGATCTGCCGAAGCGGAATCTCGTCTCCGCCGACGTCGGCGAGATAGCCGCCGCCGGCCACCGTCCGCGTGTCGCGCACCGCCTCGACGACGTCGGCGACAGACAGCCCCTGGGCGGCGAGACGGCGAGGCGAGACGGACACGCGGCATTCGGGAAGGCGTCCGCCCATGACGGCGACCTCGCCGATACCCTTCACCGCAAGGAGACGCGGACGCAGGACGAACTCGGCCAGTTCGCGCAGCTCCAGCAACGAGGCCCCGCCGTTCTCGGAGGTCAGCGCCACGAGCATGATCTCGCCGGTGACGGAAACGGTCGGCGCGATCTCGACCTTGACTTCGGGCGGCAGGCTCTCGCGCACACGCTGAAGGCGCTCGAAGACGTCAAAGCGCGCACGGGCGAGATCGGCGCTCCAGTCGAAGTCCACCCAGACGAAGGACAGCCCGCCGCTCGAACTGGAGCGTATCGTCGAGACGTTCGGGATGCCGTTCAGCGCCGCCTCGAGCGGCAGCGTCACGCGCTGCTCGACCTCCTCCGCCGTCAGGCCGGTCGCCTCCGTCTGGAGAACGACGCGCGGCACGGCGATGTCTGGGAAGACATCGACGGGAAGACCCTGGAAGAGATGAACGCCCAGCCCCGCCAGCGCGAGCGCGGCAGTCAGGAAGAGGACAGGATGATGGACAACGAGCTTCAGGAGTCGGTTCATAATGCGCCTTGAAAGGGTGATTCAACCTCAACACCGTGCCATGTCGGATTACCGCAGGGAGCGAATCGGACGATAGCAGTCACAAGGCGCATCCGCAACCAATGAAGCTGCAGTGAGAAAACTCACGCGAGGGCGCGTGGGTCAATCAGCCGCAGGAACGGCGGGGGCGAGCGTCTCGAAGTCGGTCACGGAACCGGCATAGCCAGACTTCACCTGCTCGAGGCCCGCCTTGACGCGCGGGAACTCGGTCATCATCCAGTGCATGAGCGCCTTGTCCTTCTCCGGATACTTGAGCGACATCTGATAGAAGAGCGCCGTGACGACGAGCGCGATGCCCGCGTCGACCAGCCTCCGCGCCGACATATTGCAATATGTCGACGAATCCTCATGCGCTTTCGCGGCGGCGATGGCCTCGTCGAGCTCGGCGAGGAGCGCGGTCATGCGCGGATGCTCACCCTGCCAGTCGGCCTTGCCGAAGATGTCGACGAGGACGTCCTTGACGAGCCCGCCCATCACGCCAGCCGAGGCTGCGACGACCTGCAGCTGCGAAGTGCCCTCGTAAATCGTGGTAATGCGGCTGTCGCGCAGATACCGCTCGCACGGGTAGTCCTTCATGTAGCCGGAACCACCCATCACCGAGATCGCGGACATCGCATTGCGCATGGACATCTCGGAACCATAGTACTTCGCCATCGGCGTCAGCATCTTGTTGAACGCGGCGACAAGCTTCATGCGCGTACGGACGGCGGCCGCATCCGGCGAACCCTTCAGCGCCTCGAACTTCTTCGTAAGGCCCGTCTCGAGATCGACGTTCTTCGCCGCATAGTAGGTGAGCGCGCGGGACGCCTGCACCTCGACGGACATCGTCGCCAGGAGCTCGCGGATCGGCGCCAGCTTGTCGATCGTGCCGCCGAACTGCTGACGGCTCGCGGCATAGTCGCGCGCGGCACGATAGGCCGCCTCGCCAATGCCCGTGCCCTGCGCGGCAATGCCCATGCGCGCGCCGTTCATCAGCGTCATCACGTAGGTGATGAGTCCGCGCTTGCGGAGCCCGATCAGCTTCGCCGGCGCTTCGGTAAATGTCATCTCGCAGGTCGGCGAGCCGTGGATGCCGAGCTTGTTCTCGAGGCGGCGGACCTTGACCCACGGCCCCTTCTCGACCAGCAGACAGCTGAGGCCACGCCCGTCCGTCGTCCCCTCCTCCGTGCGCGCAAGAACCAGCAGCACCTCGCCGCAGCCGTTGGTGATGAAGCGCTTCACGCCGTTCACAAACCAGTTGCCGTTCGCATCCTGATACGCCGTCGTCTTGACGCTCTGCAGGTCGCTGCCGGCATCCGGCTCGGTGAGGACCATCGCACCCGTCCACTCGCCGGTGACCAGCTTCGGAATGTACGTCTTCTTCATTTCCTCGTCGCCGAACATGTTGATCGTGTCGGCGATGCCCTGAAGCCCGAAGATGTTCATCAGCGACGCGTCGCCGCGCGAAACGATGTCGTTGCAGGCGGTGAGGACCGTGCACGGCATGTTGAGTCCGCCCAAGTAATACGGAATCTGCACGCCGAGGAGTCCGGTCTTGCCGAAAAGCTCAAGCGCCAGCTTGATGCCCGGCGCATAGGTGACGGATCCGTCCGCGTTGAGCACGCTCCCGACCGCATCGGTCTCCTCCGCCAAGGGCGCAATGCGATTCGCCATCACGTCACCGCAGATGTCGATCGCGCGCTTGTAGTTGTCGATTGCATCCGCCGCGTCCTTCGGCGCGAAATCATACTCCTTCGCGAACTTGAAGTCCTCCTCCAAGAGCGTTGCGACTTCCGTCAAATCAAGCGCGTCGATGACGTTCTCGATGTCCTTGTTGTCCTTATAAAAATTGCCCATGATCCACCCTCTTACAAGCTTGTTGGAAGATTATATCAAAACATCGCCACCTTGCGATAACGCGGAGTCGTCGGAATCTCCATCATGTTCTCGTACGGAATGCCCAGGCCTTCGTGCAGTTTGACCATCATCGACTTGGACAGCTTCTTCGCCCCGTTCATAATGGCGGAGATAAGCTGCTCCGAGCCGATGTACGGACCAAGGTCCTTCTGACGAAGTCCATGACGGTCCATCGCCCAACGAATGGCCTCGACCGGCGTCGCCTTTCGGTCGAGAAACGACTCAACTTCAGGATGCGCCGTCCGCTCGTAGTCCTCCAAGAGCGTCCCCAGCAAGTCCATATAGTCGGCCTCATCCGCGGACAGTTTCGCGCCCTTGTCCATCAGCGCGGAAAAGAGCTTCATCGACGCCTCGTATTCTTCCGGCGTCTTGATCTTGCGATGAAACGGCTTCATCAGTTTCTTCAGGATTTTCATGCTATCTCTCCTATTTCCACCGTCTGAACGTCAATCTTCTCATACTGGGCATGTGTGCCGATGAACTTCACCAGCACATACCCCGTGCGAAAGCAGATGGCGACGACCAGCCGATACTTGTTCCCTCCGATGTTGAACACCCACCGCTGGTTGCCGACATAATCCGCACTGCGAGCATAGGCCTTCACATCCGCATTCGTCCGCCACACCGCCTGCCGACAATCCTGCGCCCACTGACTCAGCGGCGCAAGCGCATCGGCATGCCGTTGGGCAAACTCCTGCAAATAAAAGACCTTAATGATCCGCATGGAAGTATTTTACCAAATACCCCTCGCGAACTTCAACGGCAAAATTATATTTTTCGTATAACAGCCTCACAGTATCTTGCGATAGAACGCGCGTTCGTAGGGATTCGGCGAATTCTGGGCCAAATAGGCGATGTCCTCCTTCTCCAACGCCTCTCGGCATTCCTCCAATACTGACTGGGCTTCGGGATCGTTGTGCGCCATTTCGCTTGACGACATGTAGAACCCAAGTGCGATGATCTCCTTCGCGCCACTCGGCGCAGCATCGTAGTACTCCGCCCAGAACGGATTCTCAAGAAAGCTCTCAATTGTCTTCTGCAATTCCTTTTCGTCCATGAGCCGCTCCCTTTCAGATGAGTCCGTCGTCCGTGTAATAGACGCCCGTCGCCCAGACGTCCTCGAAGCGATGGTAAGCCGCATCCGACATGACGCCGCATTCATTGAGCCGCATCGCCTTGTCCTGCAGACGGCTCGCGAGCGCATCGTACTCGGCCTTGGTGATCTTCCCGGCGTCGTAGGCATCCATCGCCTTCTCCAACTGCCGCGTCATGGATTTAGCTCGCGCCATTGCGTCCCTCCTTCCCGTAGAGCTCCTCCTTCGCCATCTGATAGTACTCGTCGAGAAGCTCGTTGCCCTCGATCGGGTCTTCGCAGTACTCGTCCTGCAGTTCATACGCAAGCGAGACAATCGCCAGCTCGCGCCGTTCCTCTTCGGTCAACTTCCGCGCCATCCGCATTCTCCTGTTCCCTGGGCCAAACGCCAAGAACGGATACCGGATTTTCTTCGCGCCATTGCGAAGCACATCCGAGGTCTCCCTCGAAACCACCGTGGCCGGCCTCTGTCCCAGCTCGGTTGGCGGGCGTCAGAACGACGCCGCTCTTGATGTTTCCCAACACTTGATATTATACCAAATTCGCCGCGGAAAATCCACGGCGAATTTGCGTTTCAGCCAATGTTTTCAGGACTCAGAGCTGCACCATCACCTTCTTCGCATCGGCCGGTTTCATGGTCCACATACCGATGAAACCCTTGACCGCGAACGGCTTGTCGATCCAGCGCGGATTCGACATGACCCACGCGAAATCTTCACCGTTCCACCACTTGCTTTTGTAAGACGTACGAACCTCATACCCGACGATGCCGACAACCTTGCCGCAAAGTTTCTTCAGTTCCTCAAACGGCGGGATCAGCTTCCGGTTCTTGCGGTCGACGTACTCCAGCAGCTCCTCATGCTCAGCTCTGCCGTATGTCTTTGAGAATGAGACCGCGCAGACCCCTTTTGGCGGCTGAACGCCATTCCATCGGTTCTCGACATCCTTGATCCCCTTCATGATCAGCCAGCCCCAGACCGGCTTGACCGTGAACGCCCGCATGACGTCCTTGTCCGATTCTGAATCGCTTTCACGCACCTGCCTCTTGCGAGGCCACGACTTAGGCTCCCCCCACGTGCGCTTCAAGTGCTCTACAAACCAATCTGGTACATCCATCTTGTCCTCCTATTCAACTTACAACTTTCACTTTGCTTCTGCGAACTCCAACAACCTTGTACTTGCGCACATCCTTTCCTTTGTTCGTCAACTTTATTTCGTCAAAGTCGTCATTCACCGGCACGAGACGCACACTCGTA
>JAEDMC010000130.1 GCA_016303225.1 Kiritimatiellia bacterium
ATGAAGGATCTGCGGCTCGGGGAGGACGTGCGGAAGCTGGCCGAAGCTGGTGTCGCGAGCCTGAAGATCGAGGGACGGATGAAGAGCGCCTTGTATGTCGCGAGCGTGACGCGGTATTATCGGAATATCCTAGGAGAGAGGGATCTGGGATCAGGGATTAGGGATCGGGTGCGGGGACGGGTAACGGTTGCCGATCTTGAGACGGTGTTTTCAAGGAGAACGACGAAGCTTTACTTTGACGGCCGACAACGCACATTCGAACATTCCGAACAATCGAACAATTCTCCCATCGATTCGGAAAGCCTCGGCCATCTTGGGGCCGAGATCGGCGTCGTGAAGCGCGTCACCAAGGATCGCGACGGACTGAGCTGGCTGCGGTTTCATACGGCGCGGGGACTCGAGAAGCACGACGGATTGCAGTTCGAGGCGATGGTCGACGGCAAGCACGTCGGCATGGGCGTCGTCGAGATGCGGCAGGCGATTTCGAGAAGGCCGGTCTTCGAAGTGAATGCGGGCGTTGACGTCGAGGTGCTGCTGCCAGGGGGTGGTTTAAACACAGAGGCACCAAGGCACAGAGAGGAAACAGGGAGCGTAGATCTGGCGCAGGTGCTGAAGCCGGGGATGAAGATCTACTGCTCGATGTCGAATGCGGTGAAGCGCATGTTCCCGACGCCGAGTTTCAGGCCGAGCGACTACGCGGGCGGGGTAGCGCTGGCGCTGGAGGTGTCGCTGTCCAAGTCGCGTCTGACGTCTAAGGTCTTAAGCCCTCTTCCCTTGGAGGTCTCGATTCCGTGCGGCCTGCAGCCAGCGAAGAACCCGGAGAAGACCGAGGGGGGCGTGAAGAAGGCGTTCTCGAAGTTGGGCGGGACTGATTATCGGCTCGGTAAGCTGACGCTGAACGATCCCGAGAAGCTGTTCGCGCCGATGAGCGTCCTGAACGACCTGAGACGGGATCTCGTCGAGAGGCTGGACGAGGCGCGGGACAAGGCGCGTCGTGAGAAGGTGGAGAAGGCGTGTGGCGAGGAGCTTCAGAACGCGAATCTCCGCGCGAATGAATCTCCGCGAATCTGTCAGAGACTGAAGATCCGTAGCGGACAGACCATGCCGTCAGGCGAATGGGATGAAATCATCATCGCAATCAACTCGAAAACGGCTGACGAAACAATCGAACAATCGAACAGTCCGAACAATCAAACATTTCGCCTTGCGCTCCCGGTCTATACCGCCGAGCCGGACTTCAACAGGCTACGCACGACGGTGAAGCGCTTCCTGCGCGCGGGCTATGACAAGTGGGAGGCGAGCGATCTGGCGACGCTGAGGATGCTGCGCGAACTGGGGGTCTCCGACATCACGGCAGACTGGACGCTTTATGCGTTCAATTCGCGCGCGCTTAGAGAACTTTCGGCAATGGGCGTGAAGCGGTTTGTGGCGAGTCCCGAGAACAATCGCGAGAACCTGCAGTATCTGGCCGAAAGCGGCTATGACGTCGAGTTTCTGACGCAGCAGTCGACGCCGCTCTTCGTCTCGCTTACGGAGCCGGCGGCGAGGCCGACGGACCTGGCGGTATTCAGGAGAGACGGACTGTGGGTGACGACCAAGCCGGTGCCGCGCACGTTCGAGACGCCGGAAGGGGGTTCGACGAGGTTGGACTTGAGCTGGGACCCAGAGTGAGACAACAAGCGTACAACAAGATGTTTACCGAGCTCGTAAGAAAGATACGTCCGTTCTTCTGGTTCCTGCCTGGGTTTCTGCTGTGGGCGGCGTTCCCGCCGATGGGAGAGCGGATGGACTGCCTTTTCGCACTGGCGCCGCTCCTCTGGCTGTCGCGGCGGGAAGTCGATGCGAAGATCGTGGCAAAGCGCTGGTTCCAGAGCGGCATCTTCTTCTGGATTGCGACGTTGTCGTGGATGCCGGCGATCGTCAAGAACGGCGGGCCTTGGCCGCTCGTGGTTCTCGGATGGTTCGCGCTGGCTGCGTATTGTGCGCTCTACTTCTGGCTGTTTGGGTGGTTGAGCGCCGCGTATTGGCGTTGGGCGAAGGGATTGGATGATCATGTAGAGACGCAGAGACGCAGAGGTCGGTATGGGCTGAGAGTCCTAGGAATCTTGGTGGTCGAGCCGGTGCTGTGGTGCGGGCTGGAGTTGGTGAGGAGCAGGTTCCTCGGCGGCTTCGCATGGAACCAGCTCGGCGTCGTGCCGGTCAACAGCGGGTTCGGGGCACCGGCGGCGCTTGGCGGCGTCTATCTCTGCTCGGCAGTTGTCATGCTGATCAACGGAACGATCGCGGGCATTGCGGAAAGGGTTTGGAAACCGGAGCGGAGCGGGTTCGCGAACTTGAAGAGATGGGGACCGGTCGAGACGGTGTTGGCATTCGGTCTCGTGTGGGGGATTTATGCTGCGAACGCGTTGGTCATGCGCATTCCGAAACATCATCCAGACTGCCTTAAAGTGGCGATGGTGCAACGGAACTTCCCGTGCTGCTTCAAGGCGCAGGATGAGAATCCGTACCAGATCTATGGTCGGCTGTTGGACAACATGGCGATGTTGAAGCCCGATCTCGTGGTGTTGCCCGAGAGCGCGATGTGCGAGTTCGGACCCGTCGATCAGCAAGGGGCGGTTCGTTTCGCCGAATGGATCAGGGAGAAAACGGGCGCGGCGCTCTTGGCGGGCGGTTCGCGGTATGAGGGCGGCAAGATCTACAATTCTGCCGCGCTCTACCAACTACCAGCTACCAACAACCAACTCTCCGTCTACGACAAGGTTCATCTGGTGCCGTTCGGCGAGTTCATCCCGGGCGACAAGCTGTTCCCGGCCTTGCAGAAGCTGGCGCCGGTCGGCTCCTGCACCCCGGGAGAAGTGAAACTGTTGCCGTTTCTTGCTCCAGCGAACAGCCAACCGCACTCTGCCAACTACCAACTACTAACTACCAACTTTCTCGGCGTCGCCATTTGCTTTGAAGACACCGATTCGGCGTTGATGCGCAAGTTCCGTCGGAACGGGGCTAAGATGCTGTTCTTCATTACAAACGACAGCTGGTTCTCGGATTCTGTCGAGGCCGAGCAGCATGCCTGGCAGGCGGTTGCACGGGCGATTGAGACGGGGCTCCCGGTGATTCGCGTCGGCAACAGCGGTGTCACGGGGACGATCACGCCAGCCGGGAAGGCGACGTGGCTCCTCGGACCGACCGGCAAGCCGCTTGTCGACCGTCAGGGGACAATGATGGATAAGATAGGTATCAGTTCCACGCCTACACCTACCATCTACACCTCTATCGGCGACTGGCCGCTCGGGATTGCCTTTGCACTTCTCATCATTGCCCTGATTTTGGTAAAATATAGACATCGCTATGAATAATGAAATCAAGAACGAAGATCTTTGTCCCTGCAAGTCTGGAAAGACTTTCGGGGAATGCTGCGGTCCCATCATTGCCGGTACGGCCAAGGCCGAGACGGCCGAGCAGGTCATGCGCGCGCGTTACACGTCGTATGTGACGGGTGACGTCGACTATCTCAAGACGAGCGCCACCAATGCCGTTCAGGAGGAGTTCGACGAAGAGGCCTCGAAGGCGTGGAGCGCTTCGGCGGAATGGCATGGCCTTGAGATCATCAAGACCGAGGGAGGCCAGAAGGGCGACAAGACGGGCGTCGTCGAGTTTCGCGCGCTGTATACGGCGAACAACGAGTTCTGCAACCATCACGAGGTTTCGCAGTTCGTGAAGGAGAAGGACGGCTGGAAGTTCGCCGACGGCGAGCTCGTGGGCGAGAAGCCGATTGTGCGTGAAGAGCCGAAGGTCGGGCGCAATGATCCCTGTCCGTGCGGTAGCGGCAAGAAGTACAAGAAGTGCTGCGGTAAGGGCAAGGAGTGAGCTCCAATCCAGATTTTGACCGGTGGTATGCCGCCAAGAGCGCTCGGTTCCTGCTGGAGCCAAGCCATCGTCTCGAAACATTCAGCAACACGCTTGTTAACTACCATCTGGTATCGGAGTTGGCTGACCATCCGGGCAAGGTGCGCATCCGCGAGGGACGTCTCGAGGCCCATCAGCCTCTGGTCATCACGCCGCATGTTGCAGAGATCGAGACGGAAGGTCTTGGGGACGAGGCCAAGGCCTACCTCGAGTTTCTCAAGGAAAACGAAAAGGACCTGCGCATCCTTCAGTACGGTTATCACCTGAAGAGCGATAACTTCTCGGAGCAGATCGTGACGGATCGCCTTTCGGTCGTGACGGAGCGCGTCAAGAGCGAAGTGCTCGCGTCGAACGATAAGTTCGCCGCGGTCGTGCAGTGCGTGGACGATCCGTGGGACGTCGCGCTGGTGGAGCTGTGGCTCCGCGAAGTGAATCGCAGCGCCCGCGGGAACATCGACGATTTGCAAAAGAGCGGAAAGCTGTTTTGAAGTTCGAGGTTTGAGGTTTGAGGTTATGGAAAGACAGACGAAAGTTATTGCAATAGCCAATCAGAAGGGCGGCGTCGGGAAGACGACGACGGTCGTCAACCTCGCTGCGGCCTTGTCGGCGCGCAAGCGTGCCGTGCTGGTGGTCGACCTCGATCCGCAGGCGCACGCGACGTTGGGGCTTGGTCTCGAAAAGCAGCAGGGCATTTCAATGTATTCGGTCCTGACAGGACGGGCGGAGATCGCCGATGTCATCCAGCCGACCAAGTGGGACAACCTGAACGTCATTCCGTCCGAGGTTGATCTCGCCGGCGCGGAGCTGGAGTTCGGCATGCGCGAAGATCGTCTCGAGATGATCAAGAACGCGCTTGCACCCGTGAGGGATTCCGGCGCGTTCGACTACATCATTCTTGACTGTCCGCCCTCCCTCGGCATTGTGATGACGTCTGCGCTTGTCGCGACGGATGGCGTGCTCATTCCGATTCAGGCGGAGTACCTGGCGATGGATGGCCTTGCGCTCATCACGGGGTCGATCGAGCGGATCCGCGAAAGCGTCAATCCGAACCTTGAGCTGAACGGCATTGTCTTTACGATGGTCAACTCGGTTGCGAAACTGACCGAGGACGTGATGAACGAGGTGCGCAATCATTTTGGCGAGAAGGTCTACGAGACGGTGATCCCGAGAAACGTCCGCGTTTCCGAGGCTCCGTCGATGGGCGTTCCCGTCGTGTTCCTAGATTCGCGTTCCAAGGGCGCGCAGGCGTACAAGGCCTTCGCCTGGGAGTTTCAGGCGAAGAATCCGACTCGGCTTTCGCCGGTGCGTCCTGTTCAAGCGCCGGAACCGATTGCAACGCCTGAGCCGGTTCCCGAAACTTCGAAAACCATTGTGCCAATGATTGCCCCCGACGTGCCGTTTACGCAGGGGCAAGGCTGAAAAATGAAGCTGACGGCGGTCATCACGACCCGCAACGAGGCGGCTAACATCGCGAATTGCATTCACGCATTCGATGCGTTTCGTGACCAGGTCGAGATCGTCGTCGTTGACAATCAGTCGACGGACGATACCAAGAAGATCGCCGCAGAACTTGGCGCGACCGTTTTGGACAAGGGTCCGGAGCGTAGCGCCCAGCGGAATCTCGGCTGGCAGACCGCCACCTCCGACTGGGTCGTCGTTCTCGATGCCGACATGATTCTGCCCGACGCATTGATTCGTGAGATCCTGGCCATTGCGTTAGAATCGGACAATCGAACAATCGGACAATCGAACAGTTCTCCTCTCGCCTACTGGATTCCCGAGGTTCGTACAGGAACGGGCATCCGTGTGAAGGCGCGCAACTTCGAGCGGAGCTTTTACGACGGAACGTGCATCGATGCGCTGCGGCTGTTTCACAAGTCGGTGCTCTGCGAGACCGGCGGTTATGACGAAAACCTGATCGCCGGACCTGAGGACTGGGAGCTGGACATCCGCGTCCTCGCGACGGGTGCGAAATGCGCAATGCTGAAGAACCACCTCATCCACAACGAGAAGCAGTTGACGTTGAAGCGGATGCTCGAGAAGAAGGCCTACTACACGAAGTCGATGGCGGCCTATCAGGCCAAGTGGAAGGGACATCCCGCGCTCAAGAAGCAGTTTGGCCTCGGCTACCGCTTTTTTGGCGTCTTTGTCGAGAACGGCAAATGGCGCAAGCTCCTGCGCCATCCCATCCTCGCGTTCGTCATGTACTGCGAACGTTTCGCCGTCGGGCTCACGTATCTTTTGAATCGCTGAAAGGCTGTTTGTTGTCATGAAGAAATACGGAATCATTCCAAGTCGGTTCGGGTCGAGCCGTTTCCCGGGGAAGCCGCTGGCGATGCTCGCGGGCAAACCGCTGGTCGCGTGGGTCTTCGAGGCCGTCAAGAAGGCAAAGTCGCTGGATGACGTCTTCGTCGCGACAGACGACGAGCGCATCGTCAAGGCCGTCGAGGAACACGGCGGCAAGGCGGTGATGACGCCGTCGGAACTGCCGAGCGGGACGGACCGCATCGCCTGCGCGGCGCGGAACTTCTTCGGCGGCGATTTCGCCGACGACGACATTCTCGTCAACATCCAGGGCGACGAGCCGCTCATCGATCCGGGGCTCATCGACGAGCTGGTCGCCGCGCTGACGGACAGCGACGTCGAGATGGCGACGGCGGTGACGCCGATCAAGACGGCGGATGACTTCGCTGCGAAGACGGTCGTCAAGGTCGTCTTGGATCGGGAAGACCGCGCGCTCTACTTTTCGCGGGCGCCGATTCCGTGCGATCGGGATCATGCGCCGTTCGGGGAACAGCAAGCGCACGACAGCCGGGAACTGTATGTTCGGCACTTGGGAATCTACGCCTATCGTGGTGGATTCCTGAAGTGCTACATCAAGGAGCCGCCGTGTGCGCTGGAGAAGACCGAGAAGCTCGAGCAGCTCAGGGCCCTGTGGATGGGCGCGAAGATCGCCGTCGTGAAGACGAACGACGAGGGCGTCGGCGTCGATACGCCCGAGGACGCCGTACGCGTCGAGAAGCTCCTTGTTGAGCGGTCAAGCGATTAAGAGGTTTAGGGTTTGGGCGAGAAAAGGGCGATACTCAAACTGGCCTTCGTCGATTCGTTGCCCGTCTTGATGGGCTACACGACGATGGGGTTCGTCGCCGGCGTTCTGCTGGCGGCGAAGGGCAATGTCATTCTCTCTCCGCTTTGGGCTTTCCTTTCGTCCACGCTGTGGGTGACGGGAACGATGTCCATCGCCGGCGTTTCGGAAATCGCCCAGCGCAGTTCGCTGTATGCCTTTGCGCTGATGACGCTCGCCGTGAACTTCCGCTATGCGTTCTACGGTTTCTCGCTGCTGTCGCGCTGGAAGGACGTACCGCTCTTGCACAAGGCCTATCTCGTTCTGATGCTGACGGACGAGAACTACGCGCTGGAGGTGTCTTGCCCCATCAGCGATCCGAAGCGCAACCTCCGTTACTGCATGGTACTGTCGGTTCTCAACCATACCTATTGGGTCGTGGGGCTGACTGTTGGTGCGATCGTCGTCTGTGTCCTCGGACACCTGATCGACCCCGAGACGATTCGGCGTTACACGAACGGCATGGAGTTTTCGATGGCGGCGTTGTTCATCGTCATCTTCACCGACCAGATGAGAGGTTTGAAGTTTGACGTTTGAGGTTCTGGAGATGAAAGAAGAAATTTTCTATATGGTGGGCATCATCGGCGTGGGGTTCCTGGTGAACTACTCGCTGCGGGCGTTGCCGTTTCTGCTCTTCTCCGGACGGAACCGCGAGCTGCCGCCGTGGGTTGACCGTCTCGGCAAGGTGATTTCGCCAATCATCATCGGCTGTCTCATCGTCTACTCCTATTCGGGGTCCGCCTGGCGAACGCCATGGCCGTACCTCGCGGGCGTCGTGACCGTGGCCCTGCAGGTCTGGCGCAAGAATCCGCTCGTGAGCATCGTCGCCGGCACTGCCGTCTACATGCTCCTCGTCAATTGCTGCGGCTGCATGACGCAGCGTCGCGTCGTCGAGATCGACGGAACGAATCCGGAACTGCGCATGACGGCGGATGGCGTCTACTTCGGCGACGAGCGGGTTGCCCCAGCTGAAATCATCGAGACGCTTGAGGATGCCGGGATCTCCAGGGAACGGGCGATTCACATCCGGTGGGAGGGCAACATGGGGGACCTCCGCGCGCCAAGTGCCCTGATGGCGCTTTTGGCGAAGGGCGGTTACACTCGCTCGACAATCGTCACCGAACAGCATGGAACAAGCGACAACAAGACGGTCCGCCTGACCACTGCAGGTTTCCTGGTCGGCTCGCGCAGTGTACGGATCGAGCGAATTCCGGCGGAACTGGAGCGGATAAAGGTGCCCAAGGACAAGCTTTTGCAGCTGGTCGTCGATCAGGACGTTCGTGATGATACGCCGGCTCAGGCGCTTGTGCGACTGCTGAAGCAGTCGGGGTTTCGCTTCGTCGACATTGTCCGAGCCTCGACACAGGACGCCTATCTGTTCTACGTGACGGAGTCGGGGGTGACGTACGGACGTCTGCAGCCGGTCGGACCGGACGAGGTTGCGCAATGCCTCAGACGAGATTCTGCTGCGCCGGATTCCCCCATCCGACTCCTTGGTTATGAGCAGGATGCCGCGTCCGAGAACGTCCAGCAGATCATGCGGAATCTCGAAGGAATCCTGAGCAAAGCCGGATACGGCAACGTGAAGCGCTTCTGGCTGAAGCCTGGCCAACAGGCGGTTGCCAAACCCGCTGGG
>JAEDMC010000131.1 GCA_016303225.1 Kiritimatiellia bacterium
CGAGGGTAGTGCGGGACTCGCCCGTGCGAGAGTAGGACGCTGCCGGCTCTTTTTTCTTCTCATGCATCATCGCCGCGGTTCCCACCGCGGCGTTTTTGCTATAAAGCTGTTGTCTGCATCGAGTCGCGAGGCATCCGCTATCCGGGGGCGAAATACACGGGTGTGGCGATTTCCGACGTCCAGTTCGAAAACATTTGCATCGAGGACAGTTCTGGACGTGAGGTAAAAAATATACTAGAAGTAAACTTATCGTTACCTTCTTTTGCTATACTTTTCGTTGAAGAAAGGTTGGGCGAACATGAAAAGACTTTTTCTCTTGTGTTGCATTATGTCGTGCGGCGTCGTTGGCGCGGCAATCGATTGTCCCGACGTGTTGTCTTTTAAGGAAACCGGCTATCATGAAAACCGTTGGTTCGACTATCAGGTAGGGATACATTCGGATAACGATGGGGTGCTGTTCGACAGAATGGACAAGTTCCTGCTTTCTCCGCTTTATCCGGCACCGGTTCGTAAAGTTGTCCTGCGTGTCAGGGCGACGGCGATGACGCCGAAGCGCTATCTTCGGTTGTGGCCGTTGATCAACGCGACGGAAGTCGGGACGAATGTCCTCGACCGCGCCGTGAAATCCGTGGACAAGAATGACGAATACCAATTTGTCAGTTTTGATTTTGACGAAGCATTGTCTGTGGACGCATTTCGTCTCTCGCTGGACGGGTCGGGAAGTGCAGGCAACTGGCGCATTGCGAAAATCTGCGTCGTTTACGGAGAGAAGACGGAATCCGAGGATGCTGAATTGAAGGCGTTTGCCAACGAACTGCCAGTGCCGGAGAACTTTCGTGTCGTTGACTTCTCAAAAACGGCCCTGATGGTGGCTGCGGATGCCGTGGACGAGTCCATCGGTTATCGATTCCGGATATCTCGACTGACCGGAATCCCGCGAACGGTGGTGCGGGAGGACTTTGATTCGGTCGCAGACAATTTGCAGATGTCGCTCGGCTGGTCGTTGATCTCCGAAAACGCCAAGGTCACGGCTTGCACGGAGACGACCGACAAGAGTTATATTGATTCAAAGGGGTCGTCGGTTATGCGTGCGCTGAAGATTGCCAGGAATGAATTGGCCTCAGGCGATGTTCGAGTGGAAATCACTTCTCCAGTCGTGTCGGATGCCGTGACGGGTTATTCGTTTGTGAGCAAGAGGTCGTCTAACGACAGCTCGAATTGCGTGACGGTCTATGGATGCAAGCACGGATCCGAAGAGTGGCAGGCCCTCGGTGGACCTTTTGCGATGGGCACGAGCATGACGACGACAGAAGGAACAGTTGATGCAACGTTGAACATTGATCGGGTGAGGTTCGTCTTTACGGCTCGATCGGACAGTACCTGCCGTCCGTGTGCTCTTGATACGCTCCGGGTCATGTACGGCGGGAACGAGAGTCGTGAAGTCGTTGATGCCGGAACGGAGGTGTTCGCGCAGCCGGCATATTCGACGAATGATCTGACGACCGCACGCTACGAATGTCAGGTGCAGGCCGTCGGAAGCTCGCATCGGGATTCGTCGTGGAGCGCTCCGCTGGTGTTGGACCTTAACTGGGCCGACCTGACGGTGTCCGCCCCGACGGGAATCGTGACGAGCGCGGCCGAAGGGATGTTGACGGTGTCCTGGGATCCGGTCGACGGTGCGGACCATTATCTCGTGGACGTCGTGTCGGTTGACGATCCGGAGCTGTTTGCCGTCAGGAGCCTGAAGGCTACATCCGTCACGCTGACGCTTGCGGTGCCGTCCGTCGGCGATTATAGGGTTACGGTGACGGCCGTGGCACCGGGCGGACGGGCGAGGGCGGCGTCCGACGAGACGACGGCGACGGTCGTCTTGGACAAACTAGGAGAAGTGAAGGCGGAGGCGTTGGACCGGACGACGATTGCCGCGAATTGGAAGACGATTCCGCTGGCGGAAAATTATCGGGCGAAGCTCGTCAAGGTCACTGGCGACACGGAGACTCTCGAATACGGATGGACGGTCGAGGACAAGAAGATCGTGCTGCCGGAGGGGTGGACGAGCGAACGCGAGTGGGGACACGACTCGTGGTCGTCCAGCGGAACGTATTGTCCGCGCCTGACCTATACGGGCTGCTGGATTGCAAGTCCGGCCTATAGCCGTCCGATCACCAAACTGGTTTGTCGCTACAAGAGCGGAACGTCGTCGGTTGACGTGCTGACGAACACGCTCTTCAAGCTTGAGGTCGCAGATGGAGCGGGTCGCTGGATGACGCTCGCCGAGACTGCGGTGACGACGAAGCTGTCCGAACTCGTGCAGTCCTTTACGGCGGCGCAGGACATCCGAAGCGTTCGTCTGACGAGTGGCAGCAAGAGCAAGAAGAGCCCAGGCGATGTTGCAATTGGCAAGCTCTTGCTGACGTTGGGCGAGGAGACGCATGTTGAGGTGGGCTCCCAGACGGTGACAAAGGGTGAGGTGACGTTTGGCGGCCTTGATCCGTCCGCACGATATCGCGTTGTCGTAGTACCTCAGCCGAGCGAGGGCGGCGCGTCCGCGTCGACGACCGTCGACCTGGCGCACGAACGGTTTCGGACGACGGGGGCGATCCCGCTGAGCACCTTAAGCCACGGACTTTATCAGGAGTCTTTCGACAGCTTGTCGGGCATGGCCTCAGATACGGACACGAGGAAGGCTGATCTTGACTGGTGGCAGCTCTTCAAAGGATCAGGTGAGACAGACAAATTGCTCTATACGGTGGGGACTAACCGCACGACGGGCGGTGTCTATGTCTTTGGCGAGAGCAAAGACTCGCCTTCGCTCGGCACGTTGGCGATCAGCTCGACGGGATGCTCGGTCGGGCTCGCATTTCGCAACGATTGCGGCATGCCGGTCGACGTGACTTCGTTGGCTTTCGATACCATTCAGCGGAATCTGAAGGGCAAAGAGACAACTTATGCACTGGAGGTGCTTGTGGTGGCGAACGAGACCGGTATCGACGCAGACGGTGACTGGAAGCCGATTCCGATTCCCGTGGTGGCGCCCTGTCTGTGGGAGTTTCCGGACGGAGCGCCCGACTATCGTCAGTCGGTGACGGTGTCGGATGCGCTGCCGAATTTGAAGATTCCGGCTGGCGGCGTATTTCTTGTCCGCTGGCGGCACGAGAAGATGGCCGGCGGACCGATGATGGCAATTGACAACGTCCGAATTGAGTTCCGTAAGATCACCGGTTTCAGCGTTTCCGTCAAATGACGGCTGTCGGACGGCGGAAATTTGATATAATATTCTGAAACCGAAAGGAAACACAGAATGGAACTCAAGGGATCGAAGACCGAGAAGAACCTTCTCTTTGCGTTCGCCGGTGAATCGCAGGCGCGTAACAAGTACGACTATTTCGCCTCCAAGGCCAAGAAGGACGGCTACGAGCAGATTGCAGCCATCTTCCAGGAGACCGCGCTCAACGAGAAGGAGCACGCGAAACTCTGGTTCAAGGCGCTGAAGGGAATCGGCTCCACCGAAGAGAACCTCCTGGCGGCAGCCGCTGGCGAGCACGAGGAGTGGACCAAAATGTACAAGGAGTTCGCTGAAGTCGCCAAGAAGGAGGGGTTTGCCGACCTCGCCAAGATGTTCGCGGGTGTCGCGAAGATCGAAAAGCACCATGAGGAGCGCTATCGTAAGCTTCTGAAGAACATTAAGAAGGGCGAAGTCTGGGTCCGCATCGGCAAGAACAAGTGGCAGTGCCGCAACTGCGGTGCGATCGTCGTCGGCAAGAAGGCCCCCGAGGTCTGCCCCGTCTGCGCGCATCCGAAGGCCTATTTCCAGATCGAACCGGAAAATTACTAATCATCCTCGGAGGAGTCGTCGTCCATGAACACCGTTGAAATCAACACGACGGACATCGTTGCGTTTCTCAAGAAGCCGCGCGCGGCATTCACCAAGGCGGACATCAAGCGCTTCATCAAGGCGCAGGGCATCCGTCATGTCAACTTCATGTATGCGGGCGGCGACGGACGCCTGAAGACGCTTAACTTCATTCTCAATGACGAGGCGTATCTGGACGAGATCCTCACGTGCGGCGAGCGCGTGGACGGGTCCTCGCTTTTCAGCTACATCGAGGCGAGCTCGTCCGACCTCTACGTCATTCCGCGCTATGCGACGGCATTTGTCGACCCGTTCGCGGAGCTGCCGACCCTGTGTCTGCTCTGTTCGTTCTTCAACAAGGATGGCGAGCCGCTCGAGTCCTCGCCGGAGTACACGCTCAAGAAGGCGTGCGCGGCGTTCAAGAAGGACACGGGGCTCGAGTTTCAGGCGATGGGCGAGCTCGAGTATTACGTCATCGCTCCCGACCCGAAGTGCTTCCCGGCGAAGGACCAGAAAGGCTATCACGAGTCGGCCCCGTTCGCGAAGTTCGGCGAGTTCCGCCAGAAGTGCATGCTCGCGATCGCGCAGGCGGGTGGTCGCATCAAGTACGGCCACAGCGAGGTCGGCAACTTCACGCAGGACGGGCTCGTCTACGAGCAGAACGAGGTGGAGTTCCTTCCGTGCGACGCGCCGGACGCGGCAAACCAGCTCACGATCGCGAAGTGGATGATCCGCAACATGGGTGCGAAGTACGGCTATGACGTCACGTTCGCCCCGAAGATCACCGTCGGCAAGGCGGGCTCGGGCCTGCACATCCACATGCGCCTCATGAAGAATGGCGCGAACCAGATGCTCAAGAACGGCGTCATCAGCGACACCGCGAAGCGCGCGATCGCCGGCATGATGAAGCTGGCGCCGTCCATCACGGCGTTCGGCAACATGAACCCGACGAGTTACCTGCGCCTTGTGCCGCATCAGGAGGCGCCGACGAACGTGTGCTGGGGCGACCGCAACCGCTCGGTGCTCGTCCGCGTCCCGCTCGGATGGGCCGGCAAGACCGACATGTGCAAGCAGGCGAACCCGAAGGAGATGGCCTCGAAGTACGATACGCACCAGAAGCAGACGGTCGAAATGCGCTCGCCGGACGCTTCGGCGAATGTCTACCTCCTCATGGCTGCGCTTTGTGTCGCGTGCCGCTACGGCTTCTCGCTGAAGGACGGCGTCAAGGTCGCGAACGACACGTACGTGAACGTCAACATCCACAAGGCTGAGAACGCGAAGCTCCTGAAGACGCTCGACTGCCTGCCGGACAGCTGTGCCGCCTCGGCAGACCTGCTCCTCAAGCAGCGTGCGATCTACGAGGAGAAGGGCGTCTTCTCGAAGGCCATGATCGACGGCATCGCCGCGGAACTCAAGGCATTCGACGACCGTACGCTCCGCGCGAAGGTGACGAAGAACGCGAAGGCGATGGCCGAGCTCGTGAAGACTTACTTCCACTGCGGCTAAGTCGTGAAGAAGGCGGACATGACGGGCATCTGCCGCGCGGCGACGAAGCACAGCTTCCTCGTGAAGGGCGTCAGGGTCTCCGATCCGCAGAAGCTCGACGCGGCGATTGCCAAGGCAGTTGGGGCGAAGGGGCCGGTGCTGGTCGAAGTGAAAAGCAAAAGTGAAGAGTGAAAAAGTGAGTGGGGAAAAAGTCTATCGCCTGAATTGCTTCGTCGAAAACAAGCCGGGTGTGCTGGCGCGCATCGTCGGGCTCATCTCGGGACGCGGCTACAACATCCAGACGCTGAACGTCGGACCGACGGAGGACGGTACGGTCTCGCGGATGAAGATCGACGTCCTCGGCACGGAGAAGGTGGTGAATCAGATCATCCTTCAGCTCCGTAACTGCGTCAATGTCATTGAAGTCACATCACGAAAAACAAGAAAGGGAAAATAGAAAAATGAACCTGAAGAAACTCATGATGATCGGGGCGGGCCTTGTGCTCGCGGGGTGCTGCTGCAAGCCGCCGTGCTGTCCGTGCAAGGATACGGTCGTCGGCAACTGGGGGCTGAAGCTGCCCTATGACAGGATGTCCGCCGGGCACATGATCGTCACGCGCAGCGGATGCGGCAAGTACGATGCGCTGGTCCTCTGGCGCTGGGCGTCGCCGAATTCGATGACGAGCTGCGAGGTCCGCGGCAACAAGTTCTGCATCGTCCATCCGTGGGGCATGATTCTCGACGGCGAGGTCTGCGGCGACAAGCTGACGGGCACGATCACCTATCTGGCGAAGGACGGCACGCGCGACCAGGCGAAGCCGCAGGAGATTTTCACGGGCTGGCGCAATCCGCCGATCGAGCCGTCGCACACGGCGCTCGCGAAGCTCGGCGAGCCGATTGACCTCTTGAAGGACGGACTCGACGGCTGGGAGCCGATGGAGAAGGGCGGCAAGTTCGGCTGGAAGTTCAAGGACGGCGTTCTCTCCAACGAGCTCGGGCTCAACGAGAAGGGCGAGTGGGTCGGCGGCGGCGCCAACCTGAAGACGAAGCGCGAGGACTTCTACGACTTCAACCTCGAGTATGACGTGCGTGTGCCGGCGAAGTCCAATTCGGGCGTGTATCTGCGCGGACGCTACGAGTGCCAGGTCGTTGACAGCTTCGGCAAGCCGGTGGACGAGCACCACATGGCGGCCTACTACGGGCGCGTCGTGCCGAGCGTGGCGGCCGAGAAGCCGGCGGGCGAGTGGCAGCACGTGAACGTCACGCTCTACAAGCGCCATCTCACGGTCGTCCTGAACGGCAAGACAATCATCGACAACGTGCCGGTTGTCGGCATCACGGGCGGAGCGATTGATGCGAACGAGTTTGTGCCGGGTCCGATCTACCTGCAGGGTGACCACTCCGACGCCGACTACAAGAACATGATCCTGAGGCCGGCGCTCTGATGTCGCGGGTCGAGAAGGCGGAGGCCCTCTTTCAGGAGGGCTGCAACTGTTCGCAGGCCGTGTTCGCGGCGTTTGCGGACGAGTTCGGGCTTGACGAGACGCTCGCGAAGCGACTCGCGTGCGGGCTCGGCGGCGGCGTCGGCCGCATGCGCGAAGTCTGCGGGGCGGTGTCCGCCGCGGCGATGGTCATCGGCATGCGCCTCGGTCCGGACAAGATGAAGGCGTATCCGGCGATTCAGGAGTTTTGCGCGAAGTTCAAGGCGGAGGCGGGTTCGATCGTCTGCCGCGATCTTCTCAAAGGCACGGGTGCGACCCAGGGCGGCGCACCCGAGGCCCGTACGCCTGCCTACTACGCCAAACGCCCTTGCGTCGAGCTCGTCAAGCTGGCGGCATCCTTGCTGTGAGGCAGCGGAAGATTTGATATAATAAACCTTTAAAGGAGAAAAAGAGAAAATGAGACCTGTAGTTTTGATCATTCGTGACGGTTGGGGAGTGAACGACCGCAAGGACGGGAATTCGGTTTACGGGGCGAAGACGCCCGTCATCGACCAGATTCGCGCGCGCTATCCGCACTGCCTTCTGGACTGCTGCGGCGAGGCGGTGGGGCTTCCAGACGGCTATCAGGGATCGTCCGAAGTCGGCCACCTCAACATGGGCGCTGGCCGTATCGTCGTCCAGGAGCTGAAGCGCATCGACGACGGTCTTTCGTCCGGCGATCTCTTCAAGAGCGAGAAGTGGGCGAACCTGATTGCGAGCTGGAAGAAGAACAACTCGACGTTCCATTTCTTCGGTCTTCTGCAGGACGAGGGTGTCCATGCCCACCAGGAGCACCTCTTCAAACTGATGAAGCGCGCGCGCAGCGAGTTTCCCGAAGGGAAGATTGTCGTGCATCCGTTCCTGGACGGACGCGACACACCGCCGCGCTCGACGCTCGAGTACATCGCGCGTCTCAAGACCGAGCTTGCGTCCGTTGGCAATGCCACGATCGGTACGGCGATGGGCCGCTACTACGGCATGGACCGCTCGAAGAACTACAAGCTCACGACCGAGGCCTACAACTGCATTGTCAGCTGCGTCGGCAAGAAGGCCGCGACGATCGAGGAGGCCGTGAAGGGCGAATATGCGTCGGGCAAGACGCCTGACGGCACCGAGATGACGGACGAGTACATTCCGTGCTATGTGATTGGCGACTATGCCGGCATGAAGGACGGCGACGTCGTCATGCACACCAACTACCGTCAGGACCGTGCGATCCAGCTCACGCAGGCGTTCGTGTCGAAGGGCTATCCGGATGCGGCGAACCAGCAGGCGAAGCCGTCCGTCACGTTCCTCGGCTTTACGCGCTACTGGGACGAGTTCGAGGACTACCTCCTTGGTGCGATGGGCGCTGGCGGCGGCATGGACAACCTTCTCGGCGAGGTCGTCTCCAAGGCTGGCTTCAAGCAGCTTCGCCTTGCGGAGACGCAGAAGATCAAGCATGTCACGAGCTTCTTCAACGGCAAGTCGACGACGCCGTCCGCCGGCGAGGATCAGGTTGAAGTCAAGAGCCGCTTTGACGCGGCGACGTTCGCTTCGCATCCGGAAATGGAGGCCTACAACGTCACGGACGAGCTTCTGAAGCGTCTTGAGAACAATCCGTACGGACTCATCGTCGTCAACTACGCGAACTGCGACATGGTCGGTCACACGGGCGACCTCAAGGCGGCGACGAAGGCGGTCGAGGTGACGGACGAGTGCATCGGCAAGATCCTGCCG
>JAEDMC010000132.1 GCA_016303225.1 Kiritimatiellia bacterium
TTTAATAAATTCCCCGAACTCCTTGCGCAGGAACTGGTCTTCGAAGGCGGCCATCTGCGTTGGGTAGTCATCGCCCGGCACCAGCGACCAATGGGCCCAATACCAGACGTTTGTTCGCTCGGGCAGGAACGTGCAGACGATGTCGCTGTAATTGGTAGGATGCTGCCAATAGTAGACGTACCTGTAACCACGCGGCAGCTGCCGAGGTGCGCGCGGCTTCTCCACGGTACCGATAAGTCCGCTCTGCCAATTGAGGGCGGAGCGGAACTCGCGGGGAAAATCCCGATTGGCGCGAACGCGCGGCATCGGCCTCTTCTCCTCTTCAAACTTGACGCGCGTCACGCTCTCGCAGAATCCCGCCATCGGCGGACTGACGCCGAACTGCGCCAAGCCGAAGACACGTCCGTCCGCATCAATCCAGCGCCCCAGCATCGCCTGCGATCCCCAAAGGTCGATCCGCAGGTAACGGTCCTCCAGAAAGGACATGCCGTTCTCGCGGACGAGATACGCCTCGGCCCGCGGCATGTCTATCGGCGCGGGCTCGGTGAAGAACAGCGAGAGGGCGAAAAGAATCATCAGGCGAATTATATCACATTGAAGGCGTCAACATCCAACGTGGCGCGAAGGTTCTTCGGAAGCGGACGCGCGGCGGTGATCCAACGCCAGCCGCAAACGACGTCCGACACGCGCGTCGACCGCAGCGTGATTTGCCAGCGATAACGTCCATCCGCCTTCTCCAAAGCACACGGCATCGCCTCGCTGACATCGAACCGACCCTTTGAAATCTGAGATTTGAAATCTGCCATTCGCTTGGCGTAAGCGCCAAGCGATTTCGCGTACATCGAAGACCAGTCGCTGACCAACTTCAGATCTGTCGACGAGAACACAATGACGGAGTAATGGCAGCAGGGCGGGAAGAAGCACTCCTGGCGGGCCTTCAGCTCGTCGGCGGCGAAGCCGGCGAAGTCGCCGCGGACGACAGCCGCAAGGACAGGCGCGTCAACGTCGTGGGTCTGGATGATCACCTCGCCCGGCAGTTCGGCGCGTCCGGCGCGGCCCGCAACCTGCGCAAGGAGCTGGTACGTGCGCTCGCCGGCACGGAAATCAGGCATGTTGAGGGAGCTGTCCGCATTGAGGACGCCGACCAGGGTGACGTTCGGGAAGTCGAGTCCCTTCGCGATCATCTGCGTCCCAAGGAGGACGTCCGCCTCGCCGCGGCGGAAAGCCGAGAGGAGGTCGTCATGCGAATTCTTGCGCGAAGTCGAATCGGCGTCCATCCGCAGAACGCGCGCGTGCGGAAAGCACTTCTGCAGGGCCGCTTCCGCCCGCTGTGTGCCGATGCCCTTGAAGTCAAAGCCGGGACACTTGCACTGGGGACAGCTTTTCGGAACCGGAACCCACTGTCCGCAGACATGACAGCGAAGGCAGGCGTCCGCCCGGTGGTAAGTGTAGGGAATGCCGCAGTCCGGACAGCTGACGACGAATCCGCAGCCGGCGCAGACGGCCGAAGTCGCATATCCGCGGCGGTTCAGGAAGAGAATCGTCTGCTCGTGCCGGTCAAGCCGCTGACGAATGGCCTCGAGGAGCTCGCGCGAGAAGATCATCCCGCCTCCGCCTCCCGCCTCCCGCCTCATGTCCTCGATCCTGACGTTCGGAAGCCGTCCCATCCCCGCGCGCCGCGTCATCTCCGCAAGCGCATACTTGCCGCGCTTCACGTTCATCCAGCTTTCGAGCGACGGCGTCGCCGAACCGAGCACGACGCGCGCGCCCTCGAGCGCGCCGCGGAGAACCGCCACGTCACGCGCATTGTACCGCGGCGTCTCGTCCTGCTTGTAGCTCGACTCGTGCTCCTCGTCGACGACGATCAGCCCAAGATCGCGGACGGGCGCCCAGACCGCAGACCGCGGACCGATCACGACGCGAGCCGCACCCGAGCGGATGCGATGCCATTCGTCGTAGCGCTCGCCGTCCGACAGTGCCGAATGCAGGACCGCCACCCGATCCCCGAAGCGCGAAGCGAAGCGGCTTACGGTCTGCGGCGTCAACGCGATCTCCGGCACCATCACGATGGCACCGCGTCCGGCCGCAAGCTCCGCCGCAATCGCCTGCAGATAGACCTCCGTCTTGCCGGAACCGGTGATGCCGAAAAGGAGAGTTGGTAGATGGCAGTTGGCAGTTGGCAGTTGGCCCGTGCCGTCGAGCCTGATCGACGGTGCTTCAATCGTCTCCAACGCCTTCCTTTGCTCGTCGTTGAGTGGCAGCGGCTTGGACGGCAAGATTATCCGGTTCCCGAGCGGGTCGCGGCGCTTCTGCCGCGCTGCAATTTCGACCAGCCCCCTTTCCGCCAGCAGCCGCAGCGACGCCGGCGTTGTCTTCAGCTCCCGGCAGAGCTGCTGCATCCACCCGCCCCCCAGCCTCTCGATCTGCTCCACCAGCCACTTCTGCCTCTGCGTCAGCCCCTGCTCCCTAACCCCTAACCCCTGACCCCTAACCCCTACATACAGCTGTTCCTTCGCCCGCGCGTTCTTCTTCAGGACCGCCGCCGGGAGCGCCGCCTTCAAGACCGCCTCAATCGGCGAAGCCGTGTACTCGGCCACCTTCTTCACCAATTCGAGAAGCTTGGGCGAGAAAAACGGCGTCTCGTCGACAATCGCCGTTACGGGCTTGAGCTTGTAATCTCCCTCTTGAAAAACGTCGCCTCCGTGCGACGTTTCCAAAACGAATCCCCGCGCCTCGCGGTGGCCGAACGGAACAGAAAGAAGCTGGCCGACGGCCAGCTTCTTCTGGAGCGCTTCCGGAACCTCATAGGTGAAGAGCCGGTCAAGCGCAAGGTCTATTGCGACCTTGGCAATCATAAGCGCTTAGAGCGGCAGGAACTTCAGCTGGTTCTTGAGGTTCGAGTTGTCGAAGCCCTGCTTGTTGAAGATGACGTTGAGCTTCGAGTAGCGCGCCTTGACGGTGCTCGCCGCACCGCCCTTGCGCACGAGAACCCACGCCTTGTTGCCGAACGGCGTGTTGTACTCCTTGCCGCAGTCGATCGGATCGGTCTCGGTGCCCTGGAAGGAGGTCAGCTTGCCGCTCAGCGCGTTGAAGTCGCAGTTGCGCGTGACAAGGACGGGAATCACGTCCTCGATCTCGCTCTGGATGTTCTGGCAGATGACCCACGCGAGGTCGTTCTTGCCCTGGAACTCGCCCGTCGTCGTCTTGGAGACGCCGCCGCCCTGCAGGACGCCAATGTCAACGTTGACGTACGGCTGCCATTCGGCCTGACCGTAGTTCTTCATGTTGAAGAGCTCGTTGAAGTACTTCGTCGAGGTCGCGGCGCCGATCAGCGCGGTCTCGTCATCGTCAAGGCCCTGCGTGTCCTGCTGCGGCCACACCGACGACAGGCCCGCGCCCTCGCGCTCGGTGTTGGCCTGGGTGATCGCGACGAACAAGTTACGCCCGCGCATCGCCATCGCGGCCGTGTTCGCGGACAGCATGGCGGAAGAAATCGCCGGGAAGAGCGCACCCATCAGGATGCCGAGAATGCCGATGACGACGAGAAGCTCGACGAGCGTAAAACCTTTGGACTGCTTTTTCATTTGAATTTGCCTTCTTTCTTTATTGAGGTAAGTGTATTATCGCAAAAATTTCATTTCCGTTCAAGTGCCTTACGCAAGTAAGGCCAGTAGGCGGCGGAATAGGTCAAGAGGCTCCAGACCGTCAGAACGACCAATATGCCCTCGACCACGTAGCAACTGACAAGCCAGGCCCCGTTCCAGGACGCAGGCGCCTGACGGTGAAAGCAACAATAGACATAGACCCAGCCCGCCCCGGGGAAGGATAGCGCCGTACGGACCTTCCCCAGCCACATCGCCGCCACATCGGCGCCGTAGAGCGTGCCGACGGATCTCAGAAACGTCACCCACGTGTCGCGCAACATGTAGAGAATCGTGAAAAACGTCATCACCAGCGCATGCGCATTGGACTCGCCCTGATGCATGATCTGCCAGGCCAGCGCCGGAAACGCGACAATGTAGAAAATCTTGTCCATCAGCGGATCCGCCATCTTGCCGAGCGTCGAGACAACACCCCACCTGCGCGCGAGATTCCCGTCCCACAGATCCGTCAGGCCCGACAGGAGCATCATCACGCAGGCAACGGCCGCCAACGCAAAACCGCCGCGGAACTCCTGCATGACGGCACACGCCAGCCACGCGAAGATCAGCGGGACACGCGCAAAGGTGAGGGCGTTGACAATGAACCGATGAACGTTCACGAATCAGACAACCCCTCGGCGATGACTTCCTGCATGACGCCCAGCGTCTCCTGCAGCTGCGTCAGCCGCGCCTTCAGCGACTGAATTTCAAGCTCAGCCTTCTGATAGTTGCGCCGCGTGGCGAAAAGCTGCTTCAGGATCTCCCCGGGATCCAGGTCGAGGTCATGGAGCTCCATGCCGTCGGGAATTGGCACGAGGACCGACGCGCCGCACGCCGAACAGTTGATCTGAAGCCCGGCGCCGCGATAGTCAATGACCAGGTTCTTGCCGCACTGCGGACAATCGAAGGCAATGTCCGTATCACGAATCTCCTCTTCGTCGACCTCGTTTCGAACGGCTGCTTCGACCTCTTCAGTCAGTTCCTCTGTCATAGTTAATGCTTCCTCCCGCTTTAAACCACCCGCATTATAGCAAAAAAAGAGAACCGCGGCAATTCCGCCGCGGCTCCTTTTCAATCTAGATGATCGAGCAGCGCTCGACCTGTCCTTACGCCTTCTTTGCAATCTCGACAATGGCCTTGAAGCCAGCCGGATCCTGAATGGCGATCTCGCTCAGCATCTTGCGGTTCAGCGCAACGCCAGCCTTGATGAGACCCGCGACGAGCTTCGAGTAGCTGATGCCCTCCTGACGGGCCGCCGCGTTGACGCGGGCAATCCAGAGCTGACGGAAATCACGCTTCTTGAGCTTGCGGTGCTCGGTCGACAGGCGCATCGCGCGGTCGACGGCCTCGGTCGCCGTACGGAAGAGTTTGGAACGGGCGCCATAAAATCCCTTCGCCAGTTCAAGGCGCTGGCGGCGGCGTTCGCGGGAAGCGGGAGCATTGGTAACACGCATTTTCTCTTACTCCTTTATCTTAGCGACCCTGCAGCGCACGCGCGTAGGTCTTGGTGACTTTGAGGGAACCGACAGCCGTGCGACCGCAAAGATCGTTCTTGCGATTGCGCTTCTTGCCGTTGTTGAGGTGCGCGTGCCCGCTCTGGGAACGCATGACCTTGCCGCCCTTCGACAGCTTCATGCGCTTGACCGCGCTCTTTTTCGTCTTCATCTTAGGCATTTTCTGTTTCCTTTCGTTGTTTTCCTCACCGGTCGGGCAGCCTGAGGAGAGCCCGATCCAGACGGAATGAGCGCATAGGATATCAAAAATCCGTCAGCGCCGTCAAGTGGGATTAGAACCACGCGTTCGCGATGACCATAATCGGAAGCTTCGAGCCGCAAATCAGGTTCACAAGGCCGATCTGCACGCCATGCATATGGTCACAGGCGTTAAAGACGCCCAGCTGGCAGCCCGTGACGTCATAGGCGACGTTCACGAAACCGCAGGCGAAGCCATTGAACGAGTCCGCGTAATTGACAATGCCGCCGAAGGCCCAGCCATAGAACTCCTGCTGGTTGGCATTGACCGCACCGATCTCAAGGCCATAACTCGCGAGATCGTTCCAGTTGACGATGCCGCCGACCTGCAAACCGGCGAATTCCGCCGTGACATTAACAAGGCCCAGCTGGGTGCCGACAGCCTCCTCCCAGACGACGTTGAGCGGCGCAACCTGAAGCGCCTTCGTGCTGGCGTTCACAATGTTCGCCAGACCAGCCAGCTGGACACCGTAAACATCGTCGTGATCGACCCAGGACAGCGCCGAAACCTGCAGACCGCGGAAGCCGCCCGAACAGACCTCCGCCACGCCGAGGTCAAGACCATAGACGTCGTGGTTGTAGCCGAAAAAGCCGCCAAGGCGCAAGCCGTAGACGTCGCTCATGACGGGCGGCAGCTGAATCGGTGCAGCAAGGCCAATGCCAATCGGCGACCAGGCCCAGGAACGCTCCTCAGCCTTCGCCGAAACTCCGAGACCGATCGCCAGCGCGACCGCCATCATCATCGTGGATTTCTTCATGTCTGTTCTCCTTGATTGGTGGGTGTGTTCAAAATGTCGTCGGCACTGATCGCCGCCGGGGCCTCGTCCTCCGCGCCGTCGCAGACGGAAACGGAAACGAGAACCGCGCCTTCCGAGAGACGGACGAGCTTCACGCCCTGCGCCATACGGCCCTGGACGCTGAACTGCGAAACGGGACTGCGGACCATCTGCTGGTCGCTCGTGATGGAAATGACGTTCTCGTCGTCCTTCACCGCATGCGCCGCCACGACCTCGCCGTTGCGGTCCGCCCCCTTGATGCCGATCATGCCCTGGCCGCCGCGGTTGTGGCGCGTGAAGTCCTTGAACTCGCAACGCTTGCCGTAGCCGTTCGCCGTCGCGATGAACAGCGTCTTCGCGTCATCCACGACGTCAAAGCTGACGACGCGATCGCCCTCGAGGAGCCGGATGCCCCTCACGCCTGTCGCGTTGCGGCCCATCCGCCGGACGTCCGTCGCCGCAAAGCGCATCGCGCGCCCGTTCTTGGTCAGCATCAGCACGTCTTCGCTCGGCTTCACCAGCTTCACCGCCACAAGCTCGTCGCCCTCTTCGATGTTGATCGCGCGGATGCCCGACTTGTTCACGTTCTGGAAATCGCCCAGAAGCGTCTTCTTGACCGTGCCGTCCCTCGTCGCGAAGAAGACGTCAACGTCGCCCTCGAACGAGCGGATCGGCAGGAGCTGCAGGACCTGCTCGCCCTCCTGCAGGTTGAGCAAATTGATGAGCGGACGCCCGAAGCTCGTCTTCTGTGCCTCCGGAATCTCGTACGCGCCCTTGACGAAGAGACGCCCGGTGTTCGTGAAGAACATGAGCTCGTCGTGCGTCTCGCAGACGAAGACGAGACGGATGAAGTCCTCCTCCTTCACCTGCGCGCCGCGGACGCCGTGACCGCCACGCTTCTGCTCCTTGTACTCCGTGAGCGCGACGCGCTTCACGTAGCCGCGGTTCGACAGCGTGATGACGCACGGCTCGTCGGGGATGAGGTCCTTCACCGAAACCTCGTTCGCATCCGCCACGATCTCCGTGCGGCGCTTCGAGTCCTCCTTCGAGCAGTAGCGCGTCTTCAGGTCGGCGAGATCCTCGCGGATGAGCGCATAGACCTTCTCGGGATCAGCGAGGATCGCCTGATACTCGGCAATCGCCGCCAGGAGCTTCGCGAGCTCGTCGCTGAGCTTGTCACGCTCGAGGCCGACGAGCTGGTAGAGACGCATCTCGAGAATCGCGTTCACCTGCAGATCGGTGAAGCCGAAGCGCTCCTGCAGCTTCTGCTTCGCCTCGTCGCGGCTCTTCGACGCGCGAATCATACGAACCACCTCGTCGAGGTTGTCGATCGCCAGGAGGAGACCGTCGATGATGTGCTTGCGGGACTCAGCCTTCTTGAGCTCGAACCGCGTCCGCCGCGTGATCACGTCGAAACGATGGTCGACGTAGCACTTGAAATAGTCCTTGAGATTGAGGATCTTCGGACGCCCGCCAACGATCGCCAGCATGATCGCGCCGAAGGTGGACTGCAGGGCCGTATGCTTGTAGAGGTGATTGAGGACCACCTCGCCCATCGCACCCTTCTTGATCTCCACCACGATGCGGATGTCGTCCTTCGACTCGTCGCGGATGTCGGAGATGCCCTCGATCACCTTGTCCTTCACGAGATCCGCCATGTGCTTGATCATGTCGGTCTTGTTGACGGCATAGGGAATCTCGGTGATGATGATGCGCTCGCGGCCGCCCTTCTCGACCTCGACCTCGGCCTTGCCGCGGACGGTGAGCTGGCCCTTCCCGAGCTTGTACATCGCGTTGATGCCGTTGTAGCCGCAGACCGTCGCGCCGGTCGGGAAGTCCGGACCCTTCACGAACTGCATCAGGTCGTCGACCGTGCACTCCTCGCGGTGCTGCACGTAGTAGTCGATGCCGTCGCAGAGCTCTCCGAGGTTGTGCGGCGGAATGTTCGTCGCCATGCCGACGGCAATGCCCGAGGAGCCGTTGAGGAAGAGGTTCGGAAGCTTCGCCGGCAGGACCGTCGGCTCCTGCAAGGTCTCGTCGTAGTTCGGGACGAGGTCAACCGTGTCCTTCTCGAGATCGCCCAAGAGCTCGTCGGTGACGCGCTGCATGCGGACTTCGGTGTAACGCATCGCCGCAGCGCTGTCGCCGTCGATGGAGCCGAAGTTGCCGTGGCCGTCCACCAGCGGCACGCGCAGCGAGAACGGCTGGGCCATGCGGACGATCGTGTCGTAGACGGACGAATCGCCGTGCGGATGGTACTTGCCGATCACTTCGCCCACCACGCGGGCCGACTTCACGTGCTTCGTGTTCCACTCGTTGTGAAGCTCGTGCATCGCGAAGAGACAGCGGCGGTG
>JAEDMC010000133.1 GCA_016303225.1 Kiritimatiellia bacterium
GAACGACGAAGCCTCGCAGATCGCGTCTTGATGCCGGACGACGGAGAGGAGTATTTGCTATGACATTAACATCATCCAAGCGGTAGCGACGACGTTGGAAATTTGACAAACACAAGGAGCGTCCGACTAAGACAAATTATGTGTTGATTGACATGGAGAATGCGTCTCTCGAATTGAACGGCAATAGGAGATTTGCGTAATGCCAGCAAAAGCGAAAATATCGGGATCGGTGGTGGCGGGGTTCCCGTCGCCCGCCGAACAGTACCTTGAGCCGCCGCTCGACCTGAACGAGCTACTGGTGAAGCGTCCGGCCGCGACATTCTTCGCGAGGGTCGTGGCCAACTACTGGCGGTTGCGAATGTACACAGCGGCGAATCCTCTGCCGCCCGAAAATGTCCGAAAGCTTGCCGAAGTCCTGACCGAATCTGGGGAGCCGATGAGCAAGTGCTGTCGAGAGCTTTTCCTGCGTCCCGAGTTGACCGAGGCCGATTTGCGTAAGCTCTACCCTCGCGTCTTGAAGAAACTGGCGGAGGAGGGTGAATGGCGAGATGAAGGATGGCGTTACGCGGGTGCGCTTATCAAGAACCCCAACTTTCCGTCCGATCTTGCGCGGGCGAGCTACGACGAGCCGCTTCTCACGGAACTGCGCGTGGTCTACATCTTTCACCACGTCCGTTCGCGGGATCTCCCCAAGGGCGAGTTGCAGAAGTTCGAGCAGGAGTGCGACGGCTTGAGGCGTGACTGCCGCGATGGGAAGATCTCGATTAAGAAAAGCAACGCGAGGCGTTTCAGATTGACGAAGAAGTATCTGCCTAACGAATGTCCCGAGGATTGGGTCAAGTCGATACCGTGACCCGCTTGCTATGCGTTCCGAGATTACGGTATAGTGTCGGCATAAAGGAGAAAATCGATGAAGAAGATACCGACATTGTTCAAGCGCACATACGACGGCAACCGCGTCAAGAGCATCACCAGCGAGGTGACGCCGGGGATGGAATGGGTGCTGGCGGGCGAGGGGCTTGCGACCGTGAAGATCGACGGGACTTGCTGCGCGGTGATCGGCGGCAAGTTCTACAAGCGGTACGACGCGAAGAAGGGTAAGACGCCTCCGCCGGGGGCGATCCCGTGCTGCGATCCCGATCCCGTCACGGGGCATTGGCCGCATTGGCTCTTGGTCGATCCCGCCGACCAGGGGTCGAACTGGCACCTCGCCGCCTTCTACAACGCGGGCGGCACGTGGCTTTCCGACGGCACTTACGAGGCGGTCGGTCCGCACTTTCAGAGCAACCCCTATGCGCTCACCTACGACTGCCTGGAGAAGCACGGCAAGCGCATCGTCAAGGACGCGCCGAGGACGTTCGATGGCCTGCGCGAGTATCTGCGGACGCATAACATCGAGGGGCTGGTCTTCTGGAAGGACGGCGAACCCCAGTGCAAGATCAAGCGGTCGGACTTTGGCTTCAAGTGGCCTGACAAGACCCTGCGTGTCGAGTTCTGACGCGCACGACGCTGCGGAGCAGTTGGTATAATATGCCCAATGCTCCATTCAGGACACAACGAGATTGATGGCGTACCCGTCGAGGTCGTCCGCAAGCGCATCCGCCGGATCAACATCCGCGTGGCGGCGGACGGCACGGTGTGTCTCTCGGTTCCGAAGTGGTGGGCGACGCTGCGGCAGGGCGAGGACTTCCTGCGCGAGAAGTGGCGGTGGGTGCAGAAGACCCGCGCCGAGGTGCTGGCGCGTCCTGCCGCCACACGCGCCCCGGTGACGGAAGCCGAACTGGAAGCCCTGCGGACGCTCCTCGGCGAACTGAACGCGATGTGGGCGGCTCGTGTGGGCGAGGACGGGGTCTCGTGGAAGATCCGCAGGGTGAAGTCGCTCTGGGGTTGCTGCCACTGGCGCGACCGCTACATCACCTACAACGCCGAACTCGCCCATGCGCCACGCGACCTGGTCGAATACGTCGTTGCCCATGAATACACACATTTCGCCGTCCACAATCACGGTCCGAAGTTCCGCGCCCTCATGGACGAGCGACTTCCGGGCTGGCAGACCCTCCGGCGGCGGCTCAACCGCCGCGAGTGGGGCGAGACGCGCCAGAACGCGCACCTCGCGCAGACGCCCGCTTCGCGGCAGACCTTCGGTCTGGAGGATATCCAGCCGCCCTGTGCCGCGCCCGAGCCGGTCGCCGCGCCAACGGTCGCCCCGCCCGCTTCTCGCGTTCCTGCAGCCCCTGCGGCGCAAGCTGGCGCGAAAGGGCGCAAGCTGACCTTTGTGCAGACCGAGTTCTGGGAATGATAAGGCCCCGATGGGGTCGCCGCCGGGGCATTTGCCGGGTGATCGCCTCGTCGTTGCGCCCTGTTCGCCTTCCCCTTGACGGGCGGGAGGTTGTCGCCAAGTCGTGGTCGGAAGCGTTCTCGTGCGCCGTGTCGCGCCTTGTGGTGGCGAATCCGGCGACCTTCGACGCGCTCCAGGCGGCAGGACATCTCGAATGGCTCGGGTGCAGCCCAGCAGGTGAGGCGGTGTCGGCGATGATGGATGCAGGTCGGATCAATCCGCAGTTCGCCGACTGGGGCGGATGTCGTCGCCCGAGTGCAGTGGCTGTTCCTTATGTGCGGCATCCGGCTCAACGAGGTGATTGTGCAGGTCGATCCCTACACCGACGAGGAGTGGAGGGTACGCAAGGAGGAGATCGACCGCAAGCGTTCGGAGGAGCGGGCGTTCATGGAAGGACGCCGAGCGGCGCAGAAGGCGTGGACGGAGGCACATCCCGATTCGCAATGTTGAGCCGGGTGGCAGGATTTGCTATAATTTTACTCACAGCCGCCAAAAGATGACAATTGTCGGCTGAAAATAAAATGCTGTTAAGTGCTCAAGAGTGTCTGGAGAAGTTCGGCAATCACTATCAGATTGCTGCACAGATTAAGACGGGCGGCCTTCGTAAGGTCGCTCCCGGACTCTATTCGGACGGGACTCGGCATCATGAGCTGGAAATTCTGCAGGCGCGTTATCCGACGTCCGTCGTGACAATGCTGAGTGCTTACTACTATTACGACCTGACGGACAACATTCCCGACAAGTGCCACTTGGCTGTCGAGCGCGGAAGCACTAAGATTCTCGATCCGAATGTTGTTGAATATTTTGTACCCAAGGGGACTGGGGCGATTGGCGTTGAGGAAATAGTCCTCCAGGGAGTGCCAATGCGAATCTTCGACAAGGAGCGGCTGCTGATTGAAACTGTCAGGATGCGCACGAAAATGCCTTTCGACCTTTATCACGAGGTGATCGGCAACTTTCGGCAGATCTCCGAAGAACTCTATCCGGCGAAGATGGAGGACTACCTTGATGCGTTTCCAAAGCGCGAGGTGATTTTCGATGTCATTCGCAAGGAGGTGCTGTAAGTATGGTGTTCGAGCAGTTGCGCACAAAGCTGATGGCGAAGGGCTACACGACTGATACCGCAAACGCGAAGATAGCCCATGACGTCGTACTGGATGCGGTTAGGGAGGCGGGATTCCACGACAACCTGACGGTAAAGGGCGGTGTTGTATTCACCGGGGTCTGATCCTCTTAGACCCACTGAAGGAACTTGAGTCAAACCTTAATCCGTAAGATCGGAATGATGGGCGACTTCACGAGTGTATACTGGATTGCCGGGGCGATTGTCGTCGTCTTGTGGGTCGTTCAGGCCTTGTTGAAGTCGGCGCGGCCGGCGATTCGTGGCAACATCGGCGAGGCCGTCGTATCTGGGCGGCTGGGTTCTCTGCCGAACGACGTGTATAAAGTCATCAACAACGTCATGCTGCCTACCGTAGACGGGGCGACGACTCAGATTGACCATGTTGTCGTGAGTCGCTATGGGATCTTCGTTGTCGAGACGAAGGACTATGGAGGATGGATCTTCGGTGGAGAGAATCAGCGGCAGTGGACGCAAAGCTTCAGGACCCGCTGGGGCGCTGACAAGTATCGCTTCCAGAACCCTATCCGACAGAACTGGCGGCACATTTACACGATGTCCGATCTGCTGAAGATGCCGCGCCGGTATTTTTTTAACGTGGTCGCATTCTGCGGTGACGGCGAGTTCATGACGGAGATGCCTGAGAACGTGATGTATAGTGCTGATCTCGCCCGGTACATCCGGTCGTTTGACCGGCCTCTCTTGAGCGAGGCTATGGTTGAGAAGGTCTGTCTCGCAATAGGCGCATGGGATATGTCGTTGGGCGATGAGCGTAAGGCGTCACATGTGGCTAATCTTCGGGCGAGCCATGATGCTGTGCAGCTGTCGGTCTCATGCGAACGGGGGGAACTCAAGTGTCCTAAGTGCGGAGCCAAGATGGTTCTGCGTCACCGGAAGTCAGACGGTGCGCCGTTTTATGGTTGCTCGCAGTATCCGAAGTGCAAGGGGATAAGGAATGCCTGACAATCTCGAATCGCTGATCGGGCGCGAGTTCGTCCACTTCAAGGGTAAGCGCTATCAGCTTCTCGACTTCGCGAAGAACAGCGAGACGGAGGAGTTGATGGTTGTCTACCGCACACTCTACGGCGCAATGGAGCATTGGGTGCGCCCGGCAAAGATGTTCTTCGAGACGATTGAACGTGACGGCTATGTCGGTCCGAGATTTAAACTGGCGGAGGAGTACCATGAATAACTTTGACGAGCAAGTCCTGCAGCACGTGCGGGCGCTGAAGGCGATTCGCGAGAAGTTCCTCGCTGCGCCGAATCGTAAGGTGGCGATGGCCGGGCTTCCGAAGCTCGAACATGAGGACTACGCGGCGGTCGTCGAGTCGTGGCCGAAGGACTACGACCGTATTCTCAACGGCGAATCAGCAACGATGCTCGCGATGGATGCGGCAGAAGGGAGGCTTTGATGGAGGAGATGTTGAGTGAGGGCGAAGCCCGCAAGTGGGTCTGGCGGCGTAAGGAGATCGTCGATGAGGTGATCTCGAGCGAATCCTTCTCTAAGCTCCCAGCGGATGAGCAGGATGCGAAGGTGATCTCGCTCCAGCTCGATCTCGACCAGGCGTCGGTGAATCGTTGCCTCGCGCAGACGGCGTCTCCAGAGGAGCTGGCGATGCTTCGCTCTCGGATTGCCGAGTCGTTCAAGTACGGAAAACGCGCGGCGCTGCGCCCGCTTAAGACGGCGCTTTCCGCGCACCCGTATCTGACTTCGGAGGGCGACGCGACATGAGTGAGGTGAACTACCGTCGGAACGGGCAGAAGTATTCGTCGAGCGGCCATTGCTGGGGGCTGTCTCCGAAGGTCGGCAAGGTGAAGGTCGAGGATCCAAATACCCCGAAGCCGAAGTCGAGTCGCGAGCGACGGGCTCTTAAGAAAGGAAAATGAAAATGAAGGGAATGATGGTGATGGCGATGATGGCTCCGATTATGTCTTTCGGCGGAATGCAGCCGTTCGGATCGATGACGTGGTTCAACGAGCCGGAGAAGTGGTCGGTCGAGAGCGGAACGCTGACGATGCAGGTGACAGGACAGAGCGACTACTGGCGTGTCTCGCATTACGGTTTTACTGTCGATGACGGTCCGTTTCTCTACACCGAACGCGGCGGCGAGTTCGAGGCGAAGGTCAAGGTGACGGGGGCGTACAAGGATCGCTTCGATCAGGCGGGACTCATGCTCCGCATCGACCGCGAGAACTGGATCAAGGCCGGCATCGAGTTTGTCGACGGACACTACAACGTGAGCGCGGTCGTCACGCACGGGAAGAGCGACTGGAGCGTCATTAAGCTGGACAAGCCAATCGAGGCTCTTTGGATCAAGGCTGTCCGTCGCCGCGATGCAGTTGAAATCTTCTACTCCTTCGACGACAAGGACTACACGATGATGCGCAACGCCTGGTTTCAGGACAACGTTCCCGTAAAGGTCGGCCCCGTCGCCGCCGCACCTGACGGAAACGGCTTCGAGGCCCGTTTCTCCGACTTCACGGTCAAGCACCTCCCCGACGCTCGTCGTCTCGAGTGGCTGGAATCGCACAAGTGAGACCGACGGGAGTTTGTGAGTTCTCTGAACAGAGGAAGCGATATGAATGAGAATCTGATCGAACGGAACCGTGCGGTGATGCGGCGGTTTGAAACCTGCATCAACACGAACGACATCGACCTTGCCAAGGAGCTGATCTCCGAGAAGGCGGCGTTCAAGACGCCCGTCTCGCCGACACCGCTCATGGGCGCGGAAGGATACATGAGCGTCGTCACGATGATGCGCTCAAGCTTTCCAGACGTGCAGTGGAAGCTCAAGGATATGGTGGCGGACGAAAAGACGGTCGCTGTCTGCTGGCTCTGCACGGGTACGTTCACGGGTAATGTGCCGTTCGCGGGCATCGAACCGAACGGACGCTCGTTCGCAACGACGGTCATGAACTTCTACTCGTTTGACGACGAGGGCAAGATCGTGAACGACGTCGCGGCCGTCGGTATCGCTGGAATCCTTCAGGGCATCGGGGCGATGGGCGGCAGGTGATTGTCATGGAGAAGAATTCCGAGTCCGACCGTTTCCTTGCGTCGATCCCGCCCGGGCGTCAGGCGGAGCAGGCCCGTGCCGTGCGCGAGGCGATTCGCGGCAACAGCGCGGAGCTGGAGGCGATCCGTCGCTCGCGTGACATCGAAAAGCCGTTGATCGCCGGCGTGACTCGCAGGATGGTGCGCGAGGACCTCTGTCTCTATTTGCCGGAGTCGGGCGCGGCTCGCGAGACACTTGTCTATCTGCACGGCGGTTGTTGGACATTCGGGAGCATCAACAGCTGTTCCGAGTTCTGCATGGCCGTCGCCAGGGAGGGTGTGGCGGTTCTGGCCTATGCCTATCCGCTCGCGCCCGAGAATGATGCGCAGACGATCGTCGCCCGCACGGGCGAGGCGGTCTCATGGGCGATGGATCACGCCTCCGAGTGGGGCGGTTCCCCGGATGCCGTCGCCATCGGCGGCGATTCTGCGGGCGGCAACCTCGCGCTCGCCGTGGCGCTTTCCGCGCCCACTGTGCGCCGTCCTTACGCGCTTCTCCTCTACTACCCCGTCGTTCACGCCTGGGCTGACGAGGGCGGCTCCTGGGCGCGTTACGGGAAGGGCTTCGGGCTGGACGCGGAACTGATGGATGCGGGCAATGAGGCCTATTCGCGTGGCGATGCCCGCAATCCGCTGATCTCGCCCGACTGCGCGTCTGACGCGGCGCTGAAGAACTTGCCGTCCTGTCGCTTTCTCGCGGCGGAGCGAGACATCCTTCTCGACCAGGGGCTTGCGTTCCATCGCCGTCTTCTTGCACTCGGTGTCCCGACAACGCATGAGACGGTTCCCGGAGCCACGCATCTTTTCGTGACCGTGCCCGGACAGCCGACCGCCTTCGCGAAGGCCGTCCGTCTTGCCGTCGAAGGTGTTAAATGACCAAGGATGAGGCGTTCGCGAAGCTTGCCAAGAGCAAGTTCAGAAGTCGCTTCAAACTTGCAGCGGACGATCTCGCCTACATCGAGCGCGTTGGTCTTGAGACGATTCGCCGCCATGCCGAGGACTTCGTGCGAGATAAGCTCGGCCACGCCGAACCCGCGAACGATGGTAAGCAGACGCCGATGCGCGGGCATCCGATCTTCAAGGCGATGCACGGTTCGGCGATGTGCTGCCGATGTTGCATGGAGAAGTGGTGGCACGTGAAGCGCGGCGTTCCGCTCACGGTCGCGCAGAAGGCGAAGGCCGTCGATTTCCTGATGGCGTGGGTTAAGCGACGGATGGTATAATATGCGTATGGAATTGAAAGATGTCGAATTGCTGAAGGTTTTGCAGCGTAGGCGGCGTTGAGGGTGATCGGCGTTTACGAGTGAGGAGGTGTGCTGCAAGTAGCACACGAAGGCGTCGTGATGCTGGATCTTGAATAGAAGGGATTATTGGAATATGACCACTGGAAACCTGCTAGAGCAGACGGTTCTCGACCTGTGTGACGATACATACTACGACAAGCTCGGCTTCAAGGCATACGAGTTGCTCGAGCATGAGGGCGGTCCTCGGGTCTGCACTATCGCTTGCGTTAACCCCCTGCTAAATGACAATCAGAAGACTCATGAATTCTTATTGGAGGATTATGCCTGTTTCATGGTGTCGCCGTTCAAGTCCGAGCAAACGGTACAGAGTATTTTCGACATGAGCTATGCGCTTGGACGTCCGGTCATGGGTAAAGTGGATTGCTATGGGGATCAGTGTCTGATCATCGCTACCAATCAGAAGCCTTGGGCAGATTGGTTTGCCTCTATCTTTCTTGATGGGTACGGGGAGTTGTACGCACAACTTCAACCGATTGTGACCAAGGCGCTGATTGAGATTTCACAGGGGCGAAAGTAGAGGTTCATGTCGAAGAAGGCGCAGGTTGTAGGATCAGTGGTGGCGGGGTTTCCCTCGCCAGCCGAACAGTACCTTGAACCTCCACTGGATTTGAACGAGCTGCTGGTGAAGCGTCCGGCGGCGACATTCTTCGTGAGGGTCGAGGGCG
>JAEDMC010000134.1 GCA_016303225.1 Kiritimatiellia bacterium
GCCGTGCGACAGAAGGAAGTGAGGGTGGGCGATGAGGGATTTGAACCCCCGACTTCAACCGTGTAAAGGTCGCACTCTGACCTGCTGAGTTAATCGCCCAAATCAGCTCGCCTGAACCAACGCGAACGCAATCATTATACCATTTTTTCTCAGTTGCTGCACACGGCGGGACACCTGCCGCCTTCAACGCCTTCTTGTCGTGTACGGGTTTCTTGCCCGCCTTGAAATTCTCATAGACCGTCTGACCAAGACCAAGCTCAGCCGCAACCTCTTTCCATACCAAAAGTTTCCTTGCGCCCTACACAAGTTTCTTGCGGATGACGCGCTTGGCCTTGCCTTCCGTCCGCGGCAACGAACCAATCGGGAAGACATCGCCCTTCGGCAGGAACCCGAGGCGCTCACGGAGGTGCTTCGCGACGGTATGCCCCGTCACGCCGGGCTCCGCCTCGACGTTGACCGTGACGTCCGTCATGCCGTTCTTCTCCTCAAGGATGATCTGGAACTCGTCCGCAACGCCCGGAATCTCCTTGAGCGCCTGCTCGACCTGACGCGGATAGAAGTTGACGCCCTTCACGATCAGCATGTCATCCGTCCGACCCGTGATGCGGTCGATGCGGAGCGAGGTCCGTCCGCACGCGCACTTCTCGCGTGAGAGTATGCGCGTGATGTCGTGCGTGCGGTAGCGGATGATCGGCATGGCCTCGCGCGTAAGGGACGTGAAGACGACCTCGCCGTATTCGCCGTCCGGAACGACCTTGCCGGTCGTCGGATCGATGATCTCGGTGATGTACTGGTCTTCCCAGACATGCAGGCCGCAGTGGGCCTTGCAGTCCTGTCCGGTCGTGCCGATGCCACCCGTCTCGGTCATGCCATAGATGTCAAAGCACTCAATGCCGAGGCGCGACTCGATGCGCCTCCTCGTCTCGTCCGAAAAGGTCTCGGAACCGAAGATGCCGACCTTGAGATACGGCAGGTCGCGCTCGCCCTCGGGACACTTGTCGAGCATCTCGATGAGCCGCGGCACATAGGAAACGACGGAGACGAAACCCTTCGTCTTGAAATCCTTCATCAGCCGGATCTGCCGCTCGGTGTTGCCCGAGGACGCCGGAATCGTGAACAGCTGCGCCTTGCGTGCACCATGGTAACAGCCGAAGCCACCGTTGAAGAGCCCGAACGTCGGCATGATCTGCACGGCGTCACCCTTCTCCATCCCGGCCATCGCGTAGCAGCGCGCCATGCACTCGGCCCACTGCAAGAGGTCGTTCTTCGTGTACGCCATGACGACGGGGGTGCCGGTCGAGCCGGAGGACATGTGGAATTCCATCAGGTCCTTGCGATTAACGCAGTTCATCTTCAGCGGATACGCCTCGCGGAAGTCATCCTTCGTGAAGAACGGCAGCTTCTGCAGGTCGTCGAGCGACTGCACGTCCTCCGGCGAACCGACCCCGCCCTTCTGCAGGCGTACGCGGTAGAAGTCGTTCTGCCACACGCGCTTCAGAGACTTCTGCAAGCCCTCCAGCTGGATCTTCGCGTACTCGTCACGACTCAGCGTTTCCGCAGCTCGGTTCCACATGCCCATGGTAGTTTCTAGATGGCAGTTGGTAAACGGTTGTTAGCGATTGGCAGCGGTACGGCCGAGCTGAAACGCCTTCTTGTTGACCTCGAGGAGTTTCGCCTTCGGGCCCGTCAGCATCTCGGTCATCGCCTGGATCCACTGTTCCTCCTTGAACGGACAGAACGCACTGAGCGCACCGGCGATCACCATGTTCATCGTGCGGGCATTGCCGACTTCCTCAGTCGCAATCTTCATCGCATCGACGAGCACAAGCTTCTTGAACGCCTTCTTGACCTTACCGTCCAGATCGGCAACCGGAGCCTGCTGGCCGGACGACACCGTCACCGGAACGAGATAGAGGTCGTTCACGAACGCCACGCCGTCCTTCGCGAGAATCCCCTGGTTACGGAGCGCCTCCACCTTGTCGAAGCTGACGAGGATGTCCGCCGTCCCCTCCTGGATGATCGGCGAGGCGACCTCCTTGCCGAAACGCACCTGCGAGGTCACGCTGCCACCACGCTGCGACATGCCGTGAATCTCCGACTTCTTGACGTCATAACCCGCAATCGCCGCTGTCTTCGCGAGGATGTCGGCCGTGAGGATGATGCCCTGTCCGCCGACGCCAACCAAAGAAACGTTTACCGTCTTCATGCCTCAACCCTCTCGACGGTGATTTCGGGGTCAATTTCCTGCAAGCCGACCTCGATGCCCTGCTTGAGAGTCATCATCGCAAACGGACAACTGCCACAGTGACCGACCAGCTTCAGGTACACGACCTTGCCCTCGATCTTCACCAGCTCGAGATCGCCCCCGTCAGCCTGAAGCCCCGCACGAAGCTCCTCAAGCTTCGCCTTGATTTTCTCTTCCATCTGTAATCCTCCCTTATTTTGGGATATTATAACATAATCCGTCACTCAGCGGCTGAACAGCGGCGTCGAGAAATAGCGCTCGGCCGTATCGGGGAGGACGGTCACGACCGTCTTGCCCGGTCCCAGGCGCTTCGCCAGCTTCAACGCGGCAAAGACGTTCGTACCGGACGAGATGCCGGCCATCAGGCCCTCCTCGCGCGCCAGACGCCGCGATGTCTCCAACGCCTCGTCATCCGTCACGACGCAGATGTGCGAATAGATCTGCGTGTTGAGATTGTCGGGGATGAGCCCGTCGCCGATGCCCATCTGCAGATGCGTACCCACCGTTCCGCCCGCCAGAATCGCCGCGTTCTTCGGCTCCACCGCCCAGATTTCAATTCCGGGATTCTGCGCTTTCAGGACCTCTCCGATGCCGGAGAGCGTCCCGCCCGTGCCCACGCCCGAGCAGAAGCCGTCAATCGGACAGGCCGCCTGCTCCATGATCTCCAGCGCCGTGTGGTGCTTGTGCGCGGCCGGATTGGCCGGATTCGTAAACTGCTGCGGCACATAGACGCGCGGATCCTTCGCCCGCAGCTCCTCCGCCTTCCTGACGCACGCCTCCATCGCCTCGCCGATGTTGCCGTCGTCATGAACGAGGATCACCTCCGCGCCATAGTGCTTCATCAGCTTGACTCGCTCCTCGGAGACGGAATCCGGCATGACGATGACGACCTTGTAGCCCTTCACCGCACCAACCAGCGCCAGTCCAATGCCCTGGTTCCCGCTCGTCGGC
This sequence comes from Kiritimatiellia bacterium, assembly GCA_016303225.1. Classification (GTDB taxonomy): domain Bacteria; phylum Verrucomicrobiota; class Kiritimatiellia; order RFP12; family UBA1067; genus UBA1067. The sequence goes on from JAEDMC010000134.1 coordinate 3,197, forward strand.
TCGACGATGACCGAGTCCTCCTTGAGAAGGCCTCGCGCCTCCGCGTCGGCAATCATGTTCGCCGCCGTCCGCGTCTTGATGGATCCGCCGACGTTCAGGCCCTCGTACTTGACGAGGACCTGCGCCATGTCCGGCGTGACCATCCGGTTGAGCCGCACGAGCGGCGTATGTCCGAGCGCATCAAGAATGTTGTCGCAAATCATAGTTTGCGTATTATATCACAATCCTTCCCTCCTTTGCCGTCACCTTGATGGTCGCGCCGGGCAGGAACTTACCGGAAACGATGAGCTTGGCAATCGGGTTCTCGAGATCACGCTGGATGGCACGCTTCACAGGACGCGCGCCGTACGCGGGATCATAGCCGTCCTTCACCAGCACCGCAAGCGCCGCATCGTCGACTTCCAGCGTGAACTGCTGGTCGGCGAGCCGCCGCTTGAGGTCCTTGAGCTGCAACTGCACGATCTCGGCGATCTGCTGCTCGTTCAGCGACTCGAACTCGAGGACTTCGTCCAACCGGTTCAGGAACTCGGGACGGAAGATGTCCTTCAGCGCGTCCTTCGGCGCATTCGAGGTCATGATGACGACCGTGTTCTTGAAGCTCACGGTACGGCCGTGGCTGTCCGTGAGACGTCCGTCATCCAGCACCTGAAGGAGCAGATTGAAGACGTCGGGATGCGCCTTCTCGATCTCGTCAAGAAGAACAACCGAGAACTGCTTGCGACGGACGGCCTCCGTGAGCTGTCCGCCGTCCTCGAAGCCAACGTATCCAGGCGGCGCGCCGACGAGGCGCGAAACCGCGAACTTCTCCATGTATTCGGACATGTCGAGCCTCACCATCGCGTTCTCGTCATCGAAGAGCTCCTGCGCCAGCGCCTTGGCGAGCTCCGTCTTGCCGACGCCCGTGGGACCCAAGAACAGGAACGCGCCGACCGGACGCTGACGGTTCTTGATGCCGGCGCGCGAACGGATCACCGCGTCCGCAACCGCATCGACCGCCTTGTCCTGTCCGATCACCCGCTCGTGCAGGATCTCCGCGAGCCGCATCAGCTTCTCGCGTTCGCCCTCGACGAGCTTGGTGACGGGAATCCCCGACCAGCGCGAGACCACCTCGGCGATCTCGTCCGCCGTCACTTCCTCTCGGAGCAGGGCCGCGGCTCTGTTCTGATGTAGATCGTCTTCATGGGTCTTGAGCTTCTTTTCGAGTTCGGGAATGACGCCGTACTTGAGGCGAGAGGCCTCGTTGAGATTTCCTTCTGCTTCTGCTCGTTCATAACGATTCCTTTCCTCTTCCAAACGCGCGCGAACGCGGCGGACGTCTTCAAGCGCCGCCTTCTCCTCCTTCCACTGCGCGGTCATCTTATCAGACTTTGCCTTGAGCGTCTTAAGCTCCGCCTGCAGCTCCTCAAGCCGCTTCTTTGAGTTCTCGTCCTTCTCCTTCTTGAGCGCAACCTCCTCGATCTCGAGACGACGGACATGCCGCTGGATCTCGTCCAGCTCCTGCGGACACGAGTCCATCTCCGTGCGGATGCGCGCGCACGCCTCGTCCAAGAGGTCGATCGCCTTGTCCGGCAGGAAGCGGTCCTGAATGTAGCGCGAGCTGAGCACCACGGAGCTCACCAGCGCCTCGTCGCGAATATGTACGTTGTGGTACTTCTCGAACCGCTCCTTGATACCGCGCAGGATCGAGATCGCGTCCTCCTCGCTCGGCGCGTCCACGAGCACCGGCTGGAAGCGTCGCTCCAAGGCCGCGTCCTTCTCCATGTACTTGCGGTACTCGTCCAGCGTCGTCGCGCCGACGCAGTGCAGCTCTCCGCGCGCAAGCATGGGCTTGAGCATGTTGCCGGCGTCGGACGAGCCCTCGGTCTTGCCCGCCCCGACGATGGTGTGGATCTCGTCGATGAAGAGGATGATCTTCCCTTCTGATTCCCTGATCTTCTTGAGGACCGCCTTGAGCCGATCCTCGAACTGTCCACGGTAGCTCGCCCCCGCCATGAGCGCCGTCATGTCAAGCGAGAAGACCATCCGGTCCCTGAGCCCCTCCGGCACGTCGCCGCGGACAATCCGCTGCGCAAGCCCCTCAACGATGGCTGTCTTGCCAACGCCCGGTTCGCCGATCAGAACGGGATTATTCTTCGTCTTCCGGGAGAGAATGCGGATCACGTCACGGATCTCCGTGTCGCGTCCGATCACGGGATCGAGCTTCCCGGACCGCGCAAGCGCGGTCAAGTCGCTCCCGTACTTCTCCAACACGTTCTCGTTGTCATCCGGCGGTGTATAACTTGCATTCATGTCACGTCCTCCTATTTAATGTCAACAAACCATCATGCAAAATCCATGCCAATTCATTTTTCCACATTCTCTGCGTCTCTGTGCCTTTGTGTTTAAACCGAGTGCGACATTGTGTCCCGCCTTGTCACAGTTCCTGTCCTTGACCGAATGGGCACAATGTACTATAATTACACCTTATAAGATTGAGGAGTCACTGACATGGAAGATTTGCAGAGCTTGTTGGAGAAAATCAACCGCGACGGCGTCGAAAAGGCCGAGGCGGAAGCGAAGAAGATCGTCGCAGCCGCGCAGGCCAAGGCCGACGAAATCGTCAAGAACGCCCAGGCTGCGGCCGCCAAGGCGAAAGCCGAGGCTCAGACGGAGTCGGAAGCCTATGCCGCCCGCGCGGCGGAAACGGTCCGCCAGTCGGCGCGCGACATCATCCTCGGCGTCAAGGACGCCGTGACCGCCCTTCTCGAACAGCTGCTCACGAAGGACGTCGACAGGGCGCTGGCGGACGAGAAGACGGCGACCGCCCTCGTCGCCGAGGCGATCAACGGCCTCACCGGTCCCGGCGAAATCACCTGCGGCGCGAAGCTTGCGGCCGCGCTCAAGGCTCAGGTCGCCGCGCTCAAGTCCTTTACACTCGTCACGGACGAGACAATCGGCTCCGGCTTTACCATCAAGACGGACGGCGGACGCGTCGAGCATGCCTTCACCGTCGAGACCATCGCCACCGAACTCGCGAAGCGCCTCCGCCCCGATCTCGCGAAGCTCATGTGAAAATGTCTACCGACTACATTGTCTCCAGTCTCCCGTCGCTCGCCTTCGGCGCGCCCGCGCCTTTGACCTGGGAGAGATTTGTCGAGACGGCGGGCGAAAACGTCATCCCCGCTGCGTGGAACGACCTCGAGACCCAACTCCGGAACGCCATGGCCGAAGCGCGCAACGGCGAGAAATACCGCCGCCCCGCATCCGGCTGCTCGCTCTACTGGAGAAACCGCGTACTCGCCTGCTTTCAGGAGAAGGACGTCCTGAAGCGCGAAACCCTCATCGACCGCGTCTGGTGGGACGCCGCCGAAGAGCTGACGAGCGTCACCTCGCCCCTCGGCGCAGGCGCGCTCGCAACCTATGCCATCCGTCTGAAAATCGCCCTCAAGCGCTCGCGCATCTCCAAGGACGCCGGCAACGCCTCCTTCGACCGCCTGACCGCCGAAACTAAACGATAGCAGTACGGCGCCACCATCTACCAACCACCATCGACCAACTACCAACTCTCATGACTACAACGGGAAAAATCACTGGCGTCAACGGTAACATGATCACCGTCAAGTTCGACGGCGCCGTCGCGCAGAACGAAGTCGGCTATGCCAAGCTCGGAGAAAAGAAGCTGATGGCGGAAATCGTCCGCGTCCGCGGCGAGAAATGCGACATGCAGGTCTTTGAGTCGACAACCGACCTCGAAGTCGGCACCGACGTCGAGTTCTCCGGCGAACTGCTCGCGGCCGAGCTCGGGCCGGGCATGCTCGCCCAGGTCTATGACGGACTCCAGAATCCGCTAAACGACCTCGCCGAAGAAGCGGCCAAGATCTCGAAGGACGCCTCCTACTTCCTTCAGCGCGGCATGTACTTGCCCGGCCTTCCCCGCGACGTCAAGTGGGACTTCCATCCGACCGCCAAGGTCGGCGACAAGGTGCAGGCCGGCGATGCGCTCGGCTGGGTCACCGAGGGTATCTTCGACAACAAGACGATGCCGGGACACAAGATCATGGTCCCCTTCGCCCTCCGCGGCACCTACACGATCAAGTCCCTCGCTCCCGCCGGCGACTACACCGTCACCGACACCATCGCGGAACTTGAAGATTCTTCCGGCATTCGAACATTCGAGCATTCGAACAATCGAACGATTCCCGTCACCATGCTCCAGCGCTGGCCGGTGAAGGTGCCGATCAAGTGCTTCACGGAACGTCTCGCGCCGACGGAAACGCTGGCGACGACCGTCCGCACGATCGACACGTTCTTCCCCGTCGCCGTCGGCGGCACCTACTGCATCCCCGGGCCCTTCGGCGCCGGCAAGACCGTTCTGCAGCAGACGACCGCGCGCTACGCGAAGGTCGACATCGTCATTTCCGCCGCGTGCGGCGAGCGCGCCGGCGAGGTCGTGGAGACGCTGAAGGAGTTTCCTGAGCTGATCGACCCCAAGACAGGCCAGTCGCTCATGAAGCGGACGATTATCATCTGCAACACCTCGTCCATGCCGGTCGCCTCGCGTGAAGCGTCCGTCTACACGGCGGTGACCCTCGCGGAATACTTCCGCCAGATGGGACTTAACGTTCTCGTCCTTGCGGACTCGACCAGCCGCTGGGCGCAGGCCATGCGCGAACTTTCGGGACGCCTGGAGGAGATTCCGGGCGAAGAGGCCTTCCCGGCCTATCTCGAGTCCCGCATCGCGGCGTTCTACGAGCGCGCCGGACGCGTCAAGCTGCGCGACGGCTCCATCGGCTCGGTGACAATCGGCGGCACGGTCTCCCCGGCGGGCGGCAACTTCGACGAGCCGGTCACCCAGGCGACCTTGAAGGTCGTCGGCGGCTTCCACGGACTGTCCCGCGCTCGTTCGGACGCGCGCCGCTATCCGGCGATCGATCCGCTCGAGAGCTGGAGCCACTACAATTCGGTCATCGAACAAGACCGCGTTGAAAAGGCGCGTGCGATTCTCCGTAAGGGCAACGAGGTCGGACAGATGATGAAGGTCGTCGGCGAGGAAGGCACCTCCATCGAGGACTTCACAACCTATCTGAAGGCCGAGTTCCTCGATGCGGTGTATCTCCA
>JAEDMC010000135.1 GCA_016303225.1 Kiritimatiellia bacterium
GCAGGTTGACGGCCGCCAGCGCGGCGGCGAACAGACCGGAAATCTTCACTGCATATTTCCCTTCAGGCAAGTATTTTCTTGTGATCGTTTGGTAGTATAGCAGTTTTCAGTTGGGCCAGTAAAGCGGGCTTCAGCCGCTAGCGCGGTCTTGACCGACCTCGGCATCTGAGCATCTGAGCAAAAGTGCATCTGAGCTTTTTCGAATGAAAGACCCTATGTCTTTGCCCCAAAGACCCTCGATGCCCCCGGTAGGGGCGGACGTCCTCGGCCGCCCGCAACCGCCCCACAACGCGATTTCGTTTGATCGCGGTTGCGGGCCGCCCGGAGGTCGGCCCCTACCTCGGACTATCGAAACCGGCGCGGAGCGTCCCCACCGGTAGGGGCGGACGTCCCAGAGAACAACGCCCTGTACACCCGTGCCGGAGGGGAATCTGAGTTTCTCGTCCAGTATGCAGAGACGAGAACATTTGTGTCTATGACCGCCTTGACGTTCATCTTGCACCAGCCATCGCGAGTTCTTTTGCCTGTCGCTCACGTCTATCTTTGCGGGCGGCGGCAATTTCGGCATCAATCTCTTCCATCGTCAGTTCAGGAACGCCGCGAGATTGCACATCTGCACGGATGCTCTCAAATGCCTTAAGTGCCTCTTCGCTTGTAACGCGCTTCTTCATTGGTGAGGCGGATACTGGATAGTCGCAAATCTCGAAAGGAATCCTACGGCTCCTCAAAGCGGCCTTTGCGAATACGACAAACGCCGTGGACATCGTCATCCCGATGTTCTCGCAGAACTGGCTGAAGTCCCGCTTGAGACCGTCATCCATTCTTATGCTAAATGCTGTCTGTGCCATTTTACACTTCTCCTGTCAATCAAAACGCACACATTGTATCATATTGAGCCGTCACAGTCAAGGAGGTTCACACAATCGTGGGGGATTTTGAAACTGCACGAGCGCGGCGGGAACCGGGGGTGCACCTTTCCACTCTTCCGTCTCATACCTCGCCTCGCCAGCCGAGCCCTTCGGGCGATACACTAAAACGGGCGGCTTACCGAGACCCGCAGGGTGAAATGATGTGCTTGCGGTCGGCGAAGATCGCCGCGACAAATGATCGTCATTTCTCTGTCACCGTAAAGCCAAGGGAGGCGATCTTCAAGCCGAACCGCAAGCACTTCATTTCAGTCGCGTAAGCGACTCGGCAAGTCGATGGGTTTTCGTGTACCAGCGCGAAGCGCAGCGAAGCCGGCCGCAAGGGCCAGCACAAATCGAGGCGATCGCGCCTCTGCGTGCGACGAAGTCGCCTGCGTGAAAACAGCTCTTGGGTTCAACAAGAAAAAACCGCACCCCTCAAGGACGGGGCGGGAGGAGGAACGATGACGTTTCAGTGAACATCTGCAAGCAGGCGTTTCCATTCTCCGATCATGTAGTGCGGAATCAGCCGGATGCCGTCCATGACGCCGAGGTTTTCCTGCGAAGTCCGAAGCCCCAGCCGGATGCCTTTCTCCTTCATGAGGATGTGGAGGCTCTTCATGGCGCCGCGCGTGCCGGCCTTGACCTCGACAGGCAGGACGGAGCCGTTGTGCTGCACGAGGTAGTCGACTTCGGCTGTCGAACTGGCGGCTTCCCGATGCCAGTAGAAGAGCGAGCCGTCTGTGAATGCATCGGACGCCTTGAGCAGTTCAAGTCCTACCAGCATCTCCGCGAGCTTGCCCTTGTTGATGAAGTCGGCGGGAGTCTGCGCGATAAGATCGGCAATGTCGAGGTCGCATTCATGCAGATAGAGACCCGTGTCGAGGAGCATGAATTTGTTGGACTTGGGATTGACGTCGCCGCCGAGAGGAATGCCGTTGGCATGGCAGGACATGATCTTGACGATCAGCTTCGACAGTTCAAGGAGATCTGTCGCCTCCTTTGCCTGCCTGTATGACAGCTCCAGGTCGGAGTTGGTGTAGATGAACTTTCCGCCTGTCTGCGTGATCACGGACGCAAATGCATTTCGGACGCGCTCCGACGGCACCTTGTCGTCATATTTGCCGAAATCGGCCTTCAAGGAGGTCATGATGTCCTCGTGCATCCGGGCGACGGCGAGATAGCTCTGTGTCTGGACGTATGCGCCCACGGCAGCTGGCATGCCTCCGACTATGACGTAGGTTTTCATTCGGTCGAGCAGCAGGGAATGCTCAAGTTCCGAAAGCGGCCTGTCGAAGGTGGCCTCGCGCATATGCTCGACGAGAATGCCGTCGCCGATGGCCTCTGCGAACTCGGCGAACGAGAACGGATGGATGAAGGCGTTTCGTATCCTGCCGACGCCGAAGTCCTTGATCTTGCCGAACACGAATTCAAGGAGCGATCCGGTGGCGACGACGTGGAGTTCCGGCATGTCCTCGTAGAAGTAGCGAAGAGCGGAGATTGCCCGAGGGCACATCTGGATTTCGTCCAGAAAGAGAAGCGTCTTGCCTGGCACGACCTTTTTTTGCAGAATGCCCTCTATCTGCCTGATGATACGGCAAACGTCGAGGTCGTCCTCGAAAATTCCAGAAAGGCGCCTGTCCTTCTCGAAGTTCAGCTCGACGAACGACTCGAATTGCTTGGCGAAATTGCGGACAGCCGTAGTCTTGCCAGTTTGCCTCGCGCCACGCAGCAGCATGGGCTTGCGGAAACGGTCATTCTTCCATTCAAGTAGGGCTAAATCGATGTTTCTTGGGATGTACATGCAGATTCCTTTTATTTTCGGGTGGTAGGATATCAAAACATTGGCTGAAAATCAAGGGTGCTCGACGAAAAACAAAGGTAAGAAAGTGTTGGTTTTGACGAAATACAAAGGTTGAAAAGCCTTGGTTTTGACGAAATACAAAGGTAAAAGTACTCGGACGGTCAACACCGCTGGCGCGGTCTTGACCGACCTCGGCATCTGAGCATCTGAGCAAAAGTGCATCTGAGCTTTTTCGGTACTCGGTCAAGACCGCGCCAGCGGTGTTGACCGACCGAGCACTTTGCGCATTTGAACTTACTTGCCGATTGGATAGAGCTGAGCGGGTTTGAGGTTCGGCTGTCCTTCAATAGTCTTGGTCGCCCGCACCTTGAGATAGCGCGCCGTCGTCGGAGCGAAGCGGACGGACTGCATCACCGGATTCGCCCGCAGGTTGCCGAATTCGCCTTCAGACGCATTCGTCCAGTTCTTGCCGTCCGCACTGACGGACGCGACATAGCCTGCCGTCATGCCGGCGAAACCGTCCGTCTGCGGCACATAGTCGAAGCCCTCGACCGAAACCGCTTTACCGAAGTCGGCGACGACCACAGCATTACCCTCGGACAAAAAGCGAAGCGCCTTCCGGGGATAGCGTGGCGTTCCATCCGCCCCGGCGAGCTCCTTGCCCGCGAAGTCCTCAACCTTAGGAACGATTCGCAGTGCAAAGCTGCGGAGCGAGGGCTTGCCCTCGCAAGTTTCGGCGACGAAGGCGACGGCCTTCGCCGTCACCGGCGCAAAGCGGGCGATGCGGCAGTTGCCGACCTGGGGTCCGCGGGCAATGACAGCGCCGTCGGCCTCGACGCGCCAGGCGCCAATGCGCATACCGCCCTTTGCCAGGTTCTCGCGAATCTCGACCGCGCTGAAAGTGCGGGGCTCGGGGAGCGTCATTGTGAGCGTCATCTCGTCCGCACTCTGCGTGAATTTAGCGTCCTTGGACATGTCTGAAGCCTTGTAGGCGCGCACGTAAGCCCCGAACTCCTTCAGGCGCTGCACATCGCCCGCTTCGAGGAGTCCGTCCATATTCGGCGCCAGACCGAGATCCAGGACGCCGCCGCGACCGACCGACTCAAAGTAGCAGTCGACGAGCGTTGACAGCGGCTTTGCCTGATCGTTCTGGTGCCAAAACCAGGTGCGGCGGAGGGGCGTGTCAGCCTCGGGGGGACAGAAGTAAGCTTTGCCGTCGCGCATGCGATAAAACTTATAGTCCTCGGCCACGGTGCCTTTCTCGTTGTACGGCCAGCAGACCGTGCGGTCAGTCACATACGAGCTGAACGCGACTGCGTTCTCACTCTTCTTGAACAGCGTATCGAGCAGCAACCCCGACTTGTAGTAGACCGCGGCTCCGCCTGGTAGCGTGCGCCTTTCCTTCGCGCCACCGTACCACCCGTCGCCGCCGTTCGCGCCGTCCAGCCAGATTTCGGTAATCGGCCCGTAGTTATCCATAAGATCCGCCCACTGCGCGTGGAAATAATCCACATAAGCCGGGCGGGCATACTCGGCGTGATGGCGATCCCACGGCGACAGGTAGGCCGCGAACTCGAGCCCTGCCGCATGCGTCGCCTCACGCACTTCCTTAACGAGATCGCCCTTGCCGCCCTTCCATGGCGTATTCGCGACAGTGTAGTCGGCATTGAGCTTCGACGGCCAGAGGCAGAAGCCGTCATGATGCTTGCAGACAAAAATGATACGCTTGACGCCGCCCGCCTTGGCGGCTGCGACCCATTGACGCGCGTCAAGTTTCGTCGGATTGAAGATCGCCGCCGGCGTGTCGCCGTAGCCCCATTCCTTGTCCGCATAAGTATTCAGCCCGTAGTGGACGATTGCGACGATTTCGAGGTCGAGGAAATGCTGGGTTGGCGCCGAAGGCGGCACGGCTGCCGAGGCGGCAGAGAGGAACGCCGAGGCAAAGACTATAATGAAGAGTTTCATGGCGTTTACGAGAGTTGTGACGCGATTACGGCCCGGACGGAGTCCGGGCCGTACCAACGGAAATGTTAGCGCGCCTTGCCCTTCGGCTGGCTGTTGGCCGTCAGGAGCTTCGAGATTCCCACGAGCGCACAGGTGAAGAGAAGCATGAGCGTCGAGAGGGCGAAAACGCTCGGGAGATTCCGCGAGTGCTTCGTCATCGACGAGACGTACGTCGGGAAGGTGTTCGTTCCCGCGCCGTTCACGAAGGACGTGATCACCACGTCGTCAATCGAAAGCGTAAAGGCAAGAAGTCCGCCCGCCACGATGCCCGGAAGGAGAATCGGCAGCTCCACGTGGAAGAACGCGTACCACGGCCCCGCACCAAGGTCATAGGCCGCCTCCGTGATGCGGTCGTCGAAGTCCTGCAGGCGCGCGAGAACCGTCATCACCACGTAGGAGACGCAGAACGTGACGTGCGCAATCAGGATCGTCCAGAACCCGCAGTCGACCTTCACCGCCACGAACAGCATGAGAAGCGAAATGCCAATCAGGATATCCGGCATGATGAGCGGCGTGTAGACGAGCGCATGGTGAATCGACTGAAGACGTCCCTTCCAGCGGTGGAGCGCCAGCGCGGAAGTCGTCCCGATCACGCTCGAAACGAGCGTCGCAAGACCCGCGATCGTCAGCGACAGCCAAAAGCTGTCCAAAAGCGCCGAGACGGAACGATTCCCCGAGAAGATCTGCTCGTACCACTTCATCGTGAAGCCTGTGAACTCCCCCTTGGCGTCAAAGAAGCTCATCGTGATGCCGTTCGGAATAAACCCGTAGACGACCACCAACAGAATCGGCACATACAAAAACGCAAGCACAAAGCCCAGCACCGCCACGGAGAAGAAGGATCTTTTCATCGCTGCCCTTACCTTAACCGCTTAACCTCTTAACCGCTTAACCTTCATCATCCCACCCCCGAGACAATGAGCTTCGCCGTCTGCGCCTCAAGACGCTTGCGGTCTCGCGCGTCCTGATGGCGCTTCCACCACATCGCGCAGGCGATCGGCACCAGCACCGAGACCGCCATCAGCGTCGCGAGCGCGGACGCATGTGGAATGTTGCGGTTCTGGATCGCGCGCATGAAGATCTTGTTGCCGATCAGGACGCAGTCCGTCCCGCCCAGCATCTGCGGGATGACGTAGCTGCCGATCGCCGGAATGAACACCATCAGGATCGCCGAAACGACGCCCTGGCGGATGCCCGGAATGAAGATCTTGCGGAACGCGTAGAAGTTCTTCGCCCCGAGGTCGCGCGCCGCTTCCAGGAGCGAGAAGTCGAACTTCTCCGCCGCCGTGTAGATCGGCATGATCGCGAACGGCAGGAACGTGTAGACCGAGACGAGCACGACCGCCGCCTCCGAGTCAATGATCGTCGACGTCGCGGGATCGACCGGGCCGGCGGACGCCATCCCGATCCAGATGAAGAACTGCTGCACGAAGCCTGGCAGCCAGTCGAAGAGCCACGCGCGGGTCTTCAGCAGAACGAGATAGCACGCCTGCAGCCAGCCGTCCGGGTGCAGCATCGTCTTCCACGCGAAGACGCGGACGACGAAACTCGTCCAGAACGGCAGCATAATCGCCCCGGCGACGATCGCCCGCCACCGCTTGTTCATCCGCGCGATCGCATACGCGCACGGAAGCGCCAGCACGATGGACCAGAGCGTCACCTCGAAGGAAATCCGAAGCGTGTTCCAGACGATGGCCGGATAGTCCGGATTGACCAGCTCGCGCCAGGTCTCCATCCCCCACGCGCCGACACCGCCCGAGGCGTCGTGGCCGTGGAACGTGAACGCCAGCACGATCACCGCCGGCACGGCGAAGAACAGCGCGAGCCACAAAAGGCTCGGCATCGTCACCAGCCACTCGGCCTTCTTCGATCTCAAAGGATTATCCACCTTGTCAAACCTCAAACGTCAAACCTGTTCCGAAGGAACCATGTACCCGTCGTCCGGATGCCACCAGACGAAGACTTCGTCATTCCAGGTGATCGCCTCCTGATCGAGGAGGAAGCGTGAGTGCGGCTTGAGCGCCGCGATCTGAAGGTTGGACGACGTGAGCCAGTACTTCGTGTAGACGCCCTGATAGACGATGTCCTTCACCTTCGACGGATAGACGTTGATGGACGCGCCCTTCTCCGGCGGCGGCGGCGTCAGGGTGACGCGGATCTTCTCCGGACGGACCGAGAGGTCGATCTGCTGGCCGACCTTGAGCTCGCGGTCGTTATAGGCCTTGATCTGCGGGAAGCCCTCGCACTGGATGAAGCAGTAGTCGCCGTCCACCGAAACGATCTCGCCCGAGAAGAAGTTCGTGTCGCCGATGAACGAGGCGACGAAGCGCGAGGACGGCGCCTCGTAGATCTTCGCCGGAACGTCGAGCTGCTCGATCTTGCCGCGGTTGATGACCGCGATGCGGTCGGAGAGCGACATTGCCTCGCCCTGGTCGTGCGTCACGTAGAGGAACGTGATGCCGACCTGGTCGTGAATCGTGTCGAGCTCGAGGAGCATGTGCTGGCGGAGCTTCAGGTCGAGCGCCGCGAGCGGCTCGTCCAGAAGGAGCACCTGCGGACGATCCACCAGCGCGCGCGCGATCGCGACCCGCTGCTTCTGCCCGCCCGAAAGCTGGTTCGGATACTTCCACGCCTGGTCGGAGAGCTGGATCATCTCGAGAATCTCGTCCACCCGCTCCTCGATCTCCGCCTTCGGCTTCTTCGCGAGCTTCAGCGAAAACGCGATGTTATCCCAAATCGTCATCGTCGGGAAGAGCGCGTAGTTCTGGAAGACCGTGTGGACGCGGCGCTGGTTCGGCGGCAGGTCCGTAATGTCCTTGCCTTCGAGGTAGATTCGCCCGGAATCCGGACGCTCAAAGCCTCCGAGCATGCGCAACAGAGTCGTCTTGCCGCAGCCAGACGGACCGAGCAGCGAGAAGAACTCGCCTTTGTTGACGGTAAGGCAAACGTCGTTGACTGCAGTCAACGCACCAAACCTCTTCGTCACATGATCGAAGACAAGGAAGTCGTTGTTCATCGTGGCGCGAATTATACCATAAACGGACGCGCCAAAACGGATGAAATTTGATTATTTTTCGCCTCTGGCGACATGAGGGTGCGATTGTAAACTGTTGACCGCCCGACGCGTGAAACCTCGCATCCGACCGCCGCTCCAGTCTGGGGGAGCTGTCGCTCGGTCTCGTCGCTCGGGTTTGCGCTTCTCCGTCAAGACAAGACTCCGTCTTCAGCCATAACCGCCCCTTGCGGGGGTTCGCGACCCATAGGGAAGCGAACACGCCGAGCGAAGCGAGAGCCGAGCCCTACCTCGACAAAACGTCTGGCTACGTACAACGCCTCTCCTACGCCTGCAAACCCTCTCTCCTCACTCGCGGCACTTCCCCGTCCCTTCGCTCGAACCGCACTGTCCCAGCCAAGCGAAAAAAGTCCACCATTGCACCGGAACAACGATTATGATATACTCTCCTCGCTTTAAAGTTACTG
>JAEDMC010000136.1 GCA_016303225.1 Kiritimatiellia bacterium
ATAAAATCAGGGGTTTCGTGAAATCCGCCTCTCAAAAAACGGGTAAAGTCCAAACCTTTCCACACCAATTGATGTAGATAATTATATAATATCATGTACCAAAATTCAACAGACCATGTACCGGTTTTACAAAATTAGGTACATAGAACAACAATTTTTGGTACATCGTGTCTCAGTTCTCGGTACATCACGAGTCCAAATGTCACCTCTGACATTACCACATCAACCCTTAACTTCTTCGCAGATCGCGATGTCGCCACCGTGGAAGACAATGACGATGCGGTGCAGCGCAACCGTGCCGCCACCCTCGCGTAGGTTCCACGCGCGAGCAAGGTCGTGGTCGGACGCATAGCGCGCGATCTGGTCGGAGGCTTCGGCACGAAGCTTCGCCAGCGCCTCGGGCGAGGCATCGGCGTCCTTCTTCAGGTACTTGAGCTCGACGAGCGCGGCGTGGCCGATCTGCGGCCAGCGGTTGAGCTGCGGCTCGAACGCGATGTCGACGAATCCGCCGCCGGACTCCGGCTCGTGACGGACGATGTACGGCCCGTGGCCGACATAGAGGAGCGAGCAGAGCGCAGTCTGCACCACCCTCTCGCCCTCGATCGCGTCACGGCACTTCCAGTACCGCGAGACGACGGCTGAGGCCGTGTCCAGGGCGCCGTGCCAGTCGCCAGTCTCGGCAAAGTCCGTCATGCCGTTCGCGATGTCGAAGATCTGCGGATCGACGCCGTGCACGTCCTGATACGCCCTCGGCACGAAGTCGTGCATGAACTCGCCGACCGTCAGGTTGGGGATGCCGAGACGGGACCGTCCCAAGCCCTCGCCCGTGACCGTCACGAGCCCGTTGTAGAAGAGGAACGAGACGAAGTTGTCCGAGACGCCGAGCTCCCGCGCCTGAAAGGACTTCCTGAGCGTTGCCGTCGTGCCGAGGCGCGAGATGATGTCCTCGAGCCGGTGGAAATTGCCGTTGACCCTGCGCCCTTCGGTGATGATGTGGCGGATCTTCATGTAGTCCGTCCGCAGGTTCTCGTCCACCAGGTCGCGCTGCGGCTTGTGGTTCCTGAGGAAGTACTGCATGTAATAGAGAACCAGCGTCGGGTTCGCGACGTGCGGCGGCTCCTTGCCTTCCGCATCCGTGTCGGGCGAGAAGCGGTAGTTGTCGTACCAGCGGCACATCGTCTCGTAAACCGCCTCCTCGTCGAACGCAAAGCCCGCGTTCGCGCGGTAGTAGGCGAGCATCTCGCGGATGTCGCCCTGCGTGAAGCCGGTGAGCGCGGCGAAGGTCGGGTCCATCGAGATGTTCGTCGCGATGTTGAAGCCGCTCGTCACGTCGTCCATCGTGACCGGGTTGACGCCCGTCACGAAGAGCCGCGTCACCGGCGCGTCCGTACCCGTCGTCGCCAGCTTCAGCTCGTTGAAGAACTGCTTGAAGAAACCGTCGCCGTGGCAAAGCCGCTCGTAGGCGTCGCGCGACTCGGCGAGGATCGTGTTCGTGAAGTTGTCGTACTCATCGATGCAGACGTAGAGCTTGTGACCGGACCCCTTGAGGTTGGTCGTCAGAACGTTCATCTTCGCATGGCATGCCGTGGCGGACAGCATCGCCTCGGCCACGCCCTTCGGCATGACATCAGCATGGTCACGGGCGAACTTGTCGAGCCGCATACAACAGTACTCGTTGAAGCTCGGCTGCACGCGGTCATGCTGCTTCTCGACGCCGGTGAAGTTGAAGTCGATGAAAAGGTACTTGCCGTGCTCGGGCGTCGGGTTGCGGCCGATGTCCAGCCCGCCGAAGAACTCGTCGAACTTCGCGGCGTAGTCGACGTCGTAGTACGCCTGCAGGATGGAGCACCAGAGCGACTTGCCGAACCGCCGCGGACGGAGAAACATCGCGTAGCTGGTCTTCTCCAGCTCGCGGATGAGCCCCGTGCGGTCTACGAAATAGGCGTTCTCCCTGCGCATCCGCGCAAAGTCGGTAACGCCGTACATGATCTGCTTCAAGCCGTCCATACTGCCTATTATAGCAAAATCACCGCATGGCGGGAACCTCCCTGCGCTTACTCGTAGCGCAGGGCGACGATCGGATCGAGACGGGAGGCTCGGATCGCTGGATAGATGCCGAAGCCGATGCCAACGCCAACCGAAATGCCGAAGGAGAGGACGAGACTGCCGAACGTGACGACGGTCGGCATCTTCGCCACAAGCGTCACAATCGCCGGAATGCCGACGCCAAGCGCCATGCCCACAAGTCCGCCGAAGACCGAGAGAACGAGCGCCTCGATCAGGAACTGGACGACGATCTGGTTGCGGCGTGCTCCGATCGCGCGGCGGATGCCGATTTCACGCGTTCGCTCGGTGACGGACGCAAGCATGATGTTCATGATGCCGATGCCGCCGACGAGGAGTGAGATGCCGGCAATCGCCCCGAGGACGATCGAGAACGTCCGCTTCGTCGCCTCCGCCTGCCGCAGGAGCTGCAGCGGCACGCTGATCGCATAGTCCTCAGTTTTGTGGGACGTCTCCAGGATCCTCCGCACCGCCTTGGACGCCGGCTCGACGTTCTTCTCCTCGACGACATGGGCGATGATTTCGTGGAGCTCCACCTTCTCACGCACCGTCGCCCCGTTCGTCCGACGGAAGAAGACGTCGCCGTAGCGCTGCCGCGCCGACGCCAGCGGAATGTAGACGTCAGTGCGGCTGTCGGGCGTGTCGGACGCGTCCGCGCCGCCCGTCTCGCTCCGGACGATGCCAATCACGCGATAGGTCTGGGCGTCGATCGTCAGCGACTCGCCGAGCGCATGCTCGTTGGCGAGCAACTTGCGCGCACCCCATTCCGTCAGCACGGCGACGGACGCAAACTCGCGCGTATCGCGCGCGGTCATCGTCCGCCCCGCAACCACCTCACGCTTGACGAGGTCAAACCACTCGTGCGTCGTGCAGACGACGCGCAAGTCCTGCGCCCGGTTGCGGAAGCGCCCGGGCTTGACGATGGCCTTGATGGGGACGACCTTGTCGATCGCCGGAACCGTCTCGGCAATGCGGTCCGCGTCGGCGTAGAGCAGTCCGTAAATCGAGAACCAGGCGGTCTTCTTCTGGCTGTTTCCCTCCTCGGGCGGCTTCTTTGACGCCAGCATGATGTTATGGCTGCCGAGCTTGCGGATACGCTCCAGCGCTTCCCGCGAGGCGCCCTCGCCGATCGCGAGCATCGCGATGACGCTACCGACGCCGAAGACCATGCCGAGCATCGTGAGGGCGCTGCGGAGCTTGTGCAGGAGGAGGTTCTTCACCCCCAGCTCGACATCCCGCCTCAGTCTCGTCGGCGACAGCTTCATCGCACCTCCTTGACGAGACCGTCACGCATCACCAGCCGATGTTCGGCATAGGCGGCGATATCCTCCTCGTGCGTCACCATGATGATGGTCTTGCCCTTCCGATGGAGGTCTGTGAAGAGATTCATGATTTCGACGCTCATCGCCGTATCGAGGTTGCCGGTCGGCTCGTCCGCCAGGATCACGACCGGATTCGTCGCCAGCGCTCGGGCGATCGCGACGCGCTGCTGCTGTCCGCCGGAAAGCTGGTTCGGACGGTGCTTCAGGCGTTCAATGAGCCCGACGTAGTCGGCGTATTCCGTCGCACGCTTGAAGCACTCCTCCTCGCTAACGCCCTGGTAGTAGAGCGGCAGCGCGATGTTCTCGGCGACCGTCAGCTGGGGAATGAGATTGAAGCTCTGGAAGACGAAGCCGAGATACTTGAGCCGCACGTCGGAAAGGTCGTCGTCTTCCAGCCGTGAGACCTCACGCCCATCCAGGCGGTAGTTGCCCGAGGTCGGACGGTCCAGGCAGCCGAGAATCTGCAGCATCGTCGACTTGCCGGATCCGGAACTGCCCATCACCGCCCAGAAGCTGCCCTTTTCGAAGCGTGCGGAAACGCCGCGGAGGGCGTGCACCTGCTCGGCCCCCATGTCATAGGTCTTGACGAGGTTCTCGACCTCGATCGCGTATCGGGACGCTTCCGTCATTTCGCGAGCTCGACGTCCGAACCGCTGTTCGAGTCCTTGAGAGGCGGCGTCAGCGAAACCTCCTCGCCCGCGGAGAGTCCGGAGAGAATCCGGACGAAGCGGCTGTTATCCAGGCCGACCGTCACCTTGCGCTGGACGTCCCCGCCCGCCCCGCGAACCCAGACGAACGTCTCGCCCGCAATGCGCACGACACACTGCACCGGCACGTAAAGCGCCTTCTCGTACTGTTCGACGATGATCTCGGCCTTGCAGCCCATGCCGTTGCGGAGCTCGCCCGCGCCGCCGTCGATCAGGATCTCGGTCGGATACTCCTTGAGATCGGGGTTCATCCACCGACGCTCGTTGTCCGGCATCGGGGCGACTTTCCGCACCTTCCCCTCGAACACACGGTTCGGCACGGCATCGCAGCGGATGCGCACCGGCATTCCCGTCGTCACGCTCTTGAGACTCGCCTCGTGGATGTTGATCTTGGCGAGAAAGCTGTCGTCCGTCGGCAGGATGATGAGATTCTGGCGCTCCCAGACCTCCTGGCCCTCCTGCAGCGGTTCGCGTCCCATCCGCGACGCGGCGTACACGACCTGCCCGTCCCGCGGCGCCCGGATCGTCGCCTTGTCAATCTGGTTGGTGATCTTCTCGTAACGCTGCACCTGCTTGCGGTATTCGCTTTCCTTCGCCCGCAGGTTGCTCTCCGCCTTGGCGATGGCGGATGCGGCCTTCTTCCGGGTGCGCTCGAGCGCCATGCCCTTCTGCTTGACGTCGCTCTTGTACTTGGCGAGCTCCCGCCGGTGCGTGAATGTCTCGAGAAGCTCAAGCTCGCGTTTCGCCGACTCAAACGACAGCTGGCTCGACTTCCAGCTGAGCTCGTCGCCCTCAAGCTCGGTCTCGGAGATGAAGTCCTCGGCGAAGAGCTTTTTGGACCATTCGTACTTGTCTTTCGCCTGCTTGACTTGCTGTTCGCTGATTGCAAGCTGTCCCTTCTGCGCAATGAGCTTTGTCGGATACTCACCGTTCTCGTACTTGTCAAGGTCCTCCTTGGCGAAGGTGTAGTCCTGCTCGGCAAGCTCCACATCGCTCGCGGACTGGTTCTTCTGGATGTCCAGTTCCTCCTTCGCAACCTCCAGCGAACTCTTGGCGTTCTGGAGGGTGATCTCCTGGCTGTCCTTTTCGTCGATTTTCGCGGACGCGTCCAGCTGCACCAGAAGGTCGCCAGCCTTCACGATCTTCCCCTCCGGCACCAGCGAAATGATCGAACACCGACCCTGCACCTCGCTCTTGATGGTCAACTGCTGGCTCGGGGCGATCTCACCGTACTCCTCGACATTGATGACGAGCGGCCCCTCCTGCACCGTCGCGTACAAGGCGGTTCCCACCGCCTCGGACGATCCGCCGCGACTCAGCATCCACATGCCCCCAGCGGCCACCACCGCCGGAATCGCAATCTTGAATAGAACGCTTTTCTTCACCTTAACGCTCTCACCTTTCGCCTTTTACTTTTTAATTCTCTCCGGATCCTCCAGCACGCCAAGTGCCACGAGGTCGGCCTCCTTCCAGGTTCCACCGACAGACACGTCCAGAAGCCCTAGGTCACGCTGGAGGGCCAGCTCCTGGTTCTTGTAGCTGATCATCGCACCATAGAGGGAGTTCTTCGCCGACACCAGCGAATCCTGCGCCTCAAGCATGACGGTCATGTCCGCGCGTCCGGCCTGCAGCAGGATTTCCTGATTGCGGACGCGCCGTTCGGCGAGATTCATCGCGACGAACTGAATCTGCAAGTCGTCCTTCGTCCGGCTCATCGACCGCATGTCGCCGCGGACGGTGTTTTTGAGCGAGTCCTCTTCGGCCTGATACGCCCGCACGGCCGCCTCAACCGCGATAAGTGCGCTACGGTAGGCGTTGCGCTCGCTGCGGCGTTCGACGGGCAGGTCGACCGTCAGCACGGGCGTCAGCGTCCAGTCCCGCGGATGAAGCTTCCCGTGCTCGATGCCGTTCCGCCGCGACTGCGGCCCCACGGTGTCGGCGAAGCCGGATGCCGCCGCGCCGAGCGTCACCTCCGCACGCAGGGCATCCTCGGCGATCAGCAGATGGCGCTGGGCGTCTTCAAGGCGGTCACGGCAGGAGATGAAGTCCAACCGATTGGAAAAGGCAATGGCGAGCGCGATGTCAGTGCGGCGCTTCAAGTCACCGTCATCGACGGAATCCGGCGGCTCCAGTTTCGTCTCCGACTTCTTCCCATCGTCGCGATAGGGCTCGATCTCAAGCTGCGCGTAGCGGCTCACGTACTTCTCCAGCTCGAGAAGGTCGCTTTCGCGCGGCTCGATCCGGGCGTCCGGCGGAAGCCCTAGCGTCATCTTGAAGGAATCCTTCGTCGACTCGTAGCTCTGACAGGCGGCGATCCAGCTCGCCTTGGACGACAGCTCGCTCTGATGCGCTTGCTCGAAGTCGGCCTGCGACATGCGGCTCGCCTGGGCCATGCGGTACGATCGGCGCGTCGAACGGAGGACGCGGCGGAACGCCTCGTCCTGGTTCTGGCGCTGGCGCTTGGCGAGAACGAGCGAGAGATACGCCGACTCGATCTGACAGATGAACGAACGCTTGTACTGCTCAAAGTCCCGTACCGTATAGATGAACGAACGCTCGGCCTGCGTCAGCGCCTCGGTGTTGACGAGCGTGCCCGATCCGCGCAGGAGCGGCACGGAGACGCTCAGGTCGGCGGACGACCCCCAGGCCGTCCTCCTGTTCCCCGTCAGCATGCCCGCGAGATTGGCCATGATGGAGCCCGTGAGGCGGATGCCGTTGCGGAACTTGCGGTTAAAGCCGAGTGTCGCCTGCTCGTTGTGGGAGATCGCATGGTTCGAAACCGCGTCCTTCTCCTTGGTGTCGCGGTAGATCTGCATGTTCGACGAAAGTGTGCTCGCGAAAATCGTGCGGAACTCGTTGTCGGCAAGGTCCATCGACAGCGCCGCCTGGTAAAGCGACTCCTTGCGTGACTTGTAGTCCATCGAATTGAACGCCGCGATCCGCACGGCGTCAACGAGACCGATCTCCAGCACGTTCGTGCCGCCCTTCCACACCTTGAGCGACGGATCCTCCCCACCCGGCAGCAAACGCTCCGACGCGTTCCAGTAACGGTTGGTCGGCAGGTCGCGGATGCCAAACGACGCGGGGTCGTTCGCCAGGAGGTTCTGATCCAGCATCAGCCGGCGGCGCAAGGTGTCCGCCGCCGTCTCAATCGTAATCTCCTCCGTGCGACCGACCGCCTGCTGTTGCGCGGCAGAAAGATAAACCGCCCCCGTCTCATCCGCCTCCTTGCGGTAGTCCTGGGCGCTCCTGCACGCGCAGATCGCGAGAAGCGGCAGCCAGGTGAATCTACGCCAGGAGGTCATCGGACGGTCTTGAAGTAGGCAATGGTCTTGGCAAGCCCCTCGTCCAGGGGGATCTTCGGCTCCCAGCCGAGAAGCTCCTTCGCGAGGGTGATGTCGGGCTTGCGTTTCTTGGGATCGTCCCCGGGAAGCGGCTTGTAGACCAGCTTCGACTTCGAGTCCGGCAGCATCTTGAGCGTCTTCTCGGCGAGCTCCTTGATCGTGTACTCGCCGGGATTGCCGGTGTTAATGACGGGCGCGCCCAGCTTGTGCTTCTTGAAAAACGCACGGACCTTCGCCTTCGGCAGCGCCATGTAGGCGCGGAATGCGTTGATCAGGTCGTCGCAGTACTGGAACGAGCGCGTTTGCGAACCGTCGCCGAAAATCGTGATGTTCTTGCCGTTCAGGGCCTGCATGATGAAGTTGGAGACGACTCGTCCGTCCTGCGGATGCATCCGCGGCCCGTACGTGTTGAAGATGCGCACCATGCGCGCATCGACGTCACTCGTGCGGATCGCATCCGCAATCAGCGTCTCCGCGACACGCTTGCCCTCGTCGTAGCAGCTGCGGATGCCGATCGTATTGACGTTGCCCCAGTAGTGCTCTTCCTGTGGATGCACGATCGGATCGCCATAGACCTCGCTCGTCGAGCAGTGCAGCATCTTCGCGCCGTCGCGCTGCGCCAACTCCAGGCACAGCAACGCGCCCCTGATCGAGGTCATAGTCGTCAAGAACGGCTTCGC
Source organism: Kiritimatiellia bacterium (assembly GCA_016303225.1). GTDB lineage: Bacteria > Verrucomicrobiota > Kiritimatiellia > RFP12 > UBA1067 > UBA1067. Next base: position 8,118 of record JAEDMC010000136.1, read on the forward strand.
CTGATAATGCACCGGGCTCGCCGGACACGCCAGGTTGTAGATCTCGTC
>JAEDMC010000137.1 GCA_016303225.1 Kiritimatiellia bacterium
TCGAACACCCGTAAATCCAGCACCGACAACAATCGTCTTCATAAATCAGCCCATTCTTGGAATAGCTCTGCATTATAGCAAATCTACGATCTTTTCCTCAAGCGCCGTTTCCTTCTGGAGTCTGGAAAGCGCCCTTAACCCGACTTTCCACGTTCGCCTGGGCGGCGAACTTTTTTCGCAGCGTAACGCCGCGTGACGGGGTGGTTTGCCGCGAATCTTCGCGGATAGCGTCGCGCAAGGCCGGGAAATTAGAATTTCCAGGTGCATTCCAGTCCGTAGACATTGGTGGGAGTCCAGGTCGACGAATGGTTGGTCATGTCGTGCTGGACCATGTAATAGATGTTGCAGGACAGATTTTTTAACGAAGGCACGGGTCTGAAAGACAAGCCAATCTGCGCGCGGCTGCGGTCGAAGAGATCTGCCCGGTCGGTGTCGGTTTTGTCGGAGAAAAACATCTCCTCGAATGCGTAAGGCGAAATCTTGAAGTCGGTTACACTCCAACTGGTGCGCAGGCGCAGGCGCTCGCGGTAGCGCATATAGGCGTCTGAACCGTGTTTGTCGCGGTATTCAAAGCGCGAACGGAAGTCGAACTTCAAAGTCGCGAACTCCGGGAAGGTTACGTACACGTCGAAGGTAGGGCGCTGTTCAGCGCGCATCTTGCCCTTGCCCTTCGAGCGTTCATACACCCACCGGTCGCCAAGGTAGACGCTCAGGTAGGGATTGAGTTTCCAGCCCAGCTGGATAAGCGTTTCCTGGTCGACAATCCGGCTTTCGTCGAATTTTTCTTCAATCTCGGATTTTACTCTCAACGGACTCCATGCGCCTTCTTCCGCTATCTGGCCTTCAATCGTCTGTTTCAGCCAGAATTGGTTGTTGGCGGCCATCGCCGCGGAGCCCGCGAAGAGCACCACTGCCAGCGCGGCAACCGTTTTCTTGGTCATGTTCATGGTTGTTTCTTTCTTTCATAGGGCATTATCTCATATTGCGGTAATGCCGTTGTTGTTTTTTTTTGGTTTTTTTGTTTTTGGTTTGGGAATTGCTTTTCCGCGTCAGGTCTCGTCCGACGAGGAAGCCAACCTGCCGCTTTCCTCCTCGGGACGCTCGCCCGTGGCGGAGAATACGATCCAGCGCGCGAAAAGAACCACATGGTCGGCCATGCGCTCGAGATATTTTCCGAGCATCAGCACATCAAGCAGAGTATCGGAAACCGGGGAGTCGCCGGCGCGGATCTTCTCGGAAAGGCGTGTCCGCAGCAGCACGTAGGCGATATCGACATCGCCGTCGGAGAGAATTACGCAGCGCGCGGAGAAGGCGTCTTCATGCGCGCAGGCGGAAATGGCCGATTCGAACATGGCAATGACCAGCTCCGCCATGTCGGCAAGCACGCGGAAGTGTCCGGCGAGATCCTTGCCACCCTTGAGGGTGATTTCGGCGAAGTCGCACGATTGATGGCCGATTCGCTGGAGGTCGGTGATCATCTTCAGCGTGCTCGAAACGTGGCGCAGGTCTCCGGCCACCGGTTGGCGGCGGAGCAGGATTTTCAGGCAGAGCGATTCGATTACGCGCTCGGCGCGGTCGATTTCCATCGACATCCCCCGAATCTGCGAAAGCGGCTCGAGGTTGCCGCTTTTCAGCGCCTCGTAGATTGTCTTCAGGCATTCGAGATCGCGCGCGGTCATGTCTTCAAGGGACTGCTTGAGCTCCTTGAGCTGGGCGTCGAAATGGGAATTCAGTTTCATATTTTGCCTTTCTTCAGCCGAAGCGTCCGGTGATGTAGCGCTCGGTGCGCTGGTCGGCGGGTTTCGAGAAGAGTTGTTCGGTAGGGCCTTCCTCGACAATCTCCCCAAGCAGGAAGAACGCCGTGCGGTCGGCGATGCGCAGCGCCTGCTGCATGTTGTGGGTAACCATGACGATTGTATAGAGGGTCTTGAGCTCGAGACAGAGCTCCTCAATTTTTCCGGTTGAAATCGGATCGAGCGCGGAAGTCGGTTCGTCCATCAGCAGCACCTCCGGCTCGACGGCGAGTGCGCGGGCGATGCAAAGCCGCTGCTGCTGTCCTCCGGAAAGGCCCAGAGCCGACTTGTCGAGCCGGTCTTTGAGTTCGTCCCAGATTGCAGCCTGGCGCAGTGAACGCTCGACGATGCGATCGAGTTCGCGGCGGGCGCGGATTCCGTGCGTGCGCGGACCGAAAGCGATATTGTCGTAGACCGACATCGGGAACGGATTTGGCTTCTGGAAGACCATGCCTACGCGCCGGCGCAGATTGTTGACATCGACGTTTGGGGCGTAGATATCCTCCCCGTCAAGCGCGATGAGCCCGTCGACCCGACAGCCTTCGACTAAATCGTTCATCCGGTTGATCGACTTCAGCAGCGTCGATTTGCCGCAACCGCTGGGACCGATAAATGCCGTGATGGCGTGTTCGGGGATGGTGGTGCTCACTTCCTTGAGCGCGTGGAACGCTCCGTAGTGGAGATTGACTTTGTCTATTCTGATTTTTTCCATGATTTGCCTTATTTTGTCGTCTGGCTTTAGTTGGCGCTACGCCGCAGAAACTTCCGTTCTACCAGATGGGCAAAGGCGTTCAGGGCGATTACGAACACCAGCAGCACTACGCTCGTGGCGTACGTTTCCCCCACATAGAGTCCCTCGCCCGATATGGCATAGAGGTGCACCGAGAGCGTGCGTCCGGAGTCGAAAAGGCTCTGCGCCACTTGCGCGACGGTTCCGCTGGTGAAAACGAGCGCGGCCGATTCGCCAATGATGCGGCCGATGCTGAGCAAAACGCCAGCGAAAAGCCCCGGCGCGGCGGCGGGCAGAATCACGGCGAAGACGGTGCGCACGCGACCGGCGCCGAGTCCGAAACTGCCTTCGCGGTAGAGGTCGGGCACGGCTTTGAGCGCCTCTTCGGCCGTGCGTAACACAAGCGGCAGAATCATCACCGCGAGCGTGAGCGCGCCGGCGAGGATGCTCTTGCCGCAGCCTAGCCGCCGGACGAAGAAGATTGCGCCGAAAAGCCCGTAGACGATCGATGGGATGCCTGCGAGCGTTTCGGCGGCAATTCGCACCAAGCCGACGAATCGGTTGCCGCGCTGGGCGTATTCGACGAGGTACACCGCCGCGCCCACGCCAGCAGGCAGCGCCACGGCCAGCGCGATGACGGTCATCGTCAGCGTGTTGACGGCGGCTGGCAGCAGACTTGCGTTGGCCGAAGTGTAGGTCCAGGCGAAAAGGGATGGTTTGAGGTTGGGTAGGCCCTTGACGAGGAGGTTGGCAATCATCGCCAACAGCATCGCCACTGTGAGCGCCGCCGCCCCCCATACGAGCGCGCGCAGCGCTTTCGAGCCGATGTATCTGGAGTCGTTTTTCATTTTCTTTTCACCAGCGAGAAGCCGCCGTTGATCAGGAGAGTGATGATGAACAGCACCAGGGCCGTGGCGATCAGCGCCTCGCGGTGCAGGTCGGTTGCATAGCCCATCTCGAGAACCACGTTGGTGGTGAGCGTGCGCACGCCGTCGAGCAGCGATTTCGGCAATAGCGGCTGGTTGCCGGCCACCATGATCACCGCCATGGTTTCGCCGATCGCGCGGCCGATTCCGAGCACCACCGCCGCCCACACTCCGCTTTTAGCCGCCGGCAGTACCGCGGCGAAGACGCAGCGCTCGTGCGTGGCTCCGAGTGCAAGCGCACCTTCGTAGATGGGACGGGGGACAGCTCTGAGAGCTGATTCGGCCACGACGATAATTGTCGGCAGAATCATCATCGCCAGCAGCACCGACGCGGAAAGCGTGCACATTCCGCGTCCGCCAAAGAGCGATCTGACTATCGGGACGATTGTCATCATGCCGAAGAATCCGTACACGACGCTGGGTATGCCCGCCATCAGCGTCACCGCCGGACGCACCGCGCACTCGATGTTGCGCGGACTGAACGCGGCGAGGAACACGGCCGTGAGGATGCCCACCGGAACTCCCAGAACCACCGCTCCGGCGGTGACCGCCGCCGAGCCTGCGAGCATTGGCAGAATTCCGAAGCTGCCCTCGCCCGGCCGCCACGAGCAGCCGGCGAGGAAACGCCACAGACCGATTTTGCCGAATGCCGGCGTTCCTTCGACTATCAGGAAGAGGCATATCGTGCCGACGGCGGCGATGGCGAGTGCCGCCGCGGCGGTGAAAACGATTTTGAAGGTGCGTTCCATCGCGATTTCCTTCGCGGACGGTTACTTGACTTCGTTCCAGCGGGTTATTTTGCCGGTGTAGGCAGCGCGCAACGACTCCTTCGAGATGGAGACGATCGGGTTGGCGGGATTGACGACCACCGCCAGTCCGTCCAGCGCGATTGCCACGGCAACGAGTCCGGAGTTCTTTTCGCTGGTCTTGAGCGCCCGGCTGGCCATGCCCAGGTCGCAGACGCCATCCTTGGCATCGCTGACGCCGGTGGACGAGTCGCTTTGCTGGACCTCGACCGAAACCTGCGGGTGGGTTTTCTCGTAGGCTTCCTTGAGTTTCTCCATGCAGGGCGTCACGCTCGAAGATCCCGAGCAAACCACCTTGCCCGACACGCCATTCTTGCCAGTGTAGGGCGGCGTCGAGCCGACCTTGAGATAGCCAGCCTGTTCAACGATCTTCTGTCCTTCGGCGCTCAAGATCCAGTCGAGGAAATCGCGCGCGGCGGGCTTGAGGTTGTCGACGCCTTCGCGGCAGACTACATTGAATGGATGTACGAGCGCGTATTTGCCCGCGGCAATCTCTTCGCGCGTGGGGGCAACGCCATCGATGAGCAGAATCTTGACCGTGTCGTTCACGGAACCCAGCGACAGATAGCCGATTGCGGACGGATCGCTTGCAACGGTCGTGAGAGCCACGGCGGTGGAGCTGGCAACCATTGTCGCGGGGGAGGTTTCGTCGATTTTCTTGCCGTTAGCGGCCTTGCGCTGCACGCCCGTCAGTTCGACAAACGCGCTGCGCGTGCCCGAACCGTCTTCACGACTGACCAAACCGATTTCACTGTCCGGGTCAAAGCCGCGGTTGCATCCGGTCGAAATTATGGCGGCTGCGAGAGCCGCAAATGCGAGATTGGTATGTTTCATTCTAATTGTTCCTTTCATGTGCCGCATATTCTGACAAAGTGATATTAGCGGCAGGTTAGCGGGAAATTAAATATTGGTTAAAAGTCGCCGCCGGTTTTCGCGCCCGAATCGTGCTGCCGCGAAACGCCGCCGGTCAAGTATGTATTGCGTGTACTCGGTCAGTCAACACCGCTCGCGCGGTCTTGACCGAGTACGATCGTTCTTGTCCATGTTGCCCCCTTCATTTCGGCAGGCAACCCCAAACGTCATCCACCCAAATGCAGGATGACGCGCCGTCCGTCAAAGATAACGCTTGCGGTCCTGTCCGGAAACTCCGGCGTACAGCTCGACCAGTGACTGCGCGGGACTCATCGACAGTTTCTGCATCAGCACCTCCTCGACCTGAAAGAACCCGACGTCGGCCTCCATCTCGACGTCGATCCGCATGGGCTTTTGATCTCCAGGCAGAATCCTGACGCGAAGAATGGCATTGGCCGAATACTTGTGAATGTCGCCGACATGCGGTCGGTCCGAGAGCACCATCGAGATGCGCGCCCGGCCCTTCGTCATGTCGCAGCCGTCGCCGACCAGGATCAGCCCGGCCTCAAGCGAATGTATCCGCGTCGTGCCCATGTGTCCGAGAATGCCTTCCAGCGCCATCGAGCGTATGACCACGCGCCGCTTCATGTCATCCGGCAGCAGCGCCAGCAGGATGCGGTCGATGATCGGCAAGGCCAGCATGGCCGAGGTCTGTTCGTGTCGCTCCCGCCCGACGGACATGCCGAGGTCATGAAGGAAACCCGAGAGCAGAACTGACGCAAGACTGTCCTCGAAGCACCCGGCTCCGTCTTGCTCTAGAGCTGTCTTCACCCCCGCCCCATGGAGAATGACGAGAGCCTTGATCGCGTTGTAGGCGACTTGCCGCATGTGGACGGGACCGTGATCGTTGAATCCGAGGCGGCGGATTGACACGACGTTCGCATATTCCTGGATGTGCTGCGTCTCTTCATCCGCAAACAGGACCCTCGCCAACTCCTCCGAGAACGGGTGTCCGGCAAGCTGACGCAGGACCTTTTCCTCAAGCGCCGTTTCCTTAGGTGATTTCATGCCTTGTCTCCGATGATTGGCAGTGTAAAGCCGAACGTCGTCTTGACGCCCGGACGCGAGCTGACGAAAACATCTCCGCCATGCAGGCGCACGATGTGCTTGACGATCGCGAGGCCGAGCCCGGTTCCGCCCAACGTGCGGCTGCGGGACTTGTTCACGCGGTAGAACCGCTCGAACAGGTGCGGCAGATGGTGCTCCGCGATGCCGATGCCGAAATCGCAGACGGTCACCGTCACCTTGTCACGGGACGCGACGGAGGCGACTTCAATGCGGTCCGTTCCCGAATAACGCAAGGCATTGGCGATAAGATTCTGCAACACCTCCTCGAGCCGACAGGCATCGCCTTTCACCGAGGCGGCGTCGTTCCGCGTGATCTCGATGCGGACCTGTCCGGCGGCCTTGTTCTGCTCCAAGTCAACCACGGAGGCGACGAGATCGTCAAGCGATACGGCCTCGAAACTTCCGACGTTTTCGTCCTCCTCCCGCTCTATCTGCGCCAGTGACAGCACGTCGCCGACCAGCCTGCCCAGCCTCCCGCTCTCGCCGCTGATGATTCCGAGAAGGTCCGCGCGCTCCTTCTCCGACAGCTGGGAGCCGTCTCCCAGCATCTCGACGGCCCCGAGAATCGCCGTAAGCGGGCTTTTGAGCTCATGTGTCACGTTCGCCGTAAACTCGCGGCGGAAGGTCTCATTCGCAGCAGCGACCTCAAGTCTCTTTTCCTGTTCGTCAAGTCGGACAGTCAGCCGACGCGTCAGGACGAACACGAGCATGACGACACACGCCCCGAGGACGCCCGCCACCGCCACGCCCGTCCAGGCCAGGCGTTCCGACCGCCGGACGCCGGTAGAGGGAATGGCCAAGCGCACGACGCGATCTCCAACACGGCGGGCACAGTAGAGAAAATCGCGCTTCATGGTGTCGGAATGGCGCAAGGACGTTCCGCGTCCGTCTGCAAAGGCTCGCGCGACCTCTTCGCGGCCCGCATGGTTAGCCACCGCGTCGCCCGTATCGTAGAAGACGGAGCCGTCCGCATTGACAACAGTCACCCGCGTCTCTGACTCGGCGATGTCCGAAATCGCCAGACGGAAACTGCGGACCACGATGCACAGCAAGGCCGTGAATCCCGCAATGCAGACGGCAGCCGCAACGGCTGCCAGCCAACTCCGATCAACCTTTGCCGCCACGTTCGTCCAGCCGATATCCGACGCCTCTTATCGTTTCAAGATGTCGCGACCAGGTGCCGAGTTTGCGGCGAAGGCCGAAGACCTGCACGTCGATCGTACGCTCGGTGACGATCTTCTCGCCGCCGGAGATGCGGTCGATGATGTGCGAACGATTGAAGACCCGCCCCGGATTGCGCAGGAGAAGCTCGAGAATGCGGTATTCCGTCAGCGTCAGCCTGAGTTCCTCGTCCTGCAACGTCACGCGATGCGTCACATCGTCAAGGACAAGTCCGTCGAGAGACACCCGGTCGGCAGCGCAGGCCGTGTCCTTGCGCAACGCGGCGCGGATCCGCGCGAGCAGCACCTCCTTCGAAAACGGCTTGGTCACATAGTCGTTCGCCCCGGCATCGAGTCCGGCGACGATGTCATGCTCCGAGCCCCTGGCCGTCAGCATGACGATGGCGACGGCAGCCGTCTCCGGATTCGACCGCAACTGGCGGCAGACGTCAAGGCCGTCAAGGCCGGGAAGCATCAGGTCCAGGAGGACGAGATCCGGTCGCTTCTCGAAAGCAACCTCCACGGCCACATCTCCCGATTCGACCTCCTGGACGTCCGCGTATCCCCCGCTCTTGAGCGCAAGCGCAATCACCCGACGAATCGACGGGTCGTCCTCCACAACGAGTATCTTCTTTCCACTCATGGGGGAAATTATAGCAAATGATTGTTTAGATTGTGTTAATTCAGAACGAAGTCCTACCTAAAAATCTTCGACATTGATATGGCGATACATATTCACGCCATCACTTTGAGGTTGGAAATGTCGGC
>JAEDMC010000138.1 GCA_016303225.1 Kiritimatiellia bacterium
GTCCGGAGGGCAAGGAATACGAGATGAAGGACGGCGACGTCGTCGAGTTCATGTTTAACTGAATGCGCGGATGTTCGGCTTCCGGACGAGAACGAACCTCAAAGTCGCCTGCGTGACGGCGAATGAGCGGGGCTTGGTCCGGAAGGACAATCAGGACTCTTTTTTCGTTGATCCGGCAAAGACGGTCTTTTGCGTTGCGGACGGAATGGGCGGCGGATCGGAAGGAGGAACCGCCAGCCGCTTTGTCTGCGAGGAGCTCGAGAAGGCCGTGGCGTCCGCGACGGATTTCGCCGCCCGCATGCGGGCGGTGGATGTGGCGATCGGCGCGGCGAACGCGCGCATTCTCGCGTATGCGGAGGAGAAGCGGTTCCGGCAGATGGGCTCGACGCTGGCGGTGCTGCTGATTGATCCGGAGAACGGTCGTCGTGCGGCGATCTGCCACATCGGGGACAGTCGCGTCTACCGCGTGCGCGGCGGTTCGGCGGAACTGCTGACGCACGATCATACGGTTGGCGGACAGCTCAGCGCATTTGCGACGGGACGCCAGGCGGTCAGCCTGAAGAGCCGGACGAATCCGCTTTCGCATATTCTTACGCGCGCAATCGGCGTCGACAAGAATGTCGCCGGCGACTGGCGCAAGGTCGACGTGGCTCCGGACGACCGGTATCTCATCTGCTCGGACGGTGTCCACGACGTCGTCTCCGATTCGCTGGTCGGCGAGATCCTGACGGTCGAGCGCGGCCTCAAGTCCGCGTCAAGGCGGCTGAGCGATGTGATTGTGCGCAATGGTGCGCCGGACAACTTCACTTATGTGATCATTGAAACGTGAGGCGTGATATGACGGGATGTCTGAAAAAGGTTTTTTTGAGCGGAGTTCTGGGTCTGGTCGCGGGTACGACGGCTGATGCGGCGGTGCAGGTTAAGGTCGAGAACGTGCCGCATAACGGCTGCGAGGTCGTCTTCAACCGGACGCCGGTGTCGTCGCGGCTGGCGAGTTACGCGAAGGGGGAGCGTCCCCAGTTTCGCATTACCGCGACGGAACTCGGCACGGCGGTGACGAACCGCATGGTCGAGGTGTCGGTCGAGGTGCCGGGCGACTGGCGCAAGAAGAAGACGCCCGTGAAGCTGGACGCGAAGGGCGAGGCGATCCTCACGGTGGAGTGTCCCGACCGTCCGGGCTGGGTCTTCGTCACGGACGGCCTGCCGGTGACGCGGTCGAGTGCGGGCGCGATGTACGACGGCGAGAACATTCGGGCGTCTGCGTCTGCGCCGGACGACTTCAGGGCGTTCTGGGACGCGGAGATCGCCGCGCTCGGAAAATTGCCGATCCAGGCGAAGCTCACGGAGGTCGAGGCGCAGAAGAGCCTGAAGGACAAGGTGCGCACGTGGGAGTTCGAGGTGACGTGCACGGGTCCGCGTCCGACGACGGGCTACATCTCGATGCCGATCGGCGCGAAGCCGAAGTCGTTGCCGCTTTACGTCGGCTTCAACGGCGCGGGCGACGTCTCGGCCTACCGGAGCGACCACTACGGCGAGGTGGCGATCGCCATTCAGGTGAACAAGTTCGGTATTCCGAACGGACTGGACGAGAAGGGCTATCGCGAGAAGGGCTACAACGCGAGCGACATCGACAACTATCCGACTCGGGGAATCGACGATCCGAAGAACGCCATGTACAAGTGGATCATCGTGCGGCATCTGCGGGCGGTGCAATGGGGCAAGTCGTTGCCCGAGTGGAACGGCAAGGATCTTATCCTCAACGGCGAGTCTTTCGGCGGGGGGCAGGTGCTGATCGTCGGCGCGCTCGATCCGGACGTCACCTTCGTCTGTTCTTGCGTCCCGGCGTGCTGCGACCACAACGGACGGCTGGTCGGGCGCACGAACGGCTATCCGCACTTCTGGGAGTACGACGCGAACGGACAGGTCCCCACCGACAAGCGCAAGTGGCTGGAGACGCTGCGCTATTTCGACACGGTCAACTTCTGCGCGCTGTACCGTCCCGGCCAGGAGGTGACGATCGGCACGGGCTTCCGCGACACGCTGTGCAATCCGGACGGCGTCATCGCCGCCTACCACAACATTCCGGCTGGGGTGAAGAAGACGCTCTGGCTCAATCCGATCGCGGGACACGACGCCGGCAACTGGAACGGCGGTCACCGTCTTTACGAACTTCTGGGCAAGTGGTGAGTATGAGCTTGGTCGTTTGCTTGCTGGTTGGGCTTTGTGCACTGCTGTTGGTCGGTTTTGCCGTCGTGGTTTGTCTCTGGCAAAAGGCCAAAGCCGAGCCGGGCGAGATCAAGCTGCAGCTTGAAAGGCTGCAGCAGGCGGCGAAGATGGAATGCGAGAGCTTCGAGATGCGCCTGCGCGAGAAGGAGCAGACCTGTCAGAGGCTGCTTGACGCGAAGGACAAGGCCTGTGCCGATGCGCTCGTGGAAAGGACGGCCAATTGCGAACGGCTGATTGCCGAGAAGAATTCCGAAATCGAGCGATTCCTGCAGGAGAAGGAGAAGTCGTTCGCTGCAGCGGTCAAGACGCTGCAGGAGCAGTTTGCGAATCTTGCCGCGCAGACGCTCAAGGCGCAGAGCGGTGACCTGACGAAGCGGAATTCCGAGCAGCTGGAGGGTGTTTTGAAGCCACTCCGCGAACAGCTCGAGACCCTTCGCTCCGCGACGGAGAAGACGCAGACGGAGCATGCGAAGCTGGCCGAGTCGATCGGCAAGGACGTCGGCCGCATCAGTGACGTCGCGAAGGAGCTGGCCGGGGTCAGCGAAGCGCTTTCGTCGAACTCCGGCTTTCAGGGCCGCAAGGGAGAGGAGATCCTTGCCGAGAAGCTCCGCCAGGCCGGTCTTGAGGAGGGGGTTAATTTCTTCTTGCAGACGGGGACGGCATCCGACCGCCCCGACGCCCAGGTCTGCGACACGGAGAACCGCTGGCTCATCATCGACAGCAAGGTCGTTCTCACGTCCTATTTCCAGTATGTCGAGGCGAAGGACGAGGAGACGCGAAAGACAAAGCTGGCCGATCATGTCGCCCGGGTCCGAGAGAAGATCGATCAGCTCGCGAAGAAGAAATATCCCCAGGTGTTTTCGAACGAGCACAAGGATCGCAATTATCTTCCGGTGACGGCGATGTTCGTCGGCTACGAGGCCCCGCTGTTGGAGGCGCTCAAGGCCGAGCCGTCGCTCTGGAAGTTTGCCGCGGACAACAATGTCGTCCTCGTGACGCCCCTGACGCTGCTGGCCTATCTCCGGCTCGTCTATCTGGCCTGGCAGCACGAGAAGGAGGCGCGCAACCAGGAGAAGATCGTCAATACGGCGCGCGAGCTCCTGACGCGGATGAACGCGTTCCTCACGACCTTCGAGGGGATGGGCAAGACGCTGCAGGACGTGCAGTCCAGGTATGACGATGCGCGTAAGGTCCTTGTCGACGCGCCCGGCGCGCAGACGATTGCCAAGGCCGCGAAGAACCTCATCGACCTTCATGTCCGTCTCGAAAGCCGCAAGGGCAATCGCATCGAGCGCGCCGCCTGTCTCGGGGAGCTGGACGACATCGCGCCGTCGCATTGATTTTTGCGCCGAGTGTTGGTATAATCTAGACATCAACTTCTGCGTCAGGAAGCACGGGAGAGAACCTCCGAGGCACGATGTCAGGAACGTCACACAAACACAGGAGTAAATAGACATGGCAACCAAAAAGGCTTGCAAGAAGGAATGCGCGTGCGCGGAGCTCGCGATCAACGGTGGCAAGAAGGTCTGGACGAAGGGGTTCCCCGCCTGGCCGCAGTTTGACAAGAAGACGGACAAGAAGGTCCTCGACATCCTCCACTCCGGCAAGGTGAACTACTGGACGGGTCCGGTCGGCATGCAGTTCGAGGCGGCGTGGGCGAAGTGGCTCGGCGTCAAGAACGCGGTTTCGGTCTCGAACGGCACGGCGGCGCTGCACGTTGCGCTGACGGCGCTCGGCATCGGCTCGGGCGACGAGGTGATCTGCACGTCCTATTCGTTCATCGCGTCCTCCTTCTGCGCGCTGCAGGCCGGTGCGCTCCCGGTCTTCTGCGACACGGGCACGGATCATCTCCTCGACCCCAAGAAAATCGAGCCGCTCATCACCAAGCGCACGAAGGCGATCGTGGTCGTCCATCTCTACGGCATGGTTGCTGACATGGATCCGATCATGAAGATCGCGAAGAAGCACAAGCTCTACGTGATTGAGGACTGCGCGCAGTGCTTCGGCGGCGTCTACAAGGGCAAGAAGGCCGGCACGATCGGCACGGTCGGCTGCTTCTCGTTCTGCCAGTCCAAGCACTTCACGACGGGTGGCGAGGGCGGCATGGTGTGCTGCAACGACGACGACCTCGCGTGGGAGATCCGCTCGGTGCGTGACCACGGCTATGACGTCAAGGCGAAGCTCAACCTCCTGCAGATGGAGGGCAAGCAGCTCTACATCCACCGTCGCGTCGGCTACAACTTCCGCATGACGGAGATCCAGTCGGCGATCGGCCTTGGCGAGCTGCAGCGCTTTGACAAGTGGAACCTGCCGCAGCGCAAGAAACTCGGCAAGGCGCTCATCAAGGGCCTCGCCGGGCATCCGCTCGTCAAGTACGCGCCGGTTGACACGAAGGACCGTCAGAACTCGTTCTGGCTCGTCCCGTTCGTCATCGACACCTCGAAGCTCAAGTGCACGATGAAGGAGTTCATTGCGGCTGTCCAGGCCGAGGGCGCGTGCGCCTATTCGGTGCTGTGGCCCGAGATGTACAAGGAAGAGGCGTTCGCCAAGCAGAAGGGCTTCGGCAGCCGCCGCTATCCGTTCAAGGATCCGGCGCACCGCAAGATCGACTACACCAAGTTCAACTGCAAGGTGGCGAACTCGCTTGCCGATTCCACGATTTCGTTCTGGACGCATCCGACCTACACCCTCGCCCACATCGAGGCTGACGTCAAGGCGTTCAAGAAGGTCGCTGCGGCGATGATGAAGTAACGAGATTTCTCAAACTTCTCATGTCTTCTCAAAGTTTTTCACGCTTCTCTTATGCTGATTGTAGTATAATTTGATGCGTGAAAGACTTTGACTCTATTGGCGTCGGCTTCGTGTCGAATGACCATCTGGCGGGCCTTACATTCCGCTGGACTCGAAGGTCAAGATCCTGACGCATCGCATTCTGGGTGGCGGTCCTGCGGGCAATTCTACCGCAGGACTGCCAGGAATGCCAACGCTTCGGCGCGGCGGTCGCGGCGATCAAGTGCCGCGTGTTGAGCGCATGATGCCGACCCGAGGCTTGAAAGGGGCTTCGAGGGTCACACCCTCGGAGTCTGCTGGAGGCGAAAAGAATCGCTATCTGCCCGGCAAGCAGTATAGGATTTTGCGCAAGGGAAAGGCGGTGGTCCGTGCCTAACCCCACCACTTTTACCCCACCATTATGGTCTGACCCTCGGAGTCCTTGGCTGGGACAGTGCGGTTCGAGCGACGAAACCGAGCGGCAGCTCCCCGGACCGGAGCGGCGGTCGGATGCGAGGTTTCACGCGTCGGGCGGTCAACAGTTTACAATCGCACCCGAGATGCGCCCGTCTCCCGCAACGGCCTTGCTTTGTGCTATAATGGCGGCATGAAGAATGCGCATGTCGTTTATGAGATGTAAGAACGAGAATGTGACGGGGGACCTCTTTGCGGCGGCGGGCGTTTCGTCCGAACCGGTCGCGATGACGGTTTCGACGCCGCTGATTGACTCGGCCCTGGTCGCCGAATCTGCGGTCTGGCTGTCGAAGCGCGCGGTCACGCTCGGCAACCTCCTCGCCAGCGACCGTGCGGCCGAATACGTGGCGATTCTGCGCGCGTTCGCCAAACTGCGCGAGGGACACGAACCCGAGCCGCTGCATGAGTCCGTCCTGCGCGAGGTCTGCGGCGAAGACGCCTCGCCGGACGCCGAACAGCAGTTCAAGGCGTCCGTCCGCCAGCTGAAGGACTGGAAGCTTCTCACCGAACGGATTGAGAAGGAGCGTCTGCGCGGCTATCGGGACAAGCGGCGGGACAAGTTCCGCTATCGGCTGGAGGATGACGCGATTGCCTTCGTCGGCTGGCTCGAGGACCGCCATGCGAAGGACCTCTCCCCCGAAGGCGCGGACATCACCGGAAACCTTCTCGACATGCAGTGCTCGCTTCTCCACGAGCTGCGGCGCAAGCTGCGGACGGTCGATCCGGAGAAGGTCGACTACGAATCGGCCGGCGACATCCTCTATCGCGTCGAGCAGCTGCGCCTGTATGTCGAGGCGACGGCGAAGACGCTGCAGGTCCTGAATCTGCGCCTCCTCGCGTTCGGCACGGTCTTCAAGCCGGACGAGGCGAAGGCGATCGTCGGCGAGCTCGGTGTCTTCCTCGAGCGGTTCGGACGGCGCTTCGGCGTCCTGCGCGAGGAGATTGTGACGGACCTCCTGGAACTCGGCAAGGCATCCCATGTCGGACGCTGGACCGCCTGCGTCGAGCGGCTCCGCACCGAGGCCGCGCGCTTCACGCACATCTCGTCCGTTCGCGTTCCAGATCCGTTCCGCATTCTCGCGGATGCCACGGCCTTCTATGCGCCCGAGGGCAGTCTCGTTTCGCTGATGTCGCGCGTGACGGACTCGGCGCGTCGCGTCTGGGGCAAGTTGAATGCGCGTCTGCGCGAACTCGAACGGCGCAATCACCGGCTCGAGGACCTGGGGGCTCGGCTCAAGGAATTTGCGCTTCTGGCGGAAGACGAGGTGCCGTCGAACTGGATGCGACGGCTTCTCGAGACGGCCTCGCTCCGCGGCGACGCGCAGATCAGTCCCGACGGCGAGAAGGCAAAGCATCCGCTTCCGAAACTCGTCGAGCGCAAGAAGCGCGAGCGCATCGTCACTTGGATCACACCGCGGAAGGTCGGTGAGAAGGCGGACGTCCTCTCGATTGACCAGGCACGCGGCGACCGGCTCAAGGAGTGGATGAAGGCACGCGGCATCTCGCCGTCCGCGAACGAATCCGTCCGCCTGAGCGCCGGACAGTACGCGTCCTTCGACGACTGCCGCGGACTCGTCCAGCTCATCGAAAGCGTCCGTCTCGGAAACGGTGCCAAGGCCCGTCGCTATCTCGGCGTCGAAGGCCGCCCCGAATCCGCCCCCGTCGAAGTCGCCACCCCCGAAGGCGCCCTCGCCTTCGAAGACCTGACCCTCCGTGTGTATCAAGAGAAGGATCCCAAATGAAACTCGAAGCTCTGATTGAAAAGGGGGATGCGACGTCGCAGCTGGTGCGGGCGGCGCTTAATATCCTCTTGGAGTCGCCGTATTTCTACAAGACGGATGACGAGCGGGCGTTCCTGACTGTGATGCGGTACCGTCAGGCGTTTGCCGCGTTCTTCGAGAAGATGTTCGGTTGGACGCTGGTGATGGACGCGAAATGCATTCGCCTCTACAAGCCGAAATGGTACAACGAGGCGATCACCCAGGCGAACCGCGATCTCTTCGGCTTCACGCGCCGCGACGCCTGCATCGGTTTCCTCTTGCTCCTTGAATTCTTCGAACGCGAGGCGCGTGAGCAGGGCGTGACGACTGAGGATCGCGAAAACCTCAAGTTCCTTTTCGGCGACTGGCTTGAATATTCGGCTTTGCGGTTCCGTCAGCTCTTCCCGGACAAGACCGACGCCTATACGGACGAGAAGGTCCGCCAGATCCTGCGCGAGATCATGCCGTCCCTCGAGCGCTACCGCTTCCTGCGCAAGGTGCGTCCCTCTGCCGACGAATCGGTCGGCGAATCCGAAACGATCTACGAAGCCCTGCCCGCCATGTGGCACTACCAGGCCAACCAGCTCGTCGAAACGGTTGAGCCGCAGGCTGGGGCGGAACATGTGGAGTGAGGGTTTGACAGGATTAACAGGATTGACAGGATTGAGGCGAGTGGAAGGAGGGTCTAGAGGTGGATGGAAAAGAACTGAGCTATGCCGTGATAGGGGCGGCAATGCGCGTGCATGCGCATTTCGGACCTGGCTATTTGGAAGAAGTGTATAAGAATGCGTTGATGGTTGAATTGAAGGCCAGTGGAATCATGGCCGAAAAGGAAGTGCCAATCGCAGTTGACTATCATGGTGTTCGTGTTGGGAATTATCAGGCGGACATCATTGTAGAGAAGCGATTGATTCTGGAG
>JAEDMC010000139.1 GCA_016303225.1 Kiritimatiellia bacterium
CTCGAGCACGGAGCGGTCCATGAACGCGCCCGGGTCGCCCTCGTCGGCGTTGCAGAGCACGTACTTCGGCGTCTCCTTCTGCTGGGCCGCGAGCAGCCACTTCTTGCCGGTCGGGAAGCCCGCGCCGCCGCGGCCGCGGAGGCCGGAGTCGATCATCGTCTGGACGATGTCCTCGGGCTTCTTCTCGTTCAGGCAGCGCCAGAGGGCCTCGTAGCCGTCCTTCGCGATGTACTCCTCGATGTGCAGCGGGGAGATCTTGCCGCAGTTGCGGAGCGCGAGGTGCATCTGCTTCTTGTAGAAGTTCGTCTCGGCGAGCGCGAGGATCTTCTCCGGATCCTTCACCGTCTCGGGATAGAGGAGCTCCTTGACCGGCTCGCCGCCGACGAGGTGCTGCTGCACGATCCTGGAGACCTGCTCCTCGTTGATCTGGGCGTAGAACACGTTGCCCGGCTGGACGACGACGATCGGGCCCTGCGAGCAGAGGCCCATGCAGCCCGTCTTCACGACCGTGACCTTCTCGGCGAGACCGGCCTTCGCGATCTCCTCCTCGAACTTGGCCGTCACCTTGAGGGAGCCGGAGGACGTGCAGCCGCCGCAGCAGACCAGCACGCGCGTCTTCTTCGCCATCTCGGCGAGCGCGGCTTCCTTGACCTTCATCAAATCTTCAAGCGTCTTCATCTTGCCGCTCTCCTCAGTTGTACTTTTCGAGAATGCTGTCGAGCTGGTCGACCGTCAGACGACCGTAGACGTCGTCGTTGATCATCATCACGGGCGCCATGCCACACGCGCCGATGCAGCGGCAGGAGTCCAGCGAGAAACGGCCGTCGGACGTGCACTCGCCCTCGTTGATGCCGAGCTTCTTGCGGAGCGCGTCCCAGATCTTGTCGCCGCCCTTGACGTAGCAGGCCGTGCCGAGGCAGACCGAGATGCGGTACTTGCCCTTCGGGTTGAGCGTGAACTGCGCGTAGAACGTCGCGACGCCGTAGATCTTCTCGATCGGCGTGCCCGTCTCGTCCGCGATCATCTTCTGGACCTCGTAGGGGAGGTAGCCGTAGATGGCCTGGGCCTTCTGCATGATCGGCATCAGCGCGCCGCGCTGGTCCTTAAGCTCGGCAATCGCCTTCTTGAGCTCGGCTTCCTGCTCCGGAGTGCCCTTGAAAGGCACGGCATTCGATTTCGTGCACATGTGTTGTTTTCCTCTTGTCTAGAAAGGGGTCTCCCACCCGCAAGTGATTAGATAACAAGATATCAGAAAAGAAGGAATTAGTCTACTCTAAGATAGGCGTGCGGAAGCACGAAGACGCCCCCGGCCGGAGGGCCGGAGGCGTCTCGGGTCGGATGGGGTCCGACTTACTTGGACGCGAGGTACGCGTTGATGCCCGCGGCCGCGCGGCGGCCCTCGCCCATGGCGAGGATGACCGTCGCGGCGCCGAGCACGATGTCGCCGCCGGCGAACACGCCGGGGATGGACGTCATGTTCGTCTCGGGGTTGACGACGATGTTGCCGCGCTTGTTGACCTCGAGGCCGTCCGTCGTCGCCGGGATGAGCGGGTTGGACGCGTTGCCGACCGCGACGACCACGGTGTCGGCGTCGAGCACGAACTCGCTGCCGGCGACCGCGACCGGGCTGCGGCGGCCGGAGGCGTCCGGTTCGCCGAGCTCGTACTTGAGGCACTCGACGCCCTTGACGTTGCCGTTCTCGTCGCCGAGGATCTGCTTGGCGTTCTCGAGCATGTGGAACTCGACGCCCTCCTGCTTCGCGTGGTGGACTTCCTCCTTACGCGCCGGCATCTCCTCGAGGGAGCGGCGGTAGATGAGGTAGACCTTCTCCGCGCCGAGGCGGAGCGCCATGCGGGAGGCGTCCATCGCGACGTTGCCGCCGCCGAGGACCGCGACCTTCTTTCCGTGCCAGAACGGCGTGTCGGCCTCGCCCTCGAGGTACGCCTTCATGAGGTTGGCGCGCGTGAGGTACTCGTTGGCGGAGAAGACGCCGTTGAGGTTCTCGCCCGGAATGCCCATGAACTTCGGCAGGCCGGCGCCCGTGCCCACGAACACGGCGTCGAAGCCGTCCTTCGCGATCAGGTCCGCGACCTTGCGCGTGCGGCCGACGCAGTAGTTCGTCTCGATCTTGACGCCGATCTTCTGCAGGCCCTCGACTTCGTGCTGCACGATGGCCTTCGGGAGACGGAACTCCGGAATGCCGTACACGAGCACGCCGCCGCACTTGTGGAACGCCTCGAACATCGTCACGTCGTGGCCGGCCTTGGCGCAGTCGGCGGCGGCGGTGATGGACGCGGGGCCGGAGCCGATCACGGCGACCTTCTTGCCCGTCTTGGGCGCGCAGGTCACGGGCTCCTCGGAGTTGCTCTCGCGGGCGAGGTCGGCGCAGAAGCGCTCGACGCGGCCGATCGCGACGGACTTGTCGACGTCCTTGAGCAGCTTGCCCATCGTGCAGAACTTCTGGCACTGCTTCTCCTGCGGGCAGACGCGGCCGCAGACGGCCGGCAGCAGGGACGTGCTCTTGATGATCTTGAGCGCGCCGGCGAAATCGCCCTCCGCGGCCTTCGCGAGGAAGCCCGGGATGTTGATCGCTACCGGGCAGCCCTGCATGCACGGCTTCGTCGGGCACTGCATGCAGCGGCTGGCTTCGCACTTCGCCATCTCGGCCGTGTAGCCGAGGGCGACTTCCTTCATGTTGTGGGCGCGCTCGACCGCGTCCTGCTCGGGCATCGCCTGGGGCGGGATCGCCATTCTTTCTTTCGGCGTCATTGCTTAGATTCCCTTGGTAAGATTGCAGACGTGCTCGCGGGCCTTCGCCTCGAGCGGCTTGAACGCGCCCATGCGCTTGAGCATGAGGTCCCAGTCGACCTGGTGGGCGTCGAACTCCGGACCGTCGACGCAGACGAACTTCGTCTCGCCGCCGACCGCGACGCGGCAGCCGCCGCACATGCCCGTGCCGTCGATCATGATCGTGTTGAGCGACACGACCGTCTTGACGTTGTAGGGCTTCGTGGTGAGCGCGCAGAACTTCATCATGATCGGCGGCCCGATCGCGATGACCTCGTCGACCGCGCCCGCCTCGCAGAGCTCCTTCAGAGGCTCCGTGACCAGGCCCTTGCGGCCCGAGCTGCCGTCGTCGGTCATGAGAATCAGCTTGTCGCCGGCGATCTTGCGCATCTCTTCCTCCATGACGAAGAGATCCTTGTTGCGCGCGCCCATGATGATCGTCACCTCGTTGCCGAGGGCCTTGAGGGCCTGGGCGATCGGGTGCATCGGCGCCACGCCGATGCCGCCACCGACGCACACGACGCGGCCGGGCTTCGTGCCGTTCGCGCCGCGGAGGTCCGTGGGACGGCCCAGCGGGCCGAGCAGGGCGGCGAGCTTGTCGCCCGCGTTCATCTTCGCGAGCTTCAGGGTGGTGGCGCCCACGGTCTGGAAGATGATCGTGATGGTGCCCTTCTCCTTGTCGGCGTCCGCGATCGTGAGCGGGATGCGCTCGCCGAGCTTCTCGTCGATCATGAGGATGATGAACTGGCCGGGCTTACGCTCGTTGGCGATGAGCGGGGCCTCAAGTTCCATCTGGAATACGTTGTCAGAAAGCTGACGCTTCGAGATAATGGTGTTCATGTGTGCAAATTATACCAAACCCACGGGAAGTTAGTCTTGCCTAAAATGAGCCACAAGGTGGACCTCCGCGGAGAGAGCCTTCGACGACGCCCCCGGCGCGCAACCCAAACGACAGGCTACACCTTATTACAGAGCCGCCCGTTGTCGGCGAAGCTGTAGTGCGATTGTTCCGTGATGATGATGTGATCGACGAGTGCGATGCCCATCATTTTCCCCGCGCCGTAGAGGCCCCAGGTGAGATCGACGTCGCGCTTCGAGGGCAGCGAGCTGCCGGAGGGATGATTGTGGGCCACGACGATCGAATGCGCATTCCAGCGCACGGCGATCGAGAAGACGTCCCGAGGATGAATCCCCACTCCGTTTACCGTGCCGACCGCAATGAGCTGCGGCTCCGAAAGCGGTCGCCGCTTCGCGTCGAGCGGCAGCGCCCAGAATTTCTCCTGCCGTTCGCCGGCCGGCAGCATCCGGCGGAAGAGTCCGGCCGCGTCGGCAGACGACGCCACCGCCGAAACGGGTGTCTGCCGCGCGGCATACCCGCGCCGCGCCAGCTCAAACGCCGCGGTCAACTCCAGGATCTTGACCCGCCCGAGACCGAGAATCTTGCGCTCCGGACATCGCAGATTGTGCGCGGCGATTCCGCTTTTGAGCGCATTAAAGTCGGTTTTCACCAGCGTTTCGACGCCTCCGAAAGCGTCGATGAGTCGTCGAGAAAGCTCCATCACGTCGCAACCGGCACTTCCGGTCTTGAGAATGACGGCCAAAAGTTCCGCGCCGCTGGCCACGGACGCCGTGCCGGCCTGCTCAATCCGCTCCCGCGGCTTCGACTCGACGGCTCTCGCCTTGAAATCATTCCCCATCTTCGCCTCCCGATTCCGCCGCCGCGAGATAACCGCCGTCGGTTTCCTCCTCGTCCGGCCGCACCGCCCAACCCGTCGTCGGCGCCTTGCGGACGACGTTCTCGCCGATGTCCTTCACACAGGCGCGGAAGACCCGCTCGTTGACGAAATTCCTGAACTCGGCATTGTCGAAATACTGCCGCATGAACTCCAGCTTCTCCTCGCCCATCGTCGCGACGATATTCTGAATGATGTCGTTGAACTGAATCTGCGCCACCTGACTGTCGCCGTTTCTGACCGCATGGACGAAACTGTCGTCCTGCGCCATGCGTCTGGGCAGCTCCTGAATCTGCCGACGCACCTCGTCTTCGTCCTTCCAGTCGATGCCGCCAAAGGTCGCGTTGAAGTCTTCGATAATGCGCGAAAGCGAATCGAACTCGACTTCGGGAATTCCGCCCCCGGAACCGACCGGAATCGGCGAAACGGTCGCGTTGACGTTCTCCAGCGTGAGGTCACGCTCTTCCAGTTTCTGGATGCGGTACTTGTCAAAGTCGATCGTCTCCAAGAGACCGGCGGTGAAATCCTCGCGCTTCAACTTCGGCAGCTTTTTCACGAGAAGCGAATAGAAGAGATACTGCTTCTCCCAGTCCGCGCTCTCGAACGGCATGATGGCCGCAAAGAACGGATAGATGCGGCAGAAGTTCTTCATCGCGCTCTTGGCGCGGACCTGCTCCTCCTCGTTGAGTTCCTCCCTGAATCGGACGACGACGGCATCGAGGATCGCATCGATCTTCGGCCGGTCCTCGTCCTTGCCGGAAAGCCGCAGCTCGACGACCTGCTGTTTGTCCGCGTCCGTATAGAACGGCTGGCGCTCGACCGTTTCGATGAGGTCGTTCAACTTGTTGACGTCGCTTTCTCCTGCCAAAATCGTCGTCTTGTAGTAGCGCTGAAACGCCGCACGGATGTCCTCGGGATCGTTCGCAAAGTCCAGCACGAAGGTGTCGAACTTCTTCGGATGCGCCCGATTGAGCCGCGAGAGCGTCTGCACCGCCTTGAGGTCGGAAAGGACCTTGTCCACGTACATGGTATGGAGCAGCGGCTGGTCGTAGCCGGTCTGGAACTTATCCGCGACAATCAGGAGACGGTACGGCTCCTCCTCGATCTTGTCCTCGATCGCCGAGGACGGAAATCCGTTCAGCGACGATTCGGTCACGACATGCCCGTCGATCTCCTTGTCCGTAAAGGCGACGATCGCCTTGAACGTCCCGCCCTGCTCCTCCAGCAACCTGGAGATGTGCTGATGGAAGTCGATCGCCCGCTCGATGGACGAGGTGACGACCATCGCCCGGGCCCTGCCGCCGATTTTCTTGAACACTTTCGTGCAGAAGTGGTCGACGATGATGCGGCTCTTCGCTTCAATCGTCTCCGGCTGGCGCTCCACGTAGGCGCGGATTCGCTTCGGGGCCTTGTCCTTGTCAAACTGCGGATCGTCCTCGACCTTCTTGACGACCTCGTAATACGACTGGTAGGGCGTGTAGTTGCGGACGACGTCGAGAATGAACTTTTCCTCGATCGCCTGTTTCATCGTATACTCGTGGAACGGCGCGTAAGCCAGCCCCTCCGCCGTCGCCTGCTCCTCGCCGAACATCTCCAGCGTCTTGTTCTTCGGCGTCGCGGTGAAGGCGTAGTAGTTCGCGTTCTTCGCGAGCTTGCGGCCCTTGATGATACGATGGATCTTGTCCTCCGTATCCTCCGGCTCGCCGTCCTCGTTCAACGTCTGCGCATTGCCCGAAACGCTTGCCGCCAGACTGGAGGCCATTTCACCGTTCTGGCTCGAATGCGCCTCGTCGATCACAATGGCGAAGTTCTTGTTTTTGAGCGACGATCCGATTTCGTCGAGGATGAACGAGAACTTGTGAATCGTCGAAACGATGATCTTCTTGCCGCCCTGCAGCAGCTCACGCAGCGTATTGGCGCGATCGGCCCAGCCGACGAGGTTCTTGAGCTTCGCAAAGGCGTTGATGTTGTCGCGAATCTGCTTGTCGAGATTGATGCGGTCCGTGACGACGATGATGGAGTCGAACTTGGCCGTCGTGTCCGGCTTCTGCAAAAGGACCAGCTGATACGCGAGCCACGTGATCGTATTCGACTTGCCCGATCCGGCCGAGTGCTGGATCAGGAACTTGCGCCCCACCGGGTCGACCGCGGTCTGCGCCAGGAGCCGCCGCACCGCGTCGAGCTGGTGATAGCGCGGCCAGATGACCCGCTCCTTGATCTTGCGGGTCTTCTTCTCCTCGGTGACGATCACCTGCGCGAAGTTCTCGATGATGTTCGAAAGCGACGGCTTGGTGAAGACCTCTTCCCAAAGGTAGCTCGTCATCGTCTTGCCCGGAACGACGGGATTGCCCGCGCCGCCATTCACGCCGCGATTGAACGGCAGGAACCACGACTCGGCGCCCTTCAGCTCCGTGCACATGTAGACGTCGTTGTCGTCCACGGCGAAATGCACGGCGCAACGCTTCGGCTTCAGCAGCACGTCCTTCGGATTGCGGTCCGTCTGATACTGCCGGATCGCGTTCTCGACCGTCTGCCGCGTGTAGTGGTTCTTGAGCTCGAAGGTCGCGAGCGGCAGTCCGTTGACGAACACCACGAAGTCGATCGCGTCGTTCGCGTCGCTCTTTGAATAGTGCAGCTGACGGATGACGCCAAAGCAATTCTTCTCGTAGGCTTCCTTCGCGCTCGGATTCTGCTCGGAGGGGAGCGGGAAATACAGGTCAAACGTCGTCCCGTTGAAGGCAAAGCCCTTGCGCAGGACATCCGTCACGCCGCGCTTCGCCAGCGCCTCGCAGAGCCGTGAATAGAACTTGGCCTTCTCCGAGGCGCTCGCAAGGCACATCGAACGGGCGACCTTCTCCGGCTGCGTCGCCACCAGGAACGCCTCGAGCCAGCTCTTGACGAGCGCCTCGTCCTTCGAGTAGAGGTCGCTTGTCCCTTCGACATAGCCATTGACATCGCGAAGGTGCGCCACGATCAGCGCCTCCAGGCCCAGCTCTTTGGTATTGGTGGTCATTGCCTTCCCCTTCCTTGTGCGGCTAAAGCCGCACACTCCGATAAAGCCCCGTTAACATCTGCGCGAGCATCCCATTCGGCGCAAGGTCGCCCGCCCAAATCTCATCAGCGTTCTTCAGCACAAACTCATTGCACCAGGTAGCGATCTTCTTGTTCAAGCGCGAACCCGGTGGCTGCGGCGAAATGGCCAGCGCCTCGCCCGCGCCAATGGCGACCGCAAGCCCCTCGGCCATCTCCTGCGCCTCGGGAATGCCCGCGGGAAACACCGCAATCAACGGACGCCTCTTTGCCAAGGCCCGCCGCAACGCCTCGCGCTCCTGCGCCGAAGTAAACGTGGAGATCAACACCCGCGATTTCTTCTCAACCCCAGCTTCATTATCGCGGCTTGCGGCGCTTCCCGCAACCCCATTATCGGAGCGGGCGGCATTACCCGCAACCCCATTATCGGAGC